>CAMDTO010000270.1 GCA_945907765.1 Thermoflexus hugenholtzii JAD2 | reverse complement strand
ATTCACGGTGTTGAGGTCGCCTTACAGCACCTTCTTCACCAGTCCGGATTTCTCGCAACATACCTTCTGTCACAGCGCCTTGAAGTCGTGTCGATTGATGCACCGCGAAAAGCTGGTGACTTCGGGCACGACCTCGAGGCGCGCGTCCGAATCCGGGGCGAATCGCCCGAATATCGGCTCGGAATCGAGGTGTATCTCCAAGGAATTGGGTACCACCGCGACACCATTCCATCGTATGCATCGCGGTTTAACCTTAACGCGATGATGGTCGTCGCACCACGTGATCCGTGGCCTGACTTGGCGCTCAGCTTTGCATCATCAGTCTCTGCCCATCGGCTGAACAGGCTGAACCAAATGGCCGATGCACCAGGCGTGGGTGTCCACCACCTTCCTTTGAGCAAGGTGATCGACCGCCTCGCGCAAACCGCCGGTAGCATCGACGCGATCTGGCCGAACGCGGCGGGAGGCACACCCCTCAATGGGTGATGCGCTGGCGCACGGCTATATTCGACCAACCGCGTCGAAATCACCCCGTCTGTGACCATATAGTATTGTTAAGTCATTTTGTTTTATAGGTCATACTATCTAGTGACTTGTAATGCCTAACACGGACCATGGTGGTGTAACCGTTCACGGGAGGGGTCAAGTGGGGACGCGTACCTGCTGATCCCCGGGTGCGACGGATGTGCGAAGGCATCGACCACGTGTGGCCGGCCCTGTTGACGTTTCCGGGTGTCCCCGGGGTCGAGCCCACCAACAACTTGGTCGGACGTGCCATCCGGCCTGCCGTCCTGTGGCGCAAGGGGAGTTTCGGCACACAGTCCGGGAGTGGTGCACGGTTTGCCGGTGCCATGCTGACGGTCGCGGCGACCTGCCGGATGCACGGCCTGGACCTGTTCGCCTACCTGGCCGGGGTCTGCACCGCGAGCATGGCCGGCCTTGCCGTCCCCCAGCTCCTCCCCTCCTCCGCCTGATCCCAGGCTGCCTTCAGGCTGCGTCGGACGTGGCAGGACCAGTCATCAGGTGCGCGTTCCCAACTGACCTCCCTGACCGGTTACCACTCGCGGTGTGGCTTGCAACCTGGTTCTCCTAGAGACTTCATCTCGCCCTCAGCTGAAGGTGGCAACCAGTGGATCGTTGCAAACTGCGCTTGTTTGTTCCAGGTTTGGGATCCTGATCTCACCTGGAATGCCGTCAAAGGTGCGATTGGCGGGGCATTGAACAGAGGATTGCCGAAATCGGACGGAAGTCTGTCCGAATTGCCCTACTTGCTGGTGCATTCCTTACACGCGGCCGCTGCTGCGTGTGTGAAAATCTGTTCAAGCATGAAATCGTGTCCCCGTTGTGGTTCGCAAAGCTCGATCGGTGACTTAAAATGTGCGGTCTGTGCGAGACCATTTTCTTGGGGCTCTAGTTTTGTACCCGATGATACGTCATATGTTGCACGTGATATCAAGTCATCAAGCAAACCGAAGCGCGGTCGACGGTCCTTACTTGCGGGGTTGGGCGTTGGTATCGTCGGTTTGGGCTTGTTGGTAGCGCTTGGAGTAAGTTCGCGCGGTTCTGCAGGCCCGGGGTCTTTACCGCCAACTGCGTATCCGAGAGCAGCGAATGGGTCTGGACCTGTCAGGGGCGTCGCTGTTGCGTCACCTACTGCGCTACCTCCCGTACCTTCACCAACGGTTACCCCGCTTCCGGCCCTTACTGAGCCGCAAGCTGTGGAACGGATACTGCCCTCTGTCGTGTTCGTATCAGCCGCCGATGGTACGGGTACGGGATTTGTCGTGAAGCCCGGACTGGTTGCGACTAATAGACACGTGGTTGGAACAAGCACGGCAATAACGATTCGTAGTGAAACGGGGCCTAATTTGCGAGGGCGGGTTGTGTACCGATCCGCTTCCGAGGATATCGCTCTCGTCTCATTTGATGATCGCTCTCTGCCGGCTGCGAGGCTTGGGCAGACTGCGGTCCTCAAAGCTGGAGAGGTAGTCATTGCCATTGGGTACCCGTATTCAAGTCGGAATGGCATGCAGGGCGGACCAACGATTTCGAGGGGACTTTTTTCTTCAATGCGATTGCTTAACGGGATACCGTACCTACAATCTGGAGCAACGCTTAATCCTGGAAATAGTGGAGGGCCATTGATCACTCTGAAAGGAGAGGTTGTTGGGATGAACACCTTGGGAATGAGAGATGCGGATGGAATCTTTTTCGCGGTGCCGTCGGAATCAATCGCGGTTGCAATGGAGAGCTTCTAGGGGTTTTGAGGTTTGGTTGCTTCTTCGAATTGGAGCAGAGATTGTTTAAATCGGGTACGTGGTTTTGAGGGTGGTGGGGCAGCATCAGCAACAACGAGCTTGATAGCGAGAACGGTCAGATGAACAAGACAGCAGGTGGATGGGCTTGGTCGGCTAGGGCGGTTTCAAGCCTTCTCGTGATTGGGTTTGTCCTTCCTTGGGCATCTGTGACGTGCACGTCTCCGGACGGGACGACGCTCAGCTTGAATTTGAATGGGATGGACCTGTCAAAAGCGCAAGCGGAATTCTTTCTCGTGCTGTTCGCGGGGATCGTCGCTTTTGCAGTGTCTGTTATGTCGGTAGACTCGGCACTCGCGTCATGGGCATGCATCGGGTGTGGCGTGATTGCTGGCTTGCCGTTCGCGGCGAACCAGATGCTCAATTCCGGAAGTACCCGTATCTACGGCACGCTAGTGAGTTATGACCTGCAGATCGGGGTGTGGGTTATCGGTCTGGGGGTCGTTGGGCTCATTGTGGTGGGTGTCGTCGGGCTGACAAGTGACGGACCCGAGAGTGTCTGGGGCGGTTCGGTTGTGCCCAGGAATAATGGTGCAGAGCGACCGATGCCATGGCGCCCTCCTGGTGATGCTGGTGGGTGGGGAGACCCGGCGAAGTCAAACTGGGGTGGTGCGCAACCCTTGCCCACCGTTGCTCCGGTTCCCAAAGTGCCCGCTGGAGAGATTCGAGGGTGGTTGGTTGTGAAGCGCGGGAGCGGCCTCGGCCAACGTTTTGATCTTCGGGACGAGACTGAAATCGGCAGGGAGCCGCGTTGCGAGGTTCTTCTTGACGACTCCTTCGTCTCACGCTCGCATGCAAGAATCAGATATGAAGATGG
>CAMDTO010000269.1 GCA_945907765.1 Thermoflexus hugenholtzii JAD2 | reverse complement strand
CATACCTGTTGACATCATCCGCGTTGACCGACGCTGAGTACCGGTTCCAGGCGGTGGTCACCGACAAGGCGGGGCGTCAATCAACCACTCCGGCGATCACGGTCACCGTCGACGGGTCCGCACCTGTGCCGGGGACGGTGGCCATGTGGATAGGCTCCGATACGGGGGCGAGCCCTTCTGACGCGGTCACCAGCGTTGCCACCCCTACGTTCCGGGTAACCGGCGCGGGCGACACCGGTTCTGGCATCTGGAAGGTCCAGCTGCGTGGCTCCGCGGTTGGTGGGGGAACGCTTTCCGATGTTGGCAGCCCAGTTTTGCTCGCGACGGATGGGGGGTATGACTTGTCTACCCCAAGTTCCCTGGCCGATGGTGTCTACGACATCTCTGCCAAGGTCTTTGATGTGGCCGGGAACAACGCGTCCAGCCCTACGATACCGATCAGGGTTGACACGACCGCCCCGGCACCGGGCATCCTGACCCTTGGCGACACCTATGGAGTTTCCTTCTCGGACGGTCTGGTAAGTGTTGCCACGCCGCAGTTCACCCTGACCGGAATCTCCGATGCCGGATCCGGGCTGGCGAGCGCTCAATTGGAAGTCGACGGCGTACGTTCGGGCAGCACCGTCGCTCTCGGGAACGCAGCATCGTATTCACTGTCGGCCGCCTCGTTGACGAGCGGAACGTACTCGATCCGGGCACGGGTGACCGATATCGCGGGTAACAGTGCGCTTACCTCCGCGGTCACGGTCAAGGTTGACCTGGTTCCCCCGGTTCCCGGAAGCCTCGCGGTCGTGGATGCGAATGGAAATCCGATTGCCTCACCGGTTCTGCCATCCCGCGCGGTTCCCTTGAAGTTGTCTGCGGCGACCGATACGTTCGGGATTGACAGCGCGGTTGCCCAGGTCAGTACCGATAGCGGTGCGACGTGGAGCGGGAGTACGGCATTCGTCGGAAGCGAGCCTCGGACGGCCACCATTTCTTCGGCGCCGACCGGAACGTTCATGGTGCGCGGTCTCGTCACCGACAACGCCGGGCTGCCCGCCACGACAAACCCCATAACGGTGGTCGTTGACCTCGACGCGCCCACCGTGACCGCGGTCACGACGACAGCGTCCGGGAGCAAGAAGGCTGGTGACACCGTCGCGATAACCGTGACGTTCTCGGAACCGGTCACGTCGACGAGCGCCTCCCAGCTTCAACTTGAAACCGGGTCGACAGATCGGACCGCGGCCTGTCCGGCTGTCACGGCCTCGGCAACCCTAACCTGCACCTACACCGTGGTGACCGGTGACATATCGCCTCATCTTGACTACCTGTCCACAACTGCCTTGACGGGAACCATCACGGATGCGGCGGGGAACTTGGCTGTGCTGACCCTGCCTGGCCTTGCCCAGTCCGGTCTCTCTACCCAGCAGACCATCGTCATCGACACGACGGCACCGACGGTGTCCGGAGTGGCCACATCCGTCATCCCAGGCACCTATGGAATCGGTGCGATGATCCCAATTGAAGTGCGTTTCACTGAACCAGTCGTTGTTGGAACCTCGGGTGGAATTCCCCAACTCACGATTGAACTCACGATTGCGACCGGCGGGTCTGGACGTACGGTCAATTACGCCTCCGGTTCCGGAACCGTAACCTTGACGTTCCGCTACACGGTGACACGGGGTGATTCATCGACTGGTCTCGATGTGCTTGGCACAGGCGCGTTGACACTGAACGGTGCCACGGTGCGCGATGCTGCAGGAAATGACGCTGTGCTCACGCTTCCAATCGGGTCACTCAGCCAATCTGGCGCAATCGTGGTCGACACATCCGTTCCTGAGGTGACCTTGGTCACGAAGACGGCTGCGGACGGTCCCTATTCGGCGGGATCCGTGATTCCGGTGTTGGTTACCTTTTCGGAACCAGTCACGGTGACCGGGACCGCCAAGCTCCTTCTGGAGACGGGGCTGGTTGACCGGCAGGTCGAGCTGACCAGTGGGAGCGGCACGGCGACCTTGACGTTCCGCTACACGGTCCAGTCTGGCGACACGTCGGCAGATCTGGACTACGTTTCGGTGCGATCACTTACCGTGTCCGGCGGGGCGATCAGCGACGCGTCGGGGAATGAGGCGGACTATTCGCTCCCGATCCCTGGGACACTGGAATCCCTGGCCGGAGGCGCGGCGATCCTGGTTGACACAACCTCGCCGGCAGCACCGACCGGTGTTTCTTTGACCACCGCAACGGATACGGGACGGTCCCGCACCGATGGCGTGACGAACGTGACCGCGGTATCGGTGACCGGCACCGCCGAGGCCGCAAGCGTGGTCACGCTGTTTGACAACGGCAATGAAATAGCTGGAGCGTCTGGCACCGCGAGCACTGGGACGTTCACGATCGCGACGACGCTTGCCACGGGAACCCACCTGATTACCGCCAAGGCCACGGATGCTGCTGGAAACACCGGGAACGCATCAATGGCCCTTCCGGTCACCGTGGATCAAGTTGCCCCAACTGTGCTCACGGTCACCTCTACCAAGCCGTCTGGTACGTACCGTGCCGGCACGACGATCCCCATCTATGTCTCATTATCTGAGCCAGTGACAATTTCCGGTACGCCCGAGCTCCTGTTGGAAACCGGTCTCGTGGATACCATTGCAGCGTATGTTTCGGGTAGCGGAACCTCGACGGTCAGGTTTGACTACGTCGTGGCCCCCGGTGACACATCGCCACTGCTCGACTACGTAGACACCGCCGCATTGAGTGCCGGTACCGGGTCGATCGCAGATGCCGCGGGCAATATCGCCACGCTCACCCTTCCGCTTGCCGGGACACGTTTTTCCCTTGCCGGAAGTGTCGCCGTGGCGATCGATACGGCTGCCCCGAGGGTCACTCGCGTTGATGCGGTCAGTCCGAACGGCACCTACTATCTCGGGAAAACCATTTCGATCTCGGTAACTGTCTCAGACCCGGTCTATGTGAGCGGTTCGCCGTACCTGAACCTTTCTGGCGGCGGTGGTGCGGGCTACGCTTCTGGGTCTGGAACAACAGTGCTGAATTTTGTTTACGTTGTCGGTCGCGACCAGTTCACCTCGCGTCTCGACTACTCAGTCACAGGTGGGCTGGTGATCCCAACCGGCAGCGGCATCGCTGATTCGGCGGGTAATCCGGTGGATACCACGCTTGCCTCGCCCGGCAGCTATGGAAGTATTTCGTTTGCCTCATCGATTTCCGTTGAGGGCCGCGATCCGCCCGGGCCTGAAGTTCCGACGTTGCTCCCAACGCCTACACGTACTCCGGTGCCGACACCGACGGTTGCACCGACAGTGATCCCGGTCCAGGCTGGTGGTTCTGGCGGCGTTTTCTCAGGGACTGCGCAGGGTCCCGTCGGCGCTCCCGGCACAGTTGTGGTCCCTGCAGATGCAACGATCGCTCCACCCGCGCCCGCGAATCCAGTTGAACCTGGAGTCGCCGGAACGATTCCGCAAGCTACGCCGTCCACCCTTTTCATCCCATTCGATCCCGAATTCGCGTTCCCAAATCCGTCGTCCGGTAGCGGGTCCGTAACGTTGTCTCCAAATTCGATTTACGGTTCGATCGCCGGGTCTTTCGCCGCAAGTGGGGCTGGAGCTGGCCCACCAACCATGTTGTCGGCTGTGGATGTCACCCAGAGCACCACAGGACGCCCAGTTGCACGGTTCCAAGTGGCTGGTTCTGGAGGTCAATCTGGGTTGGTGGTAGCTGCGGTGTCACCCGGTGCGATCGGGGTTGTGGGTTTCACATCCGATGGCGGTTCGGTCATGATGGTCGGTGAGACGGGAGGGGGATCTCCCGTCGTTGTCGGTGTTCAAGCAAGCCTGGAATTGGTGGCCTCGATTCGCTCACGGTTTGCCGGTGCTGACGTCGAGGTAATCTTCGACCCTGCGCCTAGCAAACTTTCCGATGTGCAACGTGGAAGTCTCGGTGGTGGAAATACCACGCCAGCCGGTGCTCCATTCGACCTGCAATTGCGCGTTGCGGTCGGTGGTCGCCCTGTTCCGGTCGGATCGCGCGATGTGACGGACGTCCCAACGGTAACCGTCCATCTGCCAGTCAATCCCAATGGAGGCGCGGTTCCCGAAAATGCGATCTTCGCGTGGCTCGTCGCGGACTATGGGCCCGATGGCGAGTTCATTGGATACTTGCGTCAGCAGGCGACGTTCAACCCGGAAACGAACTCGGTCTCCATGGCATTGCCTGTAGACCAATTGCAAGGCACCCTGTTCCTGCCGGTGTTCCTCACACCTTCCTGGGTCCAATCGACACGGGCGAGCGCGTACATTTACGGAAGCCCGATGCCTGACGCGGTTGACTTCGGTCTCGCGGGACCTCAATTCACCGTTTTCCCAGTCGTTGCGCCTCAGGTTGCCGGACGCATAAAGGTGTTCAACCCGGTCACCGAGGGCTACGGCTGGATCAATGCTGCAGATGTCGGCCCTGCGATCGGTCCGTAGTCCGGAGAGGTTCTGGAAACGGGACGGGCCACCCAGCGCATGGGGGGCCCGACTAATCACGCAACTGACTTGGGTCACGCGCGGGGGTTGCGCCGCGCCAGAGACGCCTTGAACTCTTTGAGACCGGACTGTGCCCAAGGTAACCAACTCGTCATGACGAATTGGACACCCATGTCGAAATACCGGTCTCGGGTTGCGTCCGTCACCAGGGTGCCGGAAATTCGTCCTGCGTCCCGGATGCGGCGCAGGGCATCATCGATTGTTGCCTGAACATCAGGATGACCCGGATTGCCCGTATGCCCCATTGTCTGCGCCAGATCAGACGGCGCAACAAAGAAGACATCAACGCCATCAACTTTCAGGATCTCATCGAGGTTGTCAATCGCCTCTTGTTCCTCAATAAGGATCACTGAGATGATTTCCTCGTTTGCATCGGCGTAATAGTCAGGCACTCCGTAGGATCGCCTGCCTCCGTACATTCCGCGCAGTCCGAGCGGGCCAAACCGGCACGCTTCGGCCACCGCCTCCGCTCCAGCGCGTGTGCACACGTGAGGGACAACGATCCCGCTTGCGCCGCGATCAAGGGTCCGCGTGATCAGCCAAGGTTCGTTTGCGTTTACCCGGACAATCGATCCCACCCCCCACAGGTCGCATGCGCGCGAGAAGTCTCCGATTTGTTCCCAACTTCCGGGTCCGTGTTCGCATTCCATCCAGATGGCGTCTGGGCGGAACTGGCCAAGCCAGTCCACCATGTCCATGTTTTGGTGCCCGCTGATTACGCCGACGGTTTCCCCATTCAGGAGGCGGTGACGAAGATTGATCCTTGGCATTTCCATGTCCCTCGACTTGGTAGCGTACACCGCGGTCACTCAATTGCGATCAGACTCCCTGATGAGGGACCTGCACCGGTATGTGACGCGGCTTTCGGGATTTCAGTGCGGATCGCGGATAGCGGATCGCCCACCACGACAAGAAAGAACCCGCCATCGGATGCCATGCGGGGGAACATTGCGGTAGTGTCCCGGGAAGTGTGTAAGAAGGGTTGGGTGGCGACGGGGGAAGCCGTCAGCCACCGGTCAGGTCCGTTCCTTGGAGTTGCACACCTTCAAGGGAGAGAGGAACCCGACACGATGGCTGACGGCATGAGGATTGCACTCGAGGCAATCGCGCGCAAGCTGGCAGGGATGCACGACGGGGATATCCTGCGCGAGGGGGTCCGCATGCTGGCACACGCGCTGATGGAGGCTGAGGTGGAGACCCACGTGGGCGCCTCCCCGCACGAGCGCACCGCGACCCGGACCGGCCAGCGCAACGGCTACCGCGAGCGCGCATGGGACACCCGGGTCGGCACGATTGACCTGCGCGTCCCCCGCGTGCGGGACGGGAGTTACGCTCCGTCGTTGCTCGAGCCACGGCGTCGTGCAACAGGCGTACGTCGCCGGGGTCTCGACGCGCCGGGTCGACGACCTGGTGCGCGCCCTCGGGATGGACGACATCAGTCGCAGCCAGCGCAGCTAGGTGAGCCGCATCTGCCAGGGGCTTGACGACGAGGTGCGTCGCTTCCGGGAGCGCACGCTCGAAGGGCCCTACCCGTACGTCTGGCTCGACGCGACCTTCGTCAAGGCGCGCCAGGACGGGCGGGTGGCGTCACTGGCGGTGCTGGTGGCCATCGGCGTGACGGCGGAGGGCGAGCGCCACGTCCTGGGGGTCGAGGCGAGTCCGGGGGAGGACCGCGAGTCCTGGATGCGGTTCCTGCGGAGCATGGTCGGTCGCGGGCTCTCGGGCGTGCGCCTGGTCACGAGCGACGCGCACCCGGGGTTGCGGGACGCGATCGCGCGGACAATGCACGGGGCAACCTGGCAGCGGTGCCGGGTCCACTTCCTGCGCAACGCGATGGCGTCGGTGCCGGCACGCGCGCGAGAGGTGGTGGCGGGCACGGTGCGGGTGGCCTTCCTGCAACCGGACGCGACCGCGACGCGCACGCAGTGGGCGGTCGTCACGGACGCGTACCGGGATCGCTTCCCGCGACTGGCGACACTCATGGATGACGCCCGCGAGGATGTGCTCGCCTCTCTGGACTTCCCGGCCGACCACTGGCGCAAGGTCTGGTCGACGAACCCGCTCGAGCGGCTGAACAAGGAGATCAAGCGCCGGACGGACGTGGTCGGGGTCTTCCCGGACGAGGCGTCGGCACTGCGGCTGATCGGGGCGGTCCT
>CAMDTO010000268.1 GCA_945907765.1 Thermoflexus hugenholtzii JAD2 | reverse complement strand
GGCGCCCACGTGGGTCTCCACCTCAGCCTCCATCAGCGCGTGTGCCAGCATGCGGACCCCTTCGCGCAGGATATCCCCGTCGTGCATCCCTGCCAGCTTGCGCGCGATTGCCTCGAGTGCAATCCTCATGTCGTCAGCCATCGTGTCGGTTTCCTTTCTCCCTTGAAGGTGTGCAACTCCAAGGACCGGACCTGACCGGTGGCTGACGGCTTCCCCCGTCGCCACCCAACCCTTCTTACACACTTCCCGGGACACTACCGAGTCAGATAGAACGACCGGATGCCCTTGCTTGACGCCCCACCCTTGTGCAGGGGGAACTCGAAGGTCTATTCCGACCGCATCTCGATCGCAGTCCCACACGTCTCGCTGTCTCCCTGCGCGAAATGCACATCGCCCACCCTGAAGAGGCCACCGGGGGCCGAGACCGGGATGAAGATTGACGTGCCGGGGTTCAGTTGCTTGATGTCAATGTTGCCCGCAACTTCGCGGGGCGGAATGGTGCGCAGGGCGTGTCCGGCGATCAGCGGGTCGCCAGGCACTGCGCCAACCGGGTCGGGCGGCATCGCGAACCCGCCTCGTGCCACGAGGGCCGCCTCGCGCTTGGCAATCCGTTCGCGCAGTGCACGACCAGGGGCCAGCCCGATCACTCCCGGATGCGCAAGGTAGGGAATGCGCACGCCCGGCAGGTCACCGGATTCGGCGAACCCATCGGCAATCATCCACCGCACCAGGTGCGGATCAGGGAAGTGATCGGCAAGGAACCCGAACCCCGGGACCTGCACGGTATAGCCGAACGAGGCCGGGACGATATCGACGACGCGCACTTCAAGGAGGTCGCCCTCCTCGGCCCCATCGATTGCCACCGGACCCGTCAGAGGACGCACCGGTCCAAGATCGATTTTGGCAATCTCATCGAGGGTTGACTGACGCGTGACCTGCCCATCAAAGGCATCTCGCGTCTGCATAGTCACCCGGTCACCGGACCGCGCATGGATCACGGGACGGATTTCCTCGTGCCAGCGATTGTGTCCGACTTCAGGCTGTTGGATCAGGGGCACTGATTGTCGATGTCGATATGATGTGTGGTGCCGGTCATGCGGTGTCTTCTTATGACACGTCTACGCCGTCATCTGCAAGACTGAAAAGCACCATCCACACCGTATCTATCAGAACTTTAAACCCTCCATTAGCCCCCGCACAAACCACCTTTGCGTCGCGAGAAAGAATATGGCGACAGGTGATGAAGCCATGACGAACGCAGCCGCCTGTGACCCGTAACTGGTGAACTCCCCAAACTCCATCGAGACGCCAAGGAACTGCATTGCCATCCCGATGCCGAGGGTGAACAGTTCACGGTTATCGATCATTGTGAGGGTGAACAAGTACTCACCCCAAACCCTGATGAACTCGAACAACGCTACGACCATCATCGATCCCGTAGCCATCGGCGCCATGACATACCAGAACGCCTGGAAGCGGTTGCATCCGTCAATCAGCGCCGCGTCCTCGAAGTCTGGAGGCAGGTTCAGGAATGACTGGCGCATGATGAAGACTGGCACCGCCAGCCCAGCGGAGAATGCCAGGATCAGCCCGAATAGGCTGTTGCGCAACCCGAGAAAACTCATGAGTTCGTACTGCGCCATCAGTCCACCCGCGCGGGGCACAAAGATGAGCATCACCATTGTGTAGAAAATCAGGTCGCGGCCCTTGAAGCGCAACCGAGCGAACCCATAGCCTGCAAGCGTCGCCAGGATCGTCTGGAGAACAGTTGCACCAAGGGTGACGATGAGTGAATTGCGGAAGAAGAGATCGAAACCGGTTAGACGCTTGATTGCATATTGGTAGTTTGCGAGCGTGGGATTTAGCGTGATGAAACTCGGGGTTGCCTGAAAAAGTTCCGCGCGTGTCTTCAATGAAGAAGCGATCGTCCAGATGATCGGTGCGAGAAAGTACAACAGGAGCAACCACAGCAATACACGCGCTGAAAGCCCGCCCCGGTACTTGATCAGCCAACCAACCGCGATTGACATTGGCGTCCTCGCCGGACGAGGCCGTGGCGGTGGCAACGTGGTCGACAGACCGGACATCACACCCTCCCTGACCGCAAAAGGCGGAATACCAAGCCCGATATGCCCATGGAAGTCAGGCCAATGGTCAGGTTCATCGCCGCTGCGTACCCCCACCGGAGGTCACCCTGAAGGAATGCGATTTCATAGGCGTAGCGGCCAATCAACCGACCCGCACCCTCCGGTCCGGCATCGGTCACCCCGTAATAGATGAGCGATGCCTCGGCCTCGCCGAGCACACCGGCAGCCAGCACGAAAATCACCGTGAACGTTGGCAACAGAAGGGGAATGGTGATGGCAGTCAGGCGCCTCCACCAGCCTGCCCCGTCAATCGATGCGGCTTCGTAGAGTTCCCCATTGATGCTGTAAAGGCCCACAAGCAGCAGTAATACGTTGCTCCCCATCGCCTTCCATGCCGCAATTGTCGCCAGAATCGGCACCACGGCACCTGCATCCCGCAGCCACGCCGAAATGGCCGGCCCGAAAAGACCTTTCAAAAGTACCGCAATGTACCCGAATTCAGGGCTTAGGAACTGACGCCAAACCAGCAAAGCGACCGATGCAGGCAAGATCACCGGCAAATACGAGATGACCCGGTACACGCCTGCCTCGCGTGGGCCGTGCACCTGGCTGATCAGCACCGCGACAAAGAACGCCATGATGAAATTCAGCGCGAAGTAGATCGCCGTGTACTGCAATGACCGGCCAAATGATTCCCAAAAGACCCGATCATTTGCCATCGCAAACCAATTGTCGAATCCGTTAAACGGGGCATAGTCGGGAACCAGATACCGGTAATCAGAAAATGCGATTACCAATCCGCGGATGATCGGGTACGCATTGAAAATCAGGAAGAGTGCGACCGCCGGACCGACGAACAAGAAGCCGGCAATGCTCTCACCCCACGCCTCACGGCGCAGGGCGCGCACTGCCTGCCACCACGCCGACGCCGTGGCCGCCGCTCCGGACGGAGACGTCGCCATCAA
>CAMDTO010000267.1 GCA_945907765.1 Thermoflexus hugenholtzii JAD2 | reverse complement strand
CGCGACGGGGATTTTCGCCATTGCTACCTGTCCCTCCAGATGACCATGCGCGCCGTCACAAAACAGCTCGCGCTCACATCATCCAGTGTATCCCGGCGTGACCACGGACCTCACGTGGGCGCAGTGACCACAAATGGCAAGGTTACGGGAGCCTTGTTCTCACCGACTGCTTGAGCGCCAAACATCCCAACATTCCCTGAGCAGTAGTAGCTCACGACACACGCGATGGCGAGGTAGACAAGCGGGCCGCTGCCAAACATTTCGATGCCCGCGATGAACGACGCAATTGGAGCGTTTGATGCACCGGCGAATACGCCCACAAACCCCATTGAAGCGAGGAGCCCGCGTGGAAGCGCCAACCAGATGCCCATCGCATTGCCAAGGGTTGCACCAATCACGAACAAGGGAGTGACCTCCCCACCGCGGAAACCGGTTGCCAGGCTGACAACGGTCATCAATCCCTTCAGCGCAAAATCTCCAGTCGCGACCGGTTTGGTGAAAGCTTCCGTGATCATGGGAAGCCCTAGACCAAGGAAGCGATCAGTGCCGAGGAGGGACCCGAGTAGTACCACCACGATTCCCCCAATAACCGGCCGAAACACTTGAACCGGGAACAGGTCAGACATCAACTTGGCAGACCATCGCATCGACCTGACAAAGGTCATCGCAACCACGCCAAAGGTGATACCCGCAAGGATGGCCGTCAGAACCGACCAGAGGTCTATCGGTGGCACGTACCCAATGTCGTAGACCGCGTGCTTGGCTCCAAGCGCGAGTGTGACTTCGTTACCCACGAGCGACGAAATCAGACACGGCAGCAATGCGTCATAGTTCGCTCGGCCAACACGGCGGACCTCAAGACCAAAGAACATCCCGGCGATAGGTGTCCCGAAGACCGAGGCGAACCCTGCGGACAGTGCTGACGTCAGGAGGATGCGACGCGAATGTGGATTCCACCTGCCTAAGCGGGTGAGTTGGTCGGCGAGCGGGACGCTCATCTGCACGGCCGTCCCTTCACGACCAACCGACGCGCCAGCCACGTGCGCAACCGTGGTCGCAATGAGAATCATCGGTGCCATCCTGAGCGGAAGGCGCTCGCGGGGTGAATCTATTTCCTCGAAGAGCACACGGTTCCCCTCGACAGAGCGACCGCCATACCGCGTGTACGCCCAAGTCGTCACGGCGCCGACGACCGGCAGCGTCCAAAGCAGGGCCGGCATTGCAGTTCGTGTCGCTGTAGCCCATTCAAGCAGGAGCAGCAAAACCGCCGACGAGGCACCAGCAAGACAACCGACCGCGACACTGACCGGGACCCACGCTAAGACGCGGATCAATGCGTGAAATGCACTCGTGTCGAGGTTCAGATCAGATCTGTCCGGCGTCATCAGAGCCAATCTTCAATTCATCGGGGAACGTAGGGGCAACGATGCGCACATTCCTGCAACGCAAAGTCTGGGTCATCGAGCCCAACCTGGCCAGACGTAATCCACTGCTCCTACGACCACGACATACCTCAGCAACTTGCCCAGAGTGACGAACCCGACAAACGGAATCCATCGAATTCCTAACGCGCCAGCAACGACGGTTAGCGGGTCGCCAATGACCGGTACCCATGAAAAAATGAGGGCCAGTGGACCCCACCTTTGCATCAGAGAAACAGCCCCGGGATGTTGATCGGCCCAGTTTCTGTCACCATCGTCTGAAGCACCACGGCGCCGGCCCCACCACTGTGCGCCCCACGCGCCTCCAACATAATTCAGGCAAGACCCAAGTACATTGCCAAAAGTTGCCACGGTCATGACCATGAACTCTGTATGGCCTGCGCCAATCATGGCAATCACCGCGACCTCGCTACTTATCGGCAAAAGCGTCGCCGCCAGAAACGCGACCACAAACAGTCCGACGAACGCCCACCCACCCGAGGACGGGCCGAGCAGGTCGCGAATGACATCAGTGACCATGGGTCACCTCTGCCATTGTGCTGAAATTACAGAATTAGTCATCAGCTCAAGGATTCGGCATGATGCGCAAGGTACTGCCTCGCCGATTACCCAGGCGTGAAACGATGGGGTATCGTGAAATCACTGCGCGGGCTCGCGCCAAGGTTTGAACGAGGCGTGTACGCGAATGACGGCGAGGTTTCGTACAAATCCTCGTCACGACTGCGATGCACGGATCGCGAAGGTGATCGCCACGATCCGACATTGGTTTCCCTGAGCCAGGAAACTCGCGCAAAGCCCGACCTTGGTTTCAAGGAGGTTCAAATGTCCCGATGGCTGTCGGGATTGGTTGGGTCCTCCGGGTTCACCGTGGACCGCGAGGTCGGTGGACGTTCGAGGTCGTTTCGAGCAACGTTTGCGGGAGCAGCGAACAGCCTGTGCCTCGCGCTTCTAGATACGAACAGGATGCACTCCCAGACCTCGGGCGCGCGTGCGGACATCACATCATCGAGACCATTGGGGTGGGAGCCGGATTTGCCAGTGCGAAGAACGGCCTTGACTTCGCCGGACGGCTGACGGATATTCGAACCTTCGCTGAAGAGGCCGGGGCGGGAAGATCATGATGGGGGTGCGGGCGCCTTTGACGTGGCGAACCGACCCCGTCCGTACACTCCGGTAGAGGCCTAAAGGAGCAAAGTTACATGAAGATTCCTCAAGTCCCCCGCCGAGATTGGGGGAAGACGGGACTGTCAATCCCCGTCATCCCGTTCGGTACCCAGGGCTTCGGCAACCACTTCGGCGATGTCGCCGATGACACCGCCGTCGCCCTCGTCCACCATGCCATTGACCTCGGCGTCAACCACTTCGACTGCGCCCGCTGCTACGGCGACTCCCTCCGCAAGCTCGGCCTCGCCCTCAAGGGGGTCCACCGCGACCGCGTCATCGTCTCCGCCCGCCTCTGCCTTCACCGCGTCCTCACCCCTCTCCAACTCGACCACGCCGGCTCCGCCGAGGATGTCATCCGCGATGTCGAGGACCAGCTCAAGCTCCTCCACATCGACTACCTCGACGCCCTGCTCCTCCACGACCCCGCTGACATGGGCCCCGTCCTCGCCAAGGGTGGCGCCCTCGA
>CAMDTO010000266.1 GCA_945907765.1 Thermoflexus hugenholtzii JAD2 | reverse complement strand
ATGTCACTGCTGCCAAGAAAGCCAGCCACGTCGCTGAGATCAAGTTGCGAACCGATGCCATTGTTTTCGGCCCACTCGGTGATTGTCTTCTTGAGGTATGCGTTGTGCTCCGGGTGCCAGTCGACCATCGTCACCACCTGGAACTTCCCGGATACCTTCCCCAATGCCGAAACGCCTGCCTGCGCGACACCGGCCAGGTTCGGTGCGATACCTCCAGCAATCGCTGCCACTGCTCCGGCTACGCCAGAGGCACGCGACAACAGACCACGACGCGTTACTGCTGCGCCCATGAGTCAATCCCCCTTTCAAAAAATCGTGACCGCGGCGACGCAAAGCCCGCGGCTCCTCAGGCCACGTTCAGAGCGCGAACATCAATCGAAATGGCGCCTCCGCGCGGGTCTGGACTAGCCGAACACCCACGGAACCATCACCGACGAAAATCTGGATGCATTATGGGGCCATTTCGCACACGCGGCAACCGCCACCGCAACCCGTGTCACAAATCGGTGACAATCGCGCAATGCAATTTCCGGATGTGCCCCCGGCATGTCCCAAAATCACCAATCCTGGAGGCCCGCATGACCAGCCCGCGTCCGACAGGCCCGAAGTCGTGGCCATCAATTCGTGCTTATGGCGGCCCTCACCGCGCACGGGTTGCCATGCCCGTCGGCGGGATTGGCACCGGCACCGTTTCACTCGGAGGACGAGGCGACCTGCGCGATTGGGAAATCATCAACCGACCGGCCAAGGGCTTCGCACCACGCCCGGCATTCCTTGCATTGCGAACCCGCGATGCCTCCGGGTCAATTGCCGTCAGGGCCCTCGAAGGACCTCTGGACGATCACCTCTATGAGGGCCCGCTTGGTGCAACCGGACCAACCCACGGACTGCCAAGGTTCCGCGAGGCTACCTTCCACGCGGCATACCCATTCGGGCGGGTCGACCTGCAAGACACCGACATTCCCCTGCACGTATCCCTCGGCGCGTGGAATCCGCTCGTGCCCGGGGCGGTCGAAGACAGCAGCCTTCCACTTGTTGCCCTCCAGATCGGCTTGACAAACCCGGGTTCCACGCCCGTCGAGGCATCCGTTGCCTTCGTCTTGCGGAACTTCATCGGCACCAACGGCGA
Source organism: Thermoflexus hugenholtzii JAD2 (assembly GCA_945907765.1). Taxonomy (GTDB): domain Bacteria; phylum Chloroflexota; class UBA11872; order UBA12225; family UBA12225; genus UBA12225. The sequence goes on along the minus strand of CAMDTO010000266.1, from coordinate 1,999 downwards.
GACGGGCACACCGAACCGAAATGTCAACGAGTTCCGGTCCGGCACCACCGCCGATGGGCGAACGCTGACGGGTGTCCTACTCCGCACCGATGGCCTCGCCTCTACCGACGAGTGTTGGGGCACCGTCGCCATATCCACGCCCATGCCCGATGTGACAACACGTCTTGCCTGGACAAGCGCCGGTTGGGGCGGCGCCCTCCTCGAGTTCTGGGACACCTTCACCGCAACCGGACATGTGACGCCAGTCGACGCGAGTGCGTCCGACCACGCACCGATTGCAACGATCGTTGTCGCCACCACGGTCCCACCTGCAACCACGATCACCGTGCCATTGACCCTGTCGTGGCACTTCCCGAACCGACTGTCGTGGACACCTGAAGGCACCGCTGTTGGCCTGGGCGGGGGCGCGAATGCGTTTGGCCTGCCAGTCATCGGCAACGAGTACACCTCCCACTTTTCCGATGCGTGGGACGTGGCGATGCAAGCGACCCCATGCCTCGATGCTCTTGAGAACCGGTCCCTTGCGTTCGTGCGCACCGTGACGGAGAGTGACCTGCCTTCCGAGGTGCAGGAGGCCGCTCTCTTCAATATCTCCACCCTACGCTCACAGACCTGTTTCCGAACTCCCGACGGAAACTTCTGGGGATGGGAAGGGACCTTCGACCACACCGGCAGTTGCTACGGGAGTTGCACCCACGTCTGGAACTACGAGCAGACCGTCCCGTTCCTGTTCGGCCAACTTGCACGCAATGCCCGGCGGCTCGAGTTCATTGAAGGAACCCGCGACGACGGCCACATGGCCTTCCGCATTGCGCTGCCCCTCGATCTCCCGGCAGCCCGCGAACGCAACGCCTCGTACCCCGCGGCGGCCGATGGCCAGATGGGATGCATCCTCAAGGCCTACCGCGAATGGCAACTGTCCGGCGATGACGGTCTCCTCCACGCCCTCTGGCCCCGGGTCCGTGCCTCACTATCCTACGCCTGGATCCCGGGTGGATGGGATGCCGACCGCGACGGTGTCATGGAAGGCACCCAGCACAACACGATGGATGTCGAGTACTTCGGCCCGAACATCCAGATGGGCGCGTGGTACCTCGGCGCGTTGCGTGCCGCCGCACACATGGCCCGCGCGGTTGTCGAACCCGACTTCGCTGCCGAATGCACCCGCCTTGAAGAATTGGGGCGCGCGTGGATGGATGCCAACCTCTGGAACGGCGAATACTACGACCACGAGATCCGGCCGCCCGCAACGTGGGACGCCGTCGCACCGGGTCTCCGTCACCCCTCGATGGGGGCACGGGACCCGAACTCACCCGAATGGCAACTGGGAGCTGGCTGCCTGGTCGACCAACTGATCGGTCAGGTCCTGGCCCATGTGAACGGCCTCGGTCACCTGCTTGATCCCGGACACGTCCGCACAACCCTGCACAGCATCGCGCGCCACAATCGGAGGTCTGGCTTCCACGACCACTTCAACCCGATGCGATCCTATGTCGGTGGCGACGAGACCGCCCTCCTGATGGCGAGTTACCCGCGGGGTGAACGCCCGGCATTGCCCTTCCCGTACTACGCCGAAGTGATGACGGGGTTCGAATACACCGCCGCCGTGGGCATGTTGTACGAAGGTCGTGCCGATATCTCACTCCGTGACGAGGGTCTTCGGGTCATCCGGGACATCCGCGCCCGCTATGACGGCAAGCGACGCAACCCGTTCGATGAGGCCGAATGCGGTCACCACTACGCCCGGGCCATGCTTGCCTGGGGAGCCATTCTCGCCCTGACCGGATTCCATTGGTCGGGCGTGACCGGCGTCTTCACCATCGGCACGATGGATAGTGGAACCGACACCGTGACGTGGCCGTGGTCGAATGGTGATGCGTGGGGGACCGTCTCGCAGCGACGTACCGCATCCGGGGGCATCACCGTATCCATTGGCGTTACCCATGGAACCCTTGCCGTAACCACCGTTCGCATCGAAGATTGGGGTTCCGCCGCTCCC
>CAMDTO010000265.1 GCA_945907765.1 Thermoflexus hugenholtzii JAD2 | reverse complement strand
CGTACATCGGTTCGTTCCGAGCGAGGGCATGTCTGACATGGTTGGTGCGCATCGTGCTTCCTTCCGGTGCCTCGTCAGGGACTGGTGCTGTGATCCTCAGGCCTGACCGGAGGGCACCGCTGGTCAATCTATCACAATGACCTATTGGGGACTTTGTCAGCCGTGGGCAGTGGTATCCCGTGAGCACGCAGTAACGATGGGTGACACCCGTTGGTCTGATCTGTCCAGACGTGGCCGGCACTCGTCAGTAGTTCTTGTTGACGAGAGTCCAGGCATTGACAGAAAGTTGATGACGAAATCGTGTGCAATACATTCAGCCTGTTGACCGCGAGTACAATCACGCAGCAATGCGGGCCGGAGCCGACCCGACGAAGTGTCAATTGCGGTCTGGCCAATTTCGGGGGAGAACGAGATGACTGGGAACTCTGGGTCGGCCTCGTGGACTGTGGCGATTACCGATGGGTTTAGCGACGCCTACGATGTTGAGAAGGCGGTGTTCGCCTCAGCGGGAATTCCCGTGAATGTGCGGTACCTGCGGGTCAAGACGGCGGCGGAGGTGGTTGCGAACTGTCGCGACATTGACATAATCATCAAGGGATGGATTGATATTCCGCGCTCGGCCCTTGAACAACTTCCCCGGCTGAAGGCAATCATCCGTGGTGGCATCGGCGTCGACATGGTGGACATTGCAGCCGCAACCGATCTCGGGATCCTCGTCTGCAATACCGCCACCTACTGTCTTGATGAAGTGTCAAACCAGGCGATGGTCCTGATGCTTGCCCTCAATCGGCAACTGATCGCGCACGCGGACCGGATCCGGTCGGGAGGATGGGCAGTACGTGATGTCCCGCATCCGAAGCGTCTCCGTGGTCAGACAATTGGGTTGGTCGGGATCGGCAACATTGGCCGGCAAGTTGCGGCGAAGGCATCGGGATTTGGCTTGAAGGTCGTCGCCCACGACCCGTACATCAACGCCTCGCACGTCAATATCGATGGTGCGGGAGATGTGCCGCTGCTTTCACTCGATGACCTCCTCGTTACCTGCGACATCGTGACCCTTCACTGTCCGCTTTCTCCGGCGACCCATCACGTCCTCGGAGAGGCCCAGTTGGCGCGGATGAAACCGGGGGCACTCCTCATCAACACTGCGCGCGGAGGGCTGATTGATCAGGAGGCACTCGTCGCGTCGCTCAGGTCTGGGCACCTCGGCGGTGCCGGCATCGATGTGACCACCCCTGAGCCGTTGCCTGCCCCCCATCCCTTGCGGGAGCTTCCGAATGTCCTCTTGACCCCCCACACTGCGAGCATCAGCGATGCGTCAGTTATCGAGTGCCGCGAAACTACAGTCGCTCACGCGCTGACGCTACTTCGGGGGAGCGTGCCTTCCGACGTCATGAACCGTGCGGTTCTCAAGGACGGGCACTGGCGAGGGGCGTCAAACAGTTAACGCGCATCAAACTGGGGGCTGACACTATCAATGAGAATTCGGCGGGAACTCTCCGACCGGCTGCTCCGGCTCTCACCCGGCCCCCAGTTGCCATTGCGAGAACTCATTCGAACTGGGGGCGCACCCGAGACGGCCGGAGACAAACCACCCCTTCTTGTTTACCCTGGTGACCAGGGGGGTGTCCCGGCCGTCAGGCACGAGAACAACTCAGTCGGTGACGTGGTTCACGATGGTGCCGAACTGCACCATGCGGTCCTTTCCGTCCTGCGGTCCTTTCCGTCCTGCGACCCGCAATCCTGGTGGGTGACCTGCCCCCAGGGATACGCTTGATTGAGGAAGAGGTTGCCTCCCATCTCGGGGTTAGCCGCGGCCCGGTTCGCGAGGCACTCGGCATCCTCCGCGACGAAGGGTTGGTAACAATCGCCGCGCGGCGCGGTGCTGTCGTGGTCGGATTGACGCCAGCGGACATCGACGACCTCTATGACCTCCGCATCGTCCTGGAGTGCCACGCAATCCGTCGAGCCACGGCGAACGTCTGCGACGCAGACATCGAATACTTGCGAGGCCTCGATGCCGGCATGGTCGCGCTGGCTCCCACGGAAACGGTCGCGAGTCCGGACGTTGCCTTCCACCGCCACCTGATGTTGTTGGCCCGCCAGGAACGGCTCCGGTCAGCGTGGGAGCGGATTGCCGGCATCATCGGCGGGCTGCTCTCGGTCACGGATGGGCAACGTCCCGACCTTGTGCTTCACTCCCACTTGATCGATGCATTGGTATCTGGCGATGGTGACACGGCCGCGGCAATCCTTCATGTGCACATTCGTAATGCGCACCGGATCATGCGCGAAGTCTTGTCATCCCGTACGGGGCTCGAAACGCGCTGATACGCGCCGATCCTCCAGTTTTGTTCACAAGACTGGCGATCCTGAGGGTGGATTTGCCGCGCCAATGCGATGCTGATACGCTGCCCGTCAACAAGACTGCCCAAAGGGTTCCGCGGGGGCGGACTGGGGGCACCATTGTCAAAGGGGGGGAAATGACCACAATGCCACGGGCCAACTCCGGTCGCTCTTCGCGCCGGTCTGTTGTCGAGACTGGGTTGGCTGTCGGTGCGACTGGCCTGCTCATCGCGTGCGGGGAGGACGCCAAGCCCGCAGCCGCACCAACCGCAGCCGCCAAACCCGCTGAACCGAGCAAGGCACCGGCCGCAGCCGCACCCACTACTGCGCCGGCTGCCGCAGCGACGAAGGCGCCGGAACCGACCAAGGCGCCAGCGGTTCTCAAGGGCGCGACGGTCCGATGGCTTGGTGGGGAGTGGAGTTTCCTACCGGCACTTACCGAAGTTCTCGAGGCTTTCGGAAACGACTGGGCCAAGCAGAATAACGTCACGATATCGTTTGAGAAGACCACTGACATCCTGCCCCGCGTGCAGACGGTCATCGAGACAAAGGGTGGTGCCAACATCATCCAGTACTCGTCACCTCCCGCCACCATTGCAAATGGTTTGGCAGACGTGTCAGACATCGCCGACTTCCTTGGCAAGGAGGGTGGCGGGTACTTGCCTGCCGCGCCCTTCCAGCAGGTCGTGGATGGCAAGTGGCTCGGCATCCCGATGGGTCAGCACAACTGGTTCGTCAACTACCGGCAGGACTATCTCAAGGAAGAAGGCCTGGACACGTTCCCGGA
>CAMDTO010000264.1 GCA_945907765.1 Thermoflexus hugenholtzii JAD2 | reverse complement strand
ATCGCGCACGAACTCGGACATTTTGTGGTCGCGCGCGTTGCGGGGATCCGCGTGCTCGAGTTCGGGTTCGGGTATCCCCCTCGGGTTTTCTCGATCACTCGAGGACTGACAACATACTCGTTGAACCTCCTGCCTCTCGGCGGGTTCGTGAAGATGCTCGGCGAGAATGGCGAGGTCGTCCAATCGGATTCATTCGGAGCGCAGCCGAAGTTGGCCCGGGCGGCGGTTCTGGTTGCCGGTAGCGCAATGAACCTGATGCTGGCACCGCTTTGCCTGACGATCGCGCTCATGCTCGGCGAGATGTCGCCGTGCGACGGGTGCGGGCGTGTCCAGATTTATGGAGTACAGCCGGGACTGGCGAGTGCCGAAGCGGGAGTTCGTGATGGCGACTCGATCATGGCGATTGATGGTGTGGCCATCACGGATGCGGCGGGAGTTCGCCAAGCGGTACGGGTCAGTGAAGGTCGACCAGTGTCCTTGCGTCTTCGTCGGTCGTCGGACGTTTTCGACCTGTCGGTGACGCCACGCATGAACCCGCAGACCAACACACTCGCGCTTGGCATTTCGCTCGGCCCGGAGTACGTGCTCGAAAGGTTGCCACTCGCCGAGGCCGTGCCGGTCAGTCTCACCCGGACCGGGGAGATGGTCGTAAACATGGTTGGCGGGCTTGCCAAGGTGGTGGTTCGCGATGCTCCGGCGGAACTCGCGGGACCTGTTGGAATCGCCGAGATGACCGGCCGCGCTGCGAGGGCGGGCACCCCAACCCTGCTCCAGTTCATGGCGTTCCTCTCGCTCAACTTGGCGATTTTCAATATTCTCCCTGTGCCAGGTCTGGACGGCGCACGGTTGCTTTTTGTCGCCATCGAGGCGGTCAGGGGTCGGCGTGTCAACCCCCAGGTTGAAGGTGCACTGCATCTTGCCGGCATGTTGCTGCTGATTGCGCTCATGCTGGTGGTGTCGTTCCGCGACATCCAGAAACTCGTGGCATCGTAGACGTGTCCGCAGGGAACGACCGCGGGTCAGCCGAGAACCTGGTCGCGGGCGATGTGCGACTGACGCCGATGCGTCGGCAGTACCTGTCACTCAAGGCCCAGCATCCTGACGCAATCCTGTTTTTCCGACTTGGGGACTTCTATGAGACGTTCGATCAGGACGCCGAGACCTGTGCGCGGGTACTCCAGATCACCCTGACGGGACGCGAGATCGGGCGGGGACAGCGGGTGCCGATGGCGGGCGTGCCCGCCCACGCGGTGCAGGGGTACCTTGCCCGCATGGTCCAGGCTGGGTTCAAGGTCGCGGTTTGCGAGCAGGTTGGCGAGACGGAGCTGTCGTCATCCGGGGCGAAGACGATGATGTCCCGGGAGGTGACACGGGTCGTGACGGCGGGCACCGTCATGGAACCGTCGATGCTTGACGGTCGCCGGAACAATTTTCTCGTGTCCGTTGTCGCGTCTTCGGCAGCGGATGACAGGAACGTACGGCGAGGAGTGCCGGGCGAAGGTGTGCGTGCCCTCTCGTGGGGTCTGGCGTATGCGGATATCACGACCGGCGAGTTTGGGTGTGCCCAACTTGACGGGGATGACGGTGCAGAAATTGGTCGCGAAATCGCGCGTCTTGATCCTGCAGAGTGCATCATCCCCGAGGTTGGGAGACCCAATCGAGCCGATGACGAACCCCCGACGGTTGAGGCGATCGCGTGCGCTGAACGGCGCATTTCATCATGGGAGCCGCATCAGTTCGATCTGGCAGCCGCGCGCGCATCGCTGCATCGTGTCCTCGGTGTGGCTTCGCTGGTCGGCTTCGGGTGTGAAGGCCGGCCGATGGCGATCCGCGCGGCCGGCGCGTTGGTGGCCTATCTTGAACGGACACATCGGTCGCGTCTTCCACTTCTCGATGGGTTGAGTACCTACGACCCATCTCGGTACTTGCGTCTCGACCCCTATTCGCGTCGGAACCTTGACCTGGATGACGACGGATCAACGTTGCCGCGCGGTGGCGGACTTGCCCGGGTGACGTTGGTGCGTGTCCTTGATGAGGCGCGAACGCCCGTTGGAAGCCGGATGCTGAGGCGATGGCTTGGACAACCGCTTTGTGATGCGCAGGCAATCTCACGACGCCATGATGCGGTTGAGGGTTTTGTCAGGGACGTGGCGCGGCGTGAGACGGTCCGGGCGGTCCTTGGCCGGGTGTCGGACATCGAACGTCTCGCCGGTCGGGCGTCGCAACGGATGGCATCCCCCAGGGACCTTCATGCGATCCGAGCGTCACTGATTGCCGGTGCCGAGATTGCGCGTACCCCGGCGTCTGGAGCGATGTCCGGGACGATCGCCGATTTGGCGATTCATGCGGTCGTGATGGAAATCGACCCGTGTGAGGATGTTGCCGACCTGGTTGTTCGTGCAATCCACGTTGAAGAGACGTCCATTGGGGCCGGGGCACGAAATGGTCAAGCCGTGAGCGCGGATGAGCCCGTCGAAGGCAAGCCCGCGCGGTCCCTCCAGACGGTTGGTGGCGAACGGATCATCCGGCCCGGGTATCGAGTCGAACTGGATGCGTTGATCGCAGACAGTCAGTCCTCGCGAAACTGGATCGCAAGTCTCGAGAGCATTGAACGTGAGCGGACCGGAATCCGCACGTTGCGGGTCGGGTTCAACCGGGTTTTCGGGTACTACCTCCACCTTCCGAACAGCTACCGGGGGCCCGTGCCGGACGGCTACACACGCAAGCAGACCCTGGCCGATGGCGAACGGTTCGTGACCCCGGATCTCAAGGACCATGAGGCAAAGGTATTGACGGCCTCGGAGGCAATCGACGCCCTACAGCGGCGTCTTTTTGATGAGGTCCAGGACCAGGTGGCGGCGGAAACCAGTCGGCTTCGCGCAACGGCCAATGCCCTGGCCACAATTGATGCGCTGTCCACGTTCGCGATCGTGGCTGTCAAGCGAGGCTACGTTCGGCCTGAGATTGACGAAACGGGCCGTTTGGATGTGCAGGCAGCGCGACATCCGGTCGTCGAAGTTGCGGTGTCAGGAGGCACATCGACCGGATATGTGCCCAATGACTGTCTGCTCGACGCTGCCGATGGGTGGATGACCATCCTGACCGGGCCGAACATGGCCGGGAAGAGTACTTACCTCCGGTCGGT
>CAMDTO010000263.1 GCA_945907765.1 Thermoflexus hugenholtzii JAD2 | reverse complement strand
CTTCATGACCGGGACGTTCCTGTGTGGGGCGTCGACGTCAATGCCGTTGCTGGTGGGTGCCCGCGTGATCCAGGGACTGGGTGCGGGTGCGATCCTGCCACTGGTGCTGACGGTTCTCGGCGATATCTACACCATCAAGGACCGGGCGCGCGTGCAGGGCGCCTCGGCCGGTGTCTGGGGCTTCTTCAGCTTTCTCGGGCCTTCAACCGGTGCCTTCATCATTGAAAGCATGTCGTGGAGATGGGTTTTCTGGTCGAACCTTCCTCTCTGCATCCTTGCACTGGCCCTGCTGGCAGTTTTCCTGCGCGAAGGAATCGCGCGCAAGCAGGTGAACATCGACTACGCCGGGGCGGCGACACTGACAGGCGGCGTGGTGTGCATCCTGCTTGTCGCTCTTGAGGGTGGCCGGTCGCTAGTATGGGGCGGCACGCCGATGATCTCGCTGGTGACCGTGGGCGTGGTGCTTCTGGTGCTGTTCGGCATTGTCGAACGTCGGGCGGTGGACCCAATCCTGCCGTTCGGAGCGTTTCGCATCCGTGCGGTTGCGGTTGGCAATGCCGGAAATGTGCTGATCGGCGCGGCCCAATTCCTGCTGACGTCCTTTCTTCCCTTGCTGATCCAGGGCGTGCGGGGCGAAGGTGCCACGGCCACCGGCCTTGTCCTGACTGCCTTTGGGTTCGCGTGGTCGCTGGCAGCCATGGTGGGTGGGCGCCTGTTCATCATCCTCGGGTTCCGGCGGGTGTCCATCGTGGGGACTGGCCTGGTCACGCTTGGGTGCCTGGCGGCAACCTTCGCGAGTGACGGCTGGCCGGTCTGGGTGATCGCGGTGGCGATGGCATTGACGGGGGTCGGACAGGGAATCTCGTCGACCGCATTCCTGTATGCACCGCAGGCATCGGTGCCTTGGAACCAACGCGGGGCAGTAACGTCGTCCACGCAGTTCGCACGGAACATGGCTGGTGCAGTCCTCGTCGCGATTGGCGGTGGGTGGCTGAATGCGCACCTCTTTAGGGCGGCGATGGCAGCTGGGGCGACCGCCGAGGAGGCTGGCCCGATGGTCTCGAGGCTGTTATCGGTTTCCGAGCGCGGGTCGCTCGATGCGTCGGTGGTTGCCCACCTTGGCGCGGTCCTTGGGCCGGTTCTCTTTGAGATCTTCGGACTGCTGACCTTGCTGGCGTTTGCGATCTGCATCGTGATGATCGTGTTTGCGCGGGAAGTGCGCCCGGTTGAGGCACAACCGGTTCATATCGCCGCTGCCGATTAGGGAGAGGGTGCCGGAGACGTCGCCGTCGGGATTTGATCGGTTCACGGGCAGGACCGCGATTATCGTGAGACACGTCGCCATACCAGACACTCGCCCCTGAATTGGCTACGTGTCGCGTTGTCCAGATGATTTACCGGATGTTGACCAGTCCCTAGCAGGAATGGGACACCGTTTGACCCGTGCTTGCCATGGCGTGTCGATACTCAATGTGACGGGAGGGCATCCTGAACCCACCCGCCACCAAGAGGAGACACGAAGATGAAGATCACCACACGGCGCGCACTGTTCGGTGGCGCGATTGCCATCACCCTTGCCGGGGGAGTCGGCGTTGCGGCCTCGGCACTGCCGGCGGGCGCACAGATGCTTCCGGGCGGTCACGGTGCGATGCACGGGCGGGGTGCAGACGGATCAATGGTTCCTGGTGCCGGGGGCATGATGGCCGGTGAACCGGGTGCCATGCACGAGGAAGTCCTGGGATCGGTGGCCACGACACTTGGGGTGACACCAGAGGTGCTGCGGACCGAACTTGCCGGGAAGTCCCTGGCCGATGTGGCGCAGGCCCATGGGGTTGATGTCACAACGGTGAAGGCTTCGATCCTTGCTGCGATGCAGGTCCGGGTTGATGCTGCGGTGGCGGCTGGCACGCTTACGGCCGAACGCGCGGCGTCGATGACGACGATGATGGCTGGGCGCATCGACGGGATGCTGACCCAGGTCGGGACGATGGCAGATCGTGGAGGCCCTGACACGGGAGGCATGAACCGTGGTTCGATGGACCACGGTGGCCGCGGTCGAGGTGGACGGGGACGCGGTGAACGTGGTCCCGACGCGGCGTCCGCAACGTCCCAATAGCGCGTCGCGGGATGGATGGTCAGTCTTGCACCATCCATCCCGACCCCCGGCGGAAGTGTCATCGGGAGCGTCTCACCCCCCTTCTCTTTCGCTTTCCATTGTGCGGTGACGGAAATCGGTCTGGGTCGGGCAGCGAACTCCGACACACCGGGACCGCCATCGGGCGTTCACGGACCTCATTCTGGGAGCGCCGGCGCCATCGCCGGCCCATCAACTCTCATCGTAAGATGTGTCAGGTCATGCCTGTGAGTGAGGCTACAGGGAGGCTAATCTCTCTCGATCACACCTTGCGAAACCCTGCCGGCGCGTGAACATCGACGTCCCCGATGTGCCAGACGGTGCCTACACCACGCTCGATCCCGAGGCCACAACCACCCGGGAAGCCGTCTACCAACGTGCCATCGCCACCGCCCGGGCGATTTAGTTGGGACACATGGACGGACCGGTGCGCCATCGTTGCGGCACGCACGGTCGATACTTGCCCGCCCGGAGACCTTGGGTAGTCGTCGCGGTTCGCATCGCTCGCGCAACGGCGTGACAAGTGCGTACGAGAATCCCGCCAGTTGGTGAAGACCGGGTACGTTTCCCGAATGTCCGGTGAATCCGGATTGCACGAACCTGGAAGGTGGGGCCATCTGGTGAGCATGTTTGGCACGGTGCGTCGCGACTGGGATTGGTCGAGGCGTCGGCTTGGCCCGCAGGAGTTGCGTGGTCGCACGATGGCGTTGATTGGCGGGACCAACGGGGTTGGCCGGGCCATCGTGAACGAGGCGGTATCGAAGGGTGCCGAGGTGTGGGTGGTGGGACGGACCTTCCGCGACCGACCGGACCCGCGGGTGCATTTTGTGGCGGCTGACCTGTCAAGCCTTCGAACGGCGCGCGACGTCGTGTCATCACTACCAGTCCCTTCCCTGGATATCGTGGTGATGACGCAGGGCATCTTCGCCGGGCGTGGGCGCAAGGTGAACGAGGACGGCATCGAACTGGACATGGCGGTCAGCCATCTCAGCCGGTCGGTGATGGTGCGCGAGATGGCGCCGGTGATCGGTTC
>CAMDTO010000262.1 GCA_945907765.1 Thermoflexus hugenholtzii JAD2 | reverse complement strand
CGGCCGATCCCATCCTCCTCAAGCGCCTTGATCAGCGAGGCCTCGGAGAACCGTGCCGGTGGTTGCGTGAAGTGCTGCGTCCCCGCCACACCATCCATCGACACATCCTCACCGGACGCAAGGTCTGGCAGCAGGCGGGTGCGCTTGTCGTCCTCACCCTCTTCGCCCTCAGGCGCGTCAAGCACCTTCAGGAACCCTGCAAACCGCATCACCGATCCATTCGCCCGCAGCAGGTACTGGTGCCCGCCGGCGTCCGCCGCCGGCGGTGTGGCCAGGACATCAACCGCCGTGGTGTCAAAGACGGCACTCACCATCTGGCTTGCGATGAACCGCTTCCAGATCAGCGAGTACAGCCGGTACTGGTCGGAGGTGATGTGGGTCCGCAGGGCCTCTGGCAACCGCCGGCACGACGTCGGACGGATCGCTTCATGGGCCTCCTGGGCACCCTTCGCCTTGGTCTTGTAGACCGGAGGCTGTGCCGGCACGTACTCGGCGCCGAAGCGTTCGCCAATCAGTCCACTCGCCTCTTCCTGCGCCTCCCCGGCAACCTGCGGCGAGTCGGTACGCATGTACGTGATCAACCCGATGGTTCCCTCACCGGGCACCTCAAGGCCTTCGTACAACTGTTGCGCCACCGTCATCGTGCGCTTGGCGGTGAACCCCAGTCGACGCCCCGCCTCCTGCTGCATCGTGCTCGTGATGAAGGGTGCCGACGGGTTCCGCAACTGTTCACGCTTCCGCACTTCTGAGACCGCATAGGACGCCTTGCGGAGATCCTCCACCACCGCATTCGCATCGGTCCCGTTCGTCAGCTCGATCTTCTCACCGTCCCGCTGGACCAGACCGACCGAGAACTCCTCACGTGGGGCCTTGCCCCGGGCGGCCGCCTTGGCCTCCTTGGCCGCCTTCGCGTGCTTGCGCAGGCGTGCCTCCACGGTCCAGTACTCGACCGGCACGAACGCCTCGATCTCCCGTTCACGATCAACGATCAGGCGAACCGCAACCGACTGCACCCGCCCCGCGGACAGGCCCTTGCGAACCTTGTTCCACAGCAGGGGGCTCAACTTGTATCCCACAAGCCGGTCAATCACCCGACGCCCTTGCTGCGCCTTCACGAGATTGAGATCGATCTCGCGGGGATGCTTGAGCGCATCCTGCACCGCCGTCTTCGTGATCTCATGGAACACCACCCGTCGCGCCAGGATCGGTGGCTTGCCCTTCGCCTGCACCGCCTGCAGCAAGTGCCACGCAATCGCCTCACCTTCCCGGTCAGGGTCAGTCGCCAGCAGCAGCTCCGAAGCACCACGGGCAAGCAGGGTCAACTCCTTGACCAGGTCCTTCTTCTCCTTGGGCACCACGTAACTCGGCGCGAATTCCTCGTCAATGTCCACCCCAAGCCGGCGCTTGGGCAGATCGCGGACATGGCCGAGTGACGCCTTTACCGAGTACCCCCGACCAAGGAACTTCTCGATCGTCTTGGCCTTGGCCGGGGACTCGACAATGACGAGCTTTTTCGCCTTGATCGTATCAGCGACGACTGGTTTCTTCGGTTTTGCCGCCGCGGCGGGCTTCTTGGCTGCGGTTGCCATCTTGATCTCGATCTGGCCCCCGGAGCACCTCACCCCACTCCCTCTTGACGAGGAGTAGGTAGTGGAGGCCCTCCATCGGCGGGCGAAGGTGGTTCAGTCCGAACCCTTTTCGAATATAGCAATGTCGTGCAAAGCGGGGCGCATGCGAATCAGGAGCACTGCCGGTTCACCAACCGAACCATACTCCCCTCTCCTTCCCGGGGAGGGGCTCCTCCATTCTGGATCATGGACGATTTGGCTGGGGTACCAAGGACATGCCGGCACTTGCCGGTGCGGCCTCGATCACCCGCAGGCTGTCCAGGGCAATCAGCAGGTCGCGCCGCCACTTCTCGGCCGACGTGGCCCGCGGAATCCTCACCTGTCCCCCCTTGACCACAGCGCGCGTCCCGAATGCCTTGTACAACGCCACACGGTCGCACACGACGAACGGCGAGAGTTTCAGCACCAGTTCGGGCCCGGTCACCACTCCATCCTGGGTCTCGATCGCCCGCACGAACCGCGCCCTCGCCAGGGCCTTGATCCGCAGCAGGAAGAAGAGATCCGCAACCGGTGTCGGCAGGATGCCAAACCGGTCCGCGAACTCCACCCGGGCTGCCTCAACCTCGGCCTCGGTCTCCAGCGTCGCCAGCCGCCGGTAGAGGCGGACCTTGACATCACCATCCCCGACGTAACTGTCCGGCAGGTGCGCACCGAGGGGCAGGTCGATGACCAGGTCCGTCGCCGGTATCGTGCGCTTGCCACGCAGTTCCTCGACCGCCTCGGCAACAAGGCGGCAGTACAGGTCAAACCCGACGGTGTTCATGAACCCGCTTTGCTCCGGTCCGAGCAGGTTCCCGGCGCCACGGATCTCCAGGTCCTTCATCGCAATCCGGAACCCCGCACCGAGGTCCGTCGCCTCGAAGATCGACCGGAGCCGCTTCTCGGCCGTCTCGGTCAGGCGCCGGGCCGGGTCATAGAGCAGGTAGGCATAGGCCTGCTGTCCGGACCGCCCCACACGTCCCCGCAACTGGTAGAGCTGCGCCAGACCGAACATCGCCGCATCCTGCACGATGATCGTGTTGACATTCGGCAAGTCCAAACCGCTCTCGATGATCGTCGTGCACAAAAGGACGTCATGCGACCCCTGGCTGAACTCGACCATCACCTTCTCGAGTTCGTCCTCATCCATCTGGCCATGCCCGACAATGATGTCAACCTCAGGGATCAGCTTGCCCAGCTTGCGGGCCACCGCATGGATCGTCTGCACGCGGTTGTGGACCACGAAGACCTGGCCACCGCGGTCAACCTCGCGCAGGATTGCCTCCCGCACCAGTGATTCGTCCTGGCCGGTCACATACGTCTTCACCGGCAGGCGCGCCTCCGGCGGCGTCTCGATGACGCTCATGTCCCGCATGCCCACCATGCTCTGGTGCAACGTGCGCGGGATCGGCGTCGCCGTCAGTGTCAGCACGTGCACGTCATTGCGCAACTGTTTCAGGCGCTCCTTGTGCGTCACGCCGAACCGCTGTTCCTCATCCACCACCAGCAACCCGAGGTCACGGAACCGGACGTCCTTGCTCAGCAACCGGTGGGTGCCGATCACCAG
>CAMDTO010000261.1 GCA_945907765.1 Thermoflexus hugenholtzii JAD2 | reverse complement strand
CAGGTCCGGGACTTGGCATTTCACTTTCCCGACGGATCATCGACGACCCATTGGCGACCCGCAGGGTGACCTCCTAGGCTCGCCTACCCGGGCACGCGGCTCAGGACGAACCCCTTACAGTCCAGCCATTCACCGCGTAGGCTCATCGTCCGAGATGCACGGAAGTCCGCAAGTGCGTCACGGCCGGCAGGTGCCCGCCGGCAACTCGCTGCACCACTTGTGCGGGATTAGGCTCCATCCGATCCGGGTGAACTTGTGCCCATCCCATTCAAAGAAATTGCCGACGTGAAGTGTCATGCAAGAATTGCACCATTCACCAAATGGGGCGAATGCCCGGGAGTACACGAATACCCCGGTGCTCGTCGTCGGAAGAATGTATGCGTGGCGCCCGATCCTATCCCAGACCCGCCTGGTCTCACCCGGAAACATCGCGTAGCTGTAGGTAAATCCGCCACTTCCCTGACCGTGGATTGCCCCAAAGATGAGTGGCGACCCGCCTCTTTGCGCTTGGGTGAGGAAGACGGTGTCTAATTTGCGATCGCGCTTATCCTCGCCGTAGACGCTTGCCAGAAGCGCATCCAAGCTCGATTCGATCCCGCTTCGAAAGGGTTCCTCAAGCGACGCTAGGAACTCCACTTGGTCAAGGTTCGCACGCACTGGCAGGGTCGTAAGTGAGACGGTATCTGGTGCTGCAGTTGCCGGAACCATTTGATCAACCGCGTGGCTCTGCACGGATCGCCGGTACGACTGCCCACGTTGTGGTAACCGTTCACGGGGGTAGGGTGCCGGGTGGGTTACCTTTGGCGTTCTGTCGAGTTATGCCGTCCCTGACCGCAACCTATCAGGCACTGGTTGGTGCGCTCCGGGCGCCGAACGCAGGACAGCAAGCGACCATACTGGAACTCCGGGCAACGATCACGCAGCTGCAGGAACGGGTCGGGGATCTCGAAACCCGGGTGGGGCAGCATTCGGGCAACTCGTACCGGCCTCCGTCGTCCGACCTGCCGGGCACGCCCAAGCACCCACCATCCCGGCCCAGGGGCCGGTGACCAAGTGGCCAACCCGGTCACGTCGCTCACCCGCGGGCCATGGCGCCATGCTGACGCTCGGGGCGACCTGTCGGATGCACGGCCTGGACCACTTCGCCTACTTGGCTGGGGTCTGCATCGCGAGCATGGCCGGCCTTGCCGTCCCCCAGCTCCTCCCCACTCCCGCCTGACCCTAGGCTCCCCCGGACGTGGCAGGACCAGTCACCAGTAGTTCGTTTCGAACTGACCCCCGTGAACGGTTACCACGTTGTGAGGATTCGGTGCCGAACCGCTCAACAACGATCTCGTTTGCACCGACGTCAACGCGCGGGAACGCGGCGAATAGTTGAGCGTCAGTCCCGCGGTAGTCCTCCTCGTCGTCGACGTCGGCAAATCCGAACGGAGCCTGAACCGCGGAACCCCACATGCCGATGAACGTCCCGTCTTGGCTGAATTTCTGGACACGTGTGCCAAAAGCGTCAGCGACGAAGATGCTGCCATCGTGATCGACCGCAAGACCGCACGGTGCAAGGAACTGGCCGGGGCGCCCACCCATCTCGCCGAACGAATGAACGGGCATCCCAAACGGGGAAAGGATTTGGACGCGACTGTTCCCCATTTCAGCGACGACGAGGTTGCCGTCAGGAGCGACCGCCATGCCGCAGATGTAATGGAACCGCCCAATCCTTGCGCCGCTCCCACCGACTAGGTAGGGAGCCTCGTCCGCCGGAGTGATCCGGACATAGTTCCACGAGCTGAGTGACCGGCGAACATGTGAGGTACCGACAGCGTAGGTGATGCCTGACGGAGAGACAACCTCCAGGTCATGACCCACCCTCCACGCCGGGGGGACGGGGGAGGACCAGTTCGAAAAACTCTCCAAGTAGTCCTTCGGTGCAGAGCGGGACACTTGGACCAATGCATTGACTGGAAAGAGCACAAGCGCCAAAACGATGCAGTGCAGTGCATACCGCTTGCAAAATCATCGCATTCTGATCACCAATCAAGTGTAGATCATAATTACTCGCATATGTCAGTCACTTGTGAAAGTCCGCTCACTTCATCGCTGTTCAATCAACCTCGCCGTGACTCGAAGTGTCGGGAACAAACGCCGGCACATGGAAACCGTTGCACGACCAAGCACTCAGCCAGGTCCGGCATCAGCATTGTCGCGCCGACCAGAAGGACGCTGACTCTCATGACATAACGAGTCACGAGCGATTGGCCGGAACGTTGACCGCTACTCGGCGCCAGTATGCTGACAGGCCACAGGAGACACGCATGACTGATGAGATAGCAAAGTGGGGCCGACGGATACACGGGCCAACTTTCCCGGGAACGGGCATCCGGTGCGCACGCGATACTGGGCTGACTGACGCCGAGATGAACGAAGTGGTGACCACGATTGCCACTGCTCGTGCCGGCAGGCACACCGCCTTCCTTCCGGAGCACCTCCGTACCCGCCACTGGGAATCGACCATGACAGCGATGCTGTCCATCAACGCCAGGCTCGGCTGGCCGTCAGCCGGGTGGAAGATTGGCGCGGCGAGTCTCGAAGTCCAGCGTGCCGAAGGGATGCCGGGTGCCAGTCCCGGCCAACTCGCCCGCAACGGCGTCCACCCCAGTCCGGCGCACGTCCCGGCCCACCTGTTCATCAATTACCGGTGCGCGGAGTCGGAGTTCGCGTTCCGGATGGCGCACGCTTTGCCTGCACGCAGCACGCCATTCAGTGAGGATGAAGTCGCGGATGCGGTTGCTTCACTCCATCCCGCATTGGAGATTGGCGACACCGTCTTCGAGGACTGGTACAGTTCCAGCGGTTATTTCGGGGCTGCCCTCGATAACAATGGCGCGGCTGCATTCGTCCCCGGCGATCCGGTCACCGATTGGAGGCACATCGACCTCGCGTCGGCGCGAGTCGATCTGTCACTGAATGGCAAGTGGCAGAAATCTGGTGTCGGTGAGGCAGCGATGGGCCACCCGCTGACCGCGCTGACGTGGGTGACGAACTGGTTGCGAGAGCGTGGCATGGGCCTGCACGCCGGCGAATTCGTCAGCACCGGGTCGTGCACCGGACATTTCTTCGTCGCACCGGGCGACCGCCTGATTGCCGACTTCGGCCCCCTCGGGAAAGTAGACGCTACCTTCGAGTAA
>CAMDTO010000260.1 GCA_945907765.1 Thermoflexus hugenholtzii JAD2 | reverse complement strand
GATATGCCCCCGCCATGTACTTCACGGCCGAGAGGCTCTCTTCCAACGCGAGCGCGCGCTCACGGTCCGTGGTCGGCATGTTGCCGGCGAGTGTCTTGAGGGCAAGAAGGCGGTTGTTCTGAGCAAAATCCGTCAGCACCTTCTGGTTTTCGGCCGGGACGTCCTCGCCAGCGACGTACCGGCTGAAACCGACTGATAACCATCTAGGCGGTGGCGAGAACGGGTTTGTCGTCCTCTGGTCGAAGACCGTCCTAGCTATCTCACGACGCAGGGCGATGAGCGCCTCGCTTGTGTTTGGTTCGGCGTACAGGACGTACACGCGAGCCATGCCTGCCCCAACAGCATATTCCAGCGACCTCCCACTTGTCGCGACAGCGCTCGCGTAATCAGGGGCGCGTACGTATGCGTACAAACTGATCGGACGGTCGGACACAAGCCCGAATTCCTGTTCAATCCTGTTCAAGGCCTTGGTGGCCTCATCGAGGATGGCCTGTCCGGTGTTCGCGTCGGTGCTATGCCAGTGGGCCGTCACCTTCCCGGACTTGATCTGGCGCCAGTCGAACCGGGTGTCGTTATATGTCACCGACTGCTCGGGGGTAGTGATCTTCGCGCCAGACTTGGTCTCGATCTGGAATTGGTACCTGACCTCGGCACCTGGAAGAAGGACCCCACTCACGCGCCACCGGTAGAGGGCCGAAACAACCGCACCGGGTTGGAATGACGGCACACCCGTGTTCTGGACGGCAGACTCATCAACTCGGTACAAGAGAAGCACAGACGTAAGAGGATCATCCGCGCGGGCGCTCCGCGCCCTGATAAGAAACCTGATTTCATTGCCGAAATCAACCTCTGCCAGCGCGGGATCCGAATCGACTATGCTATCCGCGTGCGCAACACGCACATGAGACAAAAAATGAAAGTAGCTATTTCCCGGGCCCAATAATGAAATCAGTGCGATAACCGATATCATGTGCCAACGATGGCGCGTGCTGGCGGTGCATCGACGTCCGTCAGTCCGGCTGCGTTGGAGAATCCCACCGAGCGACGCCCACACCGCCCGTAGTAGATACTGGATGTGCGCCATTATGGGCTTCTCCGAGCTCCGGCCAATTGGATGTCAGAGGCGTAATTTGAAGCATTCACCAATGGATGCTCCAGAACGTCCTCGATGTCTCGAGTAGTATTATGCCGTTGCGAGTGAAAGTCTGCGCTGAGATGGAAGCGAACCGCCTTCGCCGCCTTGTTGTCGCGGTTCTGGCCAGTTTGGTCATGTCCATGGCTTTTTCTGGGACAGCTGCCGCTGAGGGCTGGTGGGCGCAGACAATCCGTCCGGCAGAGTTCTGGTCGGGTCCTGATGCGACAGCCCGACTTTTCGGGCAGCTGCCACGTGGCACTTATGTGCTCGTCGTCAACGCTGGACCTGAAACCGGCAATACCCGCCTCTTTGCTCGTGAGGCGGGGGAGCAGAACTTCGGCTATATAGAAGCGGTGACCCTAAACCCTACCCAAGCGCCTCCTGGCGAGATGCCGGTGTCGCCCGCGCATCCGAGTGCATTTCGCCCTTTCTGGGCTGCGACGCTGGAAGCGACGAATCTGCAGAATGGAAGGAAGAACAGCTCAGAGGTTGTCGCTGCATTGCCCCAGTTCACGAAAATCATGGTCCTTGGTGACCCTGGCGACGGGCACTATTACGTTCAAGATGCCCGCACCTCACGGGTCGGATATTTAGACGGCTCCAAGGTTGGACCGAGCCAGGCGCCGACCCCAGAAGATGAAGTCATCTGGTCGTCCCCCGCGTTCGTGACGGTTCCTGACGGCCATCGACCGTGGTGGGTTAAAGCGATCCGAGCGACAAATCTCTGGAGCGCAATAAGCGATGGGGTCAGTTTCGGGTCAGTCAAGGATGGAGACAGATTCCTTGTAATGGAACCGCTGGCCGGAGCCCGTCTGACGATATTCAACCCGGTCACTCGCAATTTCGCCTACATCGACCTCGATGCGGTCACGAAAACGGGTGCGCCGAAGCCGGCTGCCGTTGAAGTTGGGGGCTGGGTGGGGATCGTTTCCGGTGAACGCGCGAACCTTCGACAGGAACCGCATACCGTGATGGCCTCGGCGGGTCAGGTGCTCCGCGGTGACGAGGTCACGATTTCCTCGTGGGTAGAGGGCGAAGAGCTCGAAGCAGACAACCGGACCTGGGCACGGGTGATGGGTGTTCGACGAAAGGCGAGCGACGGCACGTGGGTGGAACTACCCCTTGGCGACATCTCACCTGAGCGATACGTGTACTCAGGCCTTCTGGTTGCGAAGGTTGTCACCGAAGCACCGGTTCCGCCAACGATGTCACTCGGCCGGAACGGCGCCAAATGGATAGACGTCAACATCACGCACCAGGTCTTTGTAGCGTACGAGGGTGTGACGCGGGTGTACATGGCAGCCTTGACAAGTGGGCGTCCCGGCTGGTCAACCCCACTGGGTGTTTTCAAGGTGCTCAGGCGCGTTGAAAATGAGACGATGCTTGGCAGCACCCTCTTTCGCGTCGACAGTGGCGAAGTTCCAGACTACAAGCTCGAGAACGTGAAGTGGACGCAGTACTTCACCAGTGGTGGCGCCGCACTCCACACAAATTACTGGCGCAGCCCAGTGCTGTTTGGCATCCCAAGTAGCCACGGATGCCTTGGCATGATCGAGCGCCACGCGAAGTGGCTTTGGGACTGGGCCAACGTGGGTACCCCGATCAACATCCACAATTAGGTGGATGCAACCTCATGAAGTCGCTGCTACTGGGCGGGCGATTGGCCTTGAAGATTAAGGCCCGAGACTCGGTTGGTACGAGTGTTCAACTGTACGCCCCGATCTTCCCGTTGGTTCATTTTGAACTTGACCATGTCACGCAACAAAGAGGGATGTCTCCCATGAACCTTGCAAACTCGCAACCGCGTATCCCTCGCACGATGATTGCCGGGCTCGCGATGGCAGCCAGAACAGCCAATAAGGCGCGAGCCGCCGACGCCGGCACTCTCGGCAAGTTCAAGTACAACTGCTCAATGGACAAGAAGCTATTTGCATTCGCGGGTATTGACGCAAGTGACTACCTGTCGGCTGTTACCAGCACTCAGGACGACCATGGCGCCGAGGCATTGCTGCTCAGCAAGATTTCTGGCAAGTCACCTGGCGATGTGGATCGCTAC
>CAMDTO010000259.1 GCA_945907765.1 Thermoflexus hugenholtzii JAD2 | reverse complement strand
GTCTGCCAATAGTCTTGCGGGTAGTAACTCGTTGCTCCGGAGACTTGGGCCGGGATGATTGCCTGGATGTAGACCGTGATCTCCGTGCGGTAGATCGGCGGGATAACGAGATTGAAGATCAGGCTGGCAATGAATGTGACGACGACGAGCGGGGTGATCAGTCGGCGTCGGCGCCAGACGATCTGGCCGTACTCACGAAACTCCATTGGGAATCCTGTCTGCGTTCGGGGGATGCCAACCGTCCCCGCGTCTCACCGGGGCACTGTCTTTGGCGCGGCCTGACGCGCGCGCAACCCACGCACGCATCTGCGTCTTGAACGCCTCCGTGTCGAACCGGGCAGCGTGAGAGGCAATGGCGTCACCGTCCCATGATTGTGTGCTGACATCGGATAGCACGGACGCAAGGGCATCGGGCGTTGCTTCGCCGAAGAATGCCCCCGTCTTCCCGGGAATGACCGTATCAAGGGCACCGCCGGCACCGAATGCGATCACCGGTCGTCCGGCCGCCATCGCCTCGACTGGTGCGATCCCAAAATCTTCCTCGGCGGGGAAGATGAATGCCGTGGAATTCGCGATTATGGACCGCTTTTCGGGTTCACTGACCCACCCGAGGAACTCGATCGTCGGCCCGGCAAGCGCCTCCAAGCGTGCGCGATCCCGTCCTTCGCCAAGGATCTTCAAGGGCATCCGCAGTTGATTGCACGCTGCGATCGCCAGATCGATCCGCTTGTACGGGATCAGTCGCGACGCAACGACATAGTAGCCTCCGTCCCTGGCGGTGGCACGGAGTGGTGCGAACGGCGTTGTGTCGACCGGGGGGTAGATGATCGACGCATCCCGGCGGTAGTACTTGTGTATCCGTTGTTGGACGACCCTTGAGATCGCCGAGAATTCGTCGACCCGGCTTGACGTCGTCACATCCCAATGGCGCAGCCACGAGAGAACCGGGGCGAGGATGGCCCGTTGCCACTGCGATACCGGTTCGTCGCGGACATAGTCGTCGAACGCCCATGCAAACCGCATCGGGGTGAGGCAATAGTTCAGGTGGATCGCGTCCGGGCGCGTACGCACTGCCTTTGACCAGGCGCTGCTCATTGAGAGGACGACGTCGTACCCGGACAGATCGAGGCTTTCGAATGCGAACGGGAAGACCGGCAGGAATGGTTGGTGGTGCCGGTGAACCAGTGGTAGACGCTGCATGAAACTGGTTCGGATATCCATCGTGCGGAACGCCGGATCAACCAGTGACGGTTCGTAGATGGACGTGAAGATCGGTGCGCCGGGAAATAGGTCGTGCAACACCATCAGGACGCGTTCGGCGCCCCCCATCTGGTTGAGGTAATCGTGGACGATCGCAAATCGCATGGTGTCGGCGTTTTTCATCCGGATGAGGAACGCAGTCGGCGGACGACGGATGCGCTTCTGGGCATCCGCGTGCCTGTCGACTAGTACGCCCCGCGACCGGATATGACCGTCGGGATCGTCCGCAGGATGATTTTCAAGTCGAGGCTGAGCGACCAATTCTCGATGTAATACAAGTCAAGCATGACCATTTCATCGAATGGGAGGTCACTGCGTCCACTGACCTGCCACAGCCCGGTCAACCCAGGAGTTACGGAGAGGCGTCGCTTGTGCCAGTCCTCGTACTGCGCAACTTCGTGCGGGAACGGCGGCCTTGGCCCAACGAGGCTCATCTCTCCAGTCAATATGGACCAGAACTGTGGCAACTCATCAAGCGACAACTTGCGCAAGACACGACCCACTCGGGTTCGCCTCGGGTCATCACGTATCTTGAAGATGACCCCGCCCGCCTCGTTGTCCTTCATCAGGTCGGCGAGCCTCCGGTCGGCATCCTGGTGCATTGACCGGACCTTGAAGCAGCGGAAGGTGCGACCGCGCATGCCGACCCGCACTTGCGGGATGAAGACCGGGCCGGGCGAATCAATCTTGACCGCGAGTGCGAGTAGTGCGATGAGTGGCGCGGACACAACAAGTGCGACGCTGGAGGCCAGGATGTCGATGGCCCGCTTGATTATCAGATTTATTCCGCGGATTGTGGTTTCGCGTCGGCCGATAAGCGGAATGCCGGCGATGTGGTCGACTTCAAGGCTTCCCAAGGTCAGGTCGTACGTCTCAGGCACCAGACGGAACTCAACGCCCATGCGTTCACACAGGCCGACGATGGACAGGATGGTTGCGTGTTCCGCCGATGGCAGCGCAATTACCACTTCGTCAATGCGATGCGTGGCAATGACACCCGGGACTTCCCGCACCGGACCAAGGCACTCGAAACGGCCGAAGTTTGTCCCCTGTGCGCACGCGACGTCGTCACAGAACCCTGCCAGGTCGTAGCCCAGGCCAGGTCTTCCGGCAATCTGCTGCATCACCATCTTGCCAAGGTGCCCAGCGCCGATGACCAGGATGCGGCTAACACCAATCCCGGCACGACGTCTGCGGGAAATGATCCATCGCAGGACTAACCTGAACGTTGAGAGCAGCCCGATTGATCCGACCCAGACGTAGGCGAGCATTGCCCGTGACGTGACCCCGGGGCGGAGAAGGAAGAAGATGATGACCAGGACCGAGATCGCGATCGTGACCGCGTTCGCGATCATGCCAACTTCGTCGAGCCATTGGGTGGTCCGCTTCAGACGGTAGAGGCCCTGTCGCAACACCATGACGAGCGACAGCCCGACGAACACGGCCTGGGCGGTGTAATAGGAACTCAGTGGTGCGTCAAAGAACTCTGCGGTTTCCGGCCAGAGACGCAAGTCGTAGCGAAGCCAGTAAGCGACCAGGAACGCGACGTTCAGGATCGCAAAGTCTGTCGCAAGAAGCGCAAGCTTTGAACGAAGCCGGGACCCGGTAGTCGGAACGCGTGCGGCCTCGGCCGGCGTGCGCCACGCCTCATTAGATGAGGCCCATTGGGTTGGAGGCGAGGCTGGGTCGATCAACGCAGAACCGGAAATGGCGTTCGGCCCGGCACGTTGGTCACGTGGGGTATCCCTCCGGCCCGTCCGACTGCGCAGTTTCATTGAGTTCGCATCTGTCCCCGGACGGAACGGGCGGAAGCGGTGGCAGGTTTCCAGAACGTGGAGCCGAGTTCCGGCGCAGAGCCTCCAGAGCTTCTTCCCACTGCGGCCCGGTACGCGAGAACACACCCGTGCGCTGCGGCCGCCCATGTGAATTGGGATGCCTGTTCCGGCCCGGCCCTCCTGAGGGCCAAGGCAAGCGCTG
>CAMDTO010000258.1 GCA_945907765.1 Thermoflexus hugenholtzii JAD2 | reverse complement strand
GTGCCACGTCTGGGGCACTCGCGGCGTCATAGAAATCCCACCGTTTCAGGACGGAAAGTTCCGGTGGACCGCCGGCGATGCGCATCGCTGTTGTGGAAGAAGCCAGAAGCGTTCGAAAGTCCGAGAAAATCGCCGGTTCCTCGCCGCTGTCCGGTGTCATCACTTCTGCGAGTTCGATCGGAGTGCATCCGACGATTGCCTCTAGGACATCAGGGACCGTGACCTTGCCGGGCGCAAGATTGAGGTACACGCGAACTGCGGTGCCGGGCGACCGGGTTGCCAACGGGTAATTGCCATCGGCAATGAGGATCTTCGCGCCATGTCCGGCCTGGCCCAGGCCTCGCAAGATCTCTGGATGCAGGATGCCACCCAATAGCATCGGATTACCCCTTCAGGACGTCATCGAGTTGCGTTACACCTGCTTGGATGCAGTCGCCCATCGGTCCTCGGCATCCGATGGGCGTGACCAGGAACTGCCCCTAGAGTTCGGGGATTTCGATATCAACCTCGCGACCGAGCGCCGCTGACCGGAGAATGCCGTCGATGATCGCCTGGTTACGCACGATCTGACTGCCGGGGATTGGCGCAGGCCGACCTTCCTGGATTGCACCCACGAAGTCCTTCACCTTTTCGGCAAAGATCTTCACGGTGTGCTGCTTGACCGGTATGTGGGTCTCCACATGGCTCCCGTGTAGGTCGTGATACATGGTGACCGAGCCAACTCCTCCGTCCCACACTCCGCTCCACGGACCTGACCCGGCCGACGTGACCTTCAAGCCCGCATCCGTTCCCAGGAACATCGTGGCCCCAAGGGTGTCCATGTGCATTGCCCAACTGATCTTGAAGTTAAGGGTCAGGCCTCCCTCAAGGCGGATCAAGGCCGAGCCGAAGTCCTCAACTTGGAACTTGTCGGCTTCACGGTGGTAGGTTGGGTTTGTCCCGAAGTGGTTCGTTGCGACCGCAGACACCGTCAGGGGTTTGGGGTACCCAAGCGGATTGAGGGCCATATCGAGCGAATAGCACCCGATGTCGGCAAGCGCACCTGCGCCCGCCAGATCAGTGCGGATGAAAGTGCCCCCTGGCATGCCCCGACGCCTGCAACCGCCGGTCTCCACGTAGTAGATCTTGCCAAGCGCACCCGACTGGATCAGTTCCTTGAGCATGACCATGTTGGGGTCATAACGGGGCTGAAACCCAATGGTCAGGATCTTGCCGGTTCGACGTGCTGTCTGTTCCATTTCGACAGCCTGTTGCAGCGTGACGGCCATCGGCTTCTCGGTCAACACGTTGACCCCTGCTTCCAGCGCGTCAATGCTCGTCCGGTGATGCGCCACGTTCGGGGTGCAGACCGAAACCCCGTGCATGGCAACTTGGGCAAGCGCCTCACGGTGGTCAGTGAATGGCGTGGCATCGCTCAGTTCGAGCTCGTCAATGAACGCACCCGCTTTGCCTGGAACCACGTCACTTACTGCAACGATCGTGACTCCTTCTATTTCCTTGTATGCGCGAGCGTGCGCCTTGGCAATCCCGCCGCTACCGATGATCCCGATCCGGATTACTCCGTCTACTGCCTTTGCCATGTCGTGCGCACCTTTCTCCGCTTCCCAGTCGATTCTATTGAGGGTCCGGAAATATTCGACGGTGATCTGGCCGCTTCATGTGACGGGCGGAGGCAACCACCCACGGCGCACAAGCAACTCGTCGCCGATCAAACCCGGCTGTACACGACTGCCCTCGGGGCGGTCAGACCGGTACTCGAGACGCGCCCGCTGGAAGTACTGGACGATTACCCCGTTCTCTTCCATCTCTTCGGAGATTGGATAGCCGAACAAGTCGAGGCCACCGTTTTCTGTCCAGTAGGCGAAGAACGAATTGTGGAGGCCATGACCGGTCTCTAGGAAGTACCGATGACCGGGTGTCGTGTCAAAGACTGGCGAGGCTGCAAATGGTCGGCGCCGTTCAGTAAGCGTGTCGCCAATGAGGGCCGGTTGGACCTCGTATTGGGTCCCGACCTTGTCGACGATGAACTCCATCTTGGCACGCTGGAAGTATTGCACTGTCCGGCCGTCCTCCAGAAGCTCCTCAGTCCTCGGCATGCCAAAGATATCCAGACCGCCGAAGGTGACGAAGTACCTCAGGAATGCGCCTCCGACATTGTGACCCGTCTCATCAAAGTACTGGTTCGTGGGGGACGCTGGGCGAGGAGGCATAGAAAGTGTCAAGTCATAGCGGGTTGGGGGTGACACTGGCGTTGGGGAGGGTGTTGGCGTGGCCTGCAACTGTGGCCCGCCGGGCGCAGCGGGCAGTTGGGGTGCGAGGAGGTTCACGCCGGGCAGTGCGACGATTCCGCTCCCGGCTCCATTGACCACTGTCGATCCAAGACCACCGATCCGCGGAGTTGTGCGCGCCGCCATCGGAGTTGCCCCGGCCTGCGTGAGCCTCACTGCGTCCGGTGATGTCCAAAGAACATCGAAATTCGTGCTGAGAAGCGCCTTGACACCTGGTGGACGCAGGCGATTGAACTTTGCCTGGAACAGTTCCGGCGAGACGGACTTCGTGCCAGATGTCCCAGTGATCTTGACCGCGATCAGGCGTCCTGATGGCGTCCTGGATGTCAAGTCGATTGCCCTGATCGGACCGACATCTGTAGCCGGATCAGAACGAAACACCGCAAACAGCTGGGTCGATGTAAAAGACCCTGTCGACCACGTTGCACCTGGCGCGCCCGAGTCGAACGGCTTCCCGGATGCATCGACATCTCGGATGCCACGCAGATACGGCAGGGGAGTTCCGCCCCATACGTTTTCGTTGTTCTCGGTCCACCCGTCACAAGTTGCAAAGTAGTAGGTTTGCGCAACTTGTCCACTGGACGAGATCAGCTGCCCAGCGGTCGCATCAATCGCACGGTTCGTGCTGGGATGTTCCGCCCACCAACCGTGGTAGACCTGATCCCAAGTCGAGTCATCGACGTCCCACGTCTGCTTCGCTCGGGTCTGTGCGCGAAACACCGCATACGTCCTCGCCGAAAGTGTCTGGGCCTGCAGCGCCGAATCTGGCCAGGACGCAGGCATTTCCGACGGCACCACGCCACGCAGGTAATCGTCGATTGGCAATCGGTTTACGGTGTCGATGCCCTGGGTCGACGGATACAGGATGATTTCCCCGCGATACGTATCGAAGTACGTGTTAGAGCGTCCGGGGACGTCGCCCGAGGGTCGATAGTCCAGGACAATCCGTGTCTCCGGAGAGGCGGGCCGGATAACGAGCGGGCCGGAAAGTGGACCCCATGCGAGCACAGCACCGTCGCGTGCCTTGACTTGCCAGCGCC
>CAMDTO010000257.1 GCA_945907765.1 Thermoflexus hugenholtzii JAD2 | reverse complement strand
CCCGGCAGCTGGCGAGGCCTTCTTCCCGCGGCCATCGTCGCAGGCATCGCCTCCATTGCCACCTATGCCTCCGATGACCTGTTCCACGCCCTCGCCCACGAACCGCGACTTGCTGGCATCCTCCTCCCCGCAACCGTGCTGCTTGCCGGTGCGTCACCGTGGTTCGCCGACCGGCGTGCCAGCGCCGACACCGTCGCCATCGACCGAAGCCGCGACCTCATGACCATCGCCACGCTCCTGGCAACCGGGGTCGCCACCTCCGGCGCATGGCACGTCGTCGCCACCGATGACCTGATCCGGTACTGGTCGGTGGCAGACGCCTGGCGAACCGGCCTTGGATGGTCGGTGACTGGTGGTATTCCCGGTTCCGGCGACTACTACCTGGTCGAGTTGCCGGTCTATCCCCTTCTGGCCCAAGGCGCCTTCAGTCTCCTCGGGCACACCTACGCCGCCCTCAGGACGCCAGCCATCGTCATCGGCGCGTTCCTGCCAATCGCCACATGGGGGGCCGCACGTGGGGTGGGGGCCGGGCGTGTCTGGGCCATCGCGATTGCGCTGGCACTGGCAACGACCCCCCACGCACGCACCTACGTGTTCGGCGCCGCCCAACCAGACGGCACCTTCGCGACCTTCCTGACGGCCTTCGTCGCCTTTGGCGCGCGCGCGTGGCCTGCCCTGCGGGGTGACCACCCACTGTCGGCCCGCCTTGCAATCGCCACTGGCATTGCCGGCGCAGCATCCCTCCTGACCCGGCCCGAAGGCATGGTCTACGTGGGGGCGATCGTCCTTGGCACCCTCACCGTCGCCCGACCCCGAAGATGGCCTGTCGCCACGTGGCGGGCAGTCACTCTCGGGGTCGCGGTCGTCATCGCGCCCGCCGCCGCCTTCAGCGCGATCATGCTTCGGGACCTTGGCATCGCGTGGCCGGGCGGGTGGGCGAACATCGCGTCAGTCTCCCACGTCTGGCCGAACCTCGACACCATCATGCGCAACAACCTGCCGTGGTATGCCGAAACCATCGGCTTGCCCCGTGCAGCAGGCAACCCCATCGCTGCCATTGTCCTCGTGGTCATCCTCGCGGGGATGGGCATCCTCTCCCGGCGCGTCCCCGGCCTCATCGGCGTACCCCTCGCCACAGTGCTCGGCACTGGCGTGATCTTCCTCACGCCGACGATGCTGGCCGCCGACAACTTCTCGCCGATCACCTTCTACCGTCACGCTGCCGTCGCCTACCCCTGTGTCGTGGTCGCCCTCGCCACCCTTGGGCCCCGTGCCGGTCGCACCGTCGCGCCCATCCAGATCGCCGCGCTTGCCATTGCACTCACGGTCTTTGCCGGAAACATCTACGCCCTCGCGGTCGCCACCGAGAGGGACCACGACCAGTTGCTCACGATCTACCCGCCCGAACCGGTCGTGACGGCCACTGGCCTCTGGCGGATCGCACCGCCGTTGCCCGTCCTGCCAATGGTGGCCGGTCCCGCCAACGGGTCAAGCGTCGACCCGTCGTTCGACTACCTTGGCTTCCGCAAAGGCCTCTTCGAGGCGGTTCGTCCGGTTGACCAGCACATCGAGGACGATGGCCGGGCATGGGCCCTCGCCATTGCCATCTTTGGCACGGCCGGTCTCGCCGTCGCTGCGACCGGCCCGGGACGCCGCCCCACCCGCGCCTAGCTAGGCAACCATCACTCCAATTCAGACGCGGCGCACGAACCGTTGGTGCACCAATGCGTGACCGCCGTATGGGCCGAACCCCAGGGAGCCACACAGGCGCATCGCGGCTATATTTTCAGCCCGGCAGTTCAAGCCGACCCCCGGGTACGTCTCGTGCAACGCACGTGCGAGGCGCGTGACCAACACGCGGGCAAGGCCCCGGCCACGGTGGTCCGGATGCGTGACCACGTTTCCAATCACGGCTACCCCGTGCGACTTCTCGGCGGGATGTACGCCCGCCACCGCAACAAGGGCGCCTGATCCATCGCGCGACCCAAGGTAGTGACCAGTCGTCACCATGTCCGGCCCGAGGAACCCCTCCGCGTCAACCGTGGCATCGAGGAATACCCAGAGCTGTGGGTACTCGTCCATCCCCAACCGGTCGCCGACGCCGTCACCAGCCAACCGATCCGGCCGGGCAAGCACCATGCCGCGCAACGCAACCGACTCCACGAGGTCAAACCACGGCGGGAGTGCCCGGTCGATGCCAATCGCAACCTGTCCGGCACACGCATCGGGCAGCTGCTGCGCAACCGATGCCACGAGGGCAAGAAGTTCCGGGTCGTCCGGAAATCCCTGCGCGTCGACGATCGGTTCCGGGATCCCATCAAGGCGGAGGCGGCCGATGGCCGATGGCCGCTCGTGGCGTCGCCCACCATGGGGCGCGACCCCAGAAGTCGTCGGCCAAGTCGCCGATGCCGTAGAGGTACACGTCTGGCGCCGCACGGAAGACCGCCTCCACCTCAGCTCGCGTCGCACGTCCCGGCACCGTCATCGGGTCACCGGGATGCATCGCGCCGCGCCGACGTCAATCGCCTACGCGCCCGCGGCGATGAGCTCCGGTGCCTCCGGGACGTCCGGGGCATCGCTGCCCTCCTCGTCATCATCACCATCAACCGGCAAATCCTCCTCGGACTTGACCCGCACCGTCACATGCCCGCAAACGGTGCACACGACCTTCCCACCCGACTGGAGGGTCTGCATCTGGCCGTCCACCGGGCAAGGTTCCGGCACCGGCCGCTGCCAGATCGCAAAGTCGCAGGTCGGGTACGTCATGCACCCGAAGAAGGTCCGGCCACGCTTCGTCTTGCGTTCCAGGAGATCCGATCCACACTTCGGACACGGCACCCCGATGCGGGTCACCAGCGTGCGGGTGGTCCGGCACTCCGGAAAGCCCGAACACGCCAGGAATTTCCCGAACCGCCCGAGCTTGATCACCATCTGGCGACCACAGACCTCACACAGTTCGTCCGAAAGCTCGTCGGCTATCTCGACCCGTTCCATCAGGTCGCGCGCCTTCTCCAGATTCAGCGCGAACGGTTCGTAGAACTGCTGCACCACCGGTACCCAGTCACCCTCGCCATCCGCCACCTGGTCCAGCTGCCCCTCGATCAGGGCGGTGAAACCCGCATCCACCACATCCGGGAAATGTTCCACCAGGAGGTCGTTCACGATCATCCCGAGCTCCGTCGGACGCAAGACCCGTTCGGTCCGTTCGACGTACCCGCGTTCCTGCACCGTCGAGATGATCGGCGCATAGGTCGACGGACGGCCGATCCCATCCTCCTCAAGCGCCTTGATCAGCGAGGCCTCGGAGAACCGTGCCGGTGGTTGCGTGAAGTG
>CAMDTO010000256.1 GCA_945907765.1 Thermoflexus hugenholtzii JAD2 | reverse complement strand
CCTGCGGGTTCCGGTCACTACAACCGGAGTGTCTCGAGAGTTCCGAGACCCCACGCTTCCCTGTCTCACTAACTATCGGCCAAGTGACGGATGGTCGTGAGTTAACAACTGGGAGGCGGTCGAATTCGCCGTCAGCGTGGTCGGT
This sequence comes from Thermoflexus hugenholtzii JAD2, assembly GCA_945907765.1. GTDB lineage: Bacteria > Chloroflexota > UBA11872 > UBA12225 > UBA12225 > UBA12225. Next base: position 3,253 of record CAMDTO010000256.1, on the reverse strand, counting down.
TTGGTCCGGTAACCCGCCTCCGGTGCCGGGTCCCTCCGCACGGGTATAGTCATGAAAGCGTTCCCGCGAGGAGCACCATGGTCAATTCAGTGCAAGACGATTCAGAAAACGCACCACGCACCGCTCTCGACGATGTTGATGAGTTGCTCCAGGACATCGCCTTCGAGGCGGCAAACCGCCTCGATTGGGTAGCCATTGTCAAGCAGGGGTTCCCGGCTCTGCCGGAGGACCAGGAACAAGTCCTCAAGGACATGGGCGAGGCCTTTGCCGCCGACCAGTTGGTGCAACGGATGTGGGATGGGCCCTCACCGACCAACGATGATCGCCGGTGGATTGCCGATGTCACCGAGCGCCTCGCAACCCGATACGACCTCGACCTGCCGCAGACGGTGCCGTTACTCCTGCAGGAGTGGCGTGCCGCAAGGCGGCCGGGTGGCCGTGAATTCGGTGGTGGACATCGCCGCCGCCGCTAATCTTCCGGCGGACTGACCGGTACAAGTTTGGTTTGCAACGCAGGGCCGGCCCCATTCGGGTCGGCTTTTCTGTATTCGCCGGGTTCCTGCCGTCACGGCGACGACGGGGCGCTTCGTACGATGAGTGGGAACGTGCCGGTAATCGACGCCCCGCCGCGCGGCTGCGAAACCAGGCGCAGGGCATCGTGCAGGACGCCGAGCGTGGTGCCGAATACGGCGTGACGCACGAGTTCGGCAAGTGCCGGGGCCCACCCTGCGTTGAGCCGCACGCCAAACAGGCCGGCGCCGAGGACGGGATAGACCACGATCCCGATCAGTACCCAGAGCACCATGCTGAACTGGAGTCCCCGGAGCAATGGTGAACCGCGCAGGCGCCGTTCAAGGACGAACCCGTACAGCATTGCCCAGAAGAGCAGCCCGATCACTTGCAGAGGCACCGTCACCAGCAGTCCGCCGAAACTCGTCCATCGCAGGCCCGTGAGCGCCACTTGCTGCGACAGGACTGCCGTGATTGATCCCGGTGACACGAGCCACCCGCCCGGACCGGGTCTCCCTTCCAGGAACCGCAGGAGTGCGTATTCCGGTGACGCAGGCATCGCAAACGATGCGAGCTCGAGGAGCCAGGTGACCGCAAGACCGGTTACCACGCTCGCGCCAATCCCGGCGATCAGGGTGGCGTCGAAGGTGCGCCGGGCGGTCACGGGCATCCGTACGGCAATCGCCTCCCCGACGCGTTCGAGCCGTGAGTGCCGGTGCCCGTCGGGAACGGGTGTCACGGGACGTACCGGTGAGGGGAGCAGTTCGAGTGTCCGCTGCACTTCCTTGGCCCGTCGTGACAGCACGCGCAGGATTGCCACGCTTCCGATGAGGAGCGCACTGGCAACGATGAACCGCACCGGGAAGGCGTGTGACTGGAAGTAGGTGAAGACGGTCGGTCCGCCATAGATCCCAAGGGCAATGAATGCGCCGATGTAGACCGTTGATCCCACAAACATCGCGGGCAGGAAGACCCGGTACGGCACCCTGAACACGCCGCATGCCAAGGGCGATGCCAGGCGGAGACCGGGTATCTGGCGTCCGATGATGACTACCAGCGGGCCGTGGCGGGTGATCAGTCGTTCGGCCTGGTCTAGCCGCTCGGGACTGATGAACAGGTACTTTCCGTAGCGGGCGAGGAGCGGCCGGCCTCCCCTCCGGCCCACCCAGAAGAGCAGCGAGGATCCGGTGAGGGTCGCAACCTGGCCGATTGCGAAGGCCTCAAGGATCGACATCTGGCCCTGCGCCACACGGTAGCCCGCCAGTGCCATGGCGATGTCCGCGGGCAGCGGCATTGGAATGCCACTCTCTTCAAGCAGGATTGCCAGGAAGATGAAGAGCGATTCGTGAGCGTTCAGCCAGGCGAGGACCGCCTGCCATGTGGAATGCATCGTCAATGGCACGTCTGGAAGGATCCGGGATCAGGTGTCGGTACCACGCAAGGGATTGACGTGCACGGGCATCACACAGCACTTGGGAACGGGCTCGGCGGGCGAGACAGGTGCCGGGGGGATGCACCCATCAAACGGTTCTGTCAACCGGATCGGTGCCAAAAACTTTCCCGAACGGGCGATCCGTTCCCTCTATACTACCTAGGCCACGTGAACCAGAACATTGCAACGCCGCCGTCGCTGACCCTTCTCCGCCACTCTGGCAAGCGTGCCGGTCCCGTGCGCGCGGCGCGCCATTGGGCGGGGCTCCTGCGCGAGTTCGCACGGAATCCGCGCGACGTGGGATCGATTGCCCCGAGTTCGCCGGTCCTCTCGAGGGCGATCGCCTCCCGGGTTCCACACGACGCGCGCCTGATCGTCGAGTTGGGCCCCGGCACCGGACCGATCACCCGGGCGCTCCTGCATCGTGCGTCGCCGGATGCCGTCGTGGTGGCGGTTGAGATTGACCCGACGTTCTGTGCGTTGCTTCACGATGAGTTGCCGGACAAGCGCCTGGTGATTGTCAATCACCCGGCCGAGCACCTTCGCGAGATTGTCGCGCCCTATCAGATGCCAGTTGACGCGGTGGTCACATCGCTGCCCCTGATGAACTTTCCGTCGTCCCTGCGGGGCCTGATCATGGACGCCATCCAGGCCGTCGTCAAGCCTGGCGGGGTCGTGACCGGGTTTTCCTATTCACCGGTGCACACGCCGCAGTTGATGCGCCAGACCTTCGGGAACTGCCGGACGAATATCGTCTGGCGCAATATCCCGCCGGCGTTCGTCTTCCGGTCGGTCCGGTAACCCTTCAGGGGGGCGCCGCTGCGCGTCGGATGCCTGTCAAGGCATGGTGGTTGGGGCCGTCACGACAGTGGCTGCGCGTTGGCGGACCCGTCCGGGATCGACCTTGCGGAACGGTGAGTCCCGTTCAGACGCTGGTCGTTTCTCAACCCACACGTAGAAGATTCCCGTGAGCACCGTGAAGTAGCCGAGTGCCCCGGGGATCCACATGATGAGACCGGCGATTGTCTGGTCCTCGGCGGCGGACAGGAACGAGATCCGTTCGGCCATGAAGTACGTGGGGTAGAGCTCCTTGGAGGTCAGGGTGATCAATGCGCCCAGGATGGTCGGAGGCAATGACTGGATGAACAGGTAGAAGACCTGTCCGCCATACGGCAGGCGCGGGTATTCCCACATCGTGCCGAAGATGGGCCACCAGGTGATCATTGCGGCCAGCAGCATCGTCGAGTGCTCGGCCGCGTGCACCGTGGGTTGTGCCAGGGCGAGTTCGTAGAACGCCGGCACGTGCCATCC
>CAMDTO010000255.1 GCA_945907765.1 Thermoflexus hugenholtzii JAD2 | reverse complement strand
CCAAACTCCGAGAACCCGGATGCAACCGGCCAGTAGCCCCACTGGTCGGCTTCCTTCTTGGTCAGCTTCTTGGCGATCTCGATGAACTCGTCGATCGTCCAGCTGCCGTCGTCGGGGATCTTCACCCCGGCGGCGTCCGTCAGGTTCTTGTTGTAGTAGAGGACGTTGGTGCCGTAATGCGTGTGGGTAGGCACTGCGTACTGCTTGCCAGCCACCGCAAGGACATCCATGAACGACTTGAAGAAGATGTTCTTCTCGAAGCGGGAATCCTGCTTGATCAGGTCGTCGAGCGGCTTGAAGATGCCCTTCTGAGCCTGTTCACGGCCATTCTCGCCGTCGGCGACGACACCGAACCACGATCCATCCGGCAGGGTGTTGGCGGCTGCCAGGACGAACAGCTTCTCGCCGACGTTTGGCTTGGCATCAACGAACTGGACGGTGATCTTTGAATCCGGAGTGAAGTTCTTCTTAGCCTGGTTGTTGTAGAACTGGCTATGCCCGGTCGGCGCCTCGACGCCGTCCCGGGTAAGGATCTCGATGGTGACTGGGACGGATGCCGCCGCCGGGGCCGGGGCCTTGGTAGGAGCCGCGGCGGCCGCGGCGGCCGTCGGCGCTGGCGCAGTGGTCGCTGCGACGGCTGCCGGTGCCTTGGTTGGGTCGGCCTTGGCAGGGGCTGCGGGTGCCGTCTCTCCACCGCATGCTGCCAGCAGCAGGCTCAATGCACTGCCACCGATCCCGAGGAGGCGTCGCCGACTCGGCCGACCCACCCCAATAGCTGTCAGGTTCATCACGGACATTTCCTCGCTCCTCGCAAACCGTCGTCCGGCGGCACGCACGCTTGCAGCGACGTAGAGACCCACGTCATCGCCCCCCGGTTTGCGTGATGCCAGTGTAGTGACCGCGCAGCGATCAGGCAACCGCCCCGGCGACTGCCTACACCGTTCGCTCGCCGGATTGGAAGACGGCAACGACATCGCGCAAGGCACGCGGGTCTGAAACCGGGTCCCCTCGCACGACCAAAAGGTCTGCGATGCGCCCGGGAACAACCGTTCCGATCTCATGGTCAAGGCCAAGCGCCGCCGAGGCCACCGAAGTGACCATCCTCAGTGCAAGTGGCACCGGGATGCCTCCGCGTTCGGCAACGAAGATCGTGAGCCATGCCAGGTCGGGACAGGCGTCCTCCCACTGGCCGAAGATGGCATCTGTGGAGAAGAAGCTGGGAACGCCAAGTTCCAGACCCCTGCGGAACCAGTGCCACCGTTCCTGATGGTCTGCCATGTCGCGACGTTCACTCGCACCGAGGGGCGATGACTTCGGCCGTTCCGCCAGGAGACGCGACGGTTGGGTGGCCATGTTCCGGAAGCAGCCACGCGCCGCCATCTCTCGGGCGAGGCCTTCGTCGAACGCCACAGCATGACCGTCCTCGTCCAGCCAGTTGCCGTGCTCGAGGGTATCGACGCCGGCGCGCACCGCGTGGGCCATCCCCTCGGTACCAAGCACGTGCGCAGCCACTGGACGGCCTAGCCGGTGCGCGTCATCGACTATCGCCCGCAACTCGGCCTCGCTGAACTGGGCACGGCCAACGTTCGTACCGGGAGTCATGCGTCCACCCGTTGCCATCACCTTGATGAAGTCCACGCCATCGCGGATCAGGCGCCGGGCCAAAGTCCGCGCCTCTTCCGCCGTGTCAACCTCTCCACCGCAGGACCAAAGGTGCCCACCGGTTGACGTGATTGGCGGACCACACACCAGAAGTCTCGGCCCGGGAAGGAGGCGGTCGGCGATGCCGTCGCGAAGGGCCTGCAGGAACGTCCCGCGACTGCCGCAGTCCCGGGCGGTCGTCACGCCCGCGTCGCGCATCTGTCGCGCATGCGACGCGGAACGCACAAGCAATTGGCTGTCATCGTGGGTCCGACACAGCTCAGTGACTGTCTCACGTTGCCGGATCATCATGTGGACGTGCGCATCAACCAGCCCGGGCATCAACGTCGTGCCTGGGAGGTCGATTACCTCGGCACCCGGTGGAATGGAGACCCGATGAGCCGGCCCAACCGCACCAATCCGGCTGCCGACCACCTGGACAACGGCGTCTTCTATGACTTCGCCGTCCGCGATCGCACCGATTTCGTCAACGGTCTGACCATCACGTGGGACGGTCGGCCCGGTGGCACAGAAGACCCGGCCAACACGAAGGTACCGACGCGGTGGTGCGTCACGCATCAGTCGAAGAGCTCCAAGTTCGCCGTGCTGACCGCATGCAGGGCCCAGTGCGGTCAGTACGCGATCGCATTGAAGCCAGCGTCAACGTGGAGGATCTCGCCCGTGACGTTCCGTCCAAGCTCACTGCAGAGATAGACGACCGCATTACCCGCATCCACAGTCTCGATATTTCGACGCAACGGTGCATGGTCGTTCGCATGACGGAGCATCTCGGTGAAACCGGGAATACCGCGGGCGGCCATTGTCCGGGCCGGGCCTAGGGACAGCAGGTTGACCCTGATGTTCTCCACACCCAGTTCAGCCGCAAGGTACCGACCCGTGGCATCGAGAGCCGCCTTGGCGATGCCCATCGCCTTGTAGCCAAGCACGACCTTTTCTCCGCCGTAGTACGTGAGCGCGACAACTGATCCGCCACCACGCCGTGCAAAGAGCGGCTCGGCAGCGCGGGTCAGTGCGATCAACGAGTAGGTGCTCACCTCGAACATGATCCGGAAGTCGGCCCGCTCGGTATCCGTGACGCGTCCCATAAGGGCCTTGCCACCACCACCGGCAATAGCGTGAACAAGGAAGTCCAGGCCACCGAACTGGTGGTCGAGACGCCCGAACGCTTCAGTGATCTGCACATCATCCGAGACGTCGAGCTCAACGAGGGTGGCGTGAGGGATCTCCGCCGTCAATTCAGCGACGTGCCGGGCGTACCGAGCCTCGTGGGTGAAGATGAGTTGCGCGCCCTCACGCATGCACGCCTGGGCAATCCCCCAGGCGTACCCATGCTTTTCAGACAGCCCAGTGATGACTCCGACCTTGCCTTCTAGTAGACCGGCCACGGTTCGCCCTCCCGCCCGACGAGTAACTTGCCTGTTCTGGCACGATACCACAGGATCCGAAGGGTGCCGTCACTGTGTCAGGCACGCGCCATGGTCGTCCCGCGTTGCGCGAGGATGATGCCTACTAGGATCGCTGCGCCCCCAATGACAAGCCCGGGACCTACCGGTTCACCGAGAAACACAACGCTGACCACCACCCCGAGCGGGGGCACCAGGTATTGCAAGTTGACAACGCGCGCAACCGGCAATTGGGAGAGCGCGTAAGTCCAAAGCGTGAAATTGAACGCAGTACTTACCGTTCCCAACCAGACGAGTACGAACGCGGTTGGCAGAGACACCGTTCCGAAGCCCGAAAGTGTCCC
>CAMDTO010000254.1 GCA_945907765.1 Thermoflexus hugenholtzii JAD2 | reverse complement strand
TTCCAACCGTCCGGCGTCAATATCCATCAGGACAATCTCGCTAGCCTGCAAGGCCGGCCAGGAAAGAAGGTCGGTAAGCAGGCGTTTGGCAAAGACGACGCTTCCCGCGCCGATCATCACGATCCGTGGCATGGCAGTCCTTCCGGGGGGAGGTGGTAAAGCACGGTCCCAAGCGAAACGTCCCTCAATCATGGGCAATTGGGACAAGGATGCGTGGGTGTTCGGCTATCGCCCGCCAGTCTACCGAGTACCGTTCAATGGAGCGGTGTCCATCATTCGGCGTCGGTGGCCTTACGCCGCCGTCGCAACGGCGCCGGGGGCAGTCCATGCAAGGCGGGGGAACGACTGCAAGTCTCCAACGCGCACGGCACCATCGGCAAAGGCGTTCAGGCCATCGAGTTCACGCGGACCGAAACCGTAATGCAAGGTGGAAAAATAGCGCTCCAACAGGGACGCCGGCAGGTTCTCCAGCGGGGCGAGGCGCCTCGCCAGTGCCGGGGCGTCACGCAGACCAGCGTCGCGGGCTTGTGTCAGGATCGATGTCACCTCCACGACGGTCTCCGGATGCCGTTCAGCGTAGGCACGACGCGCCGCCCAGACCGCGTAGACCATGCAGTGGCCGGTGTACCGGGTCCATTCCTGCCCGAGATCGATGGTCCACGTGCCGGGTTCAGGCTTCCAGAGGGCACGCAAGGCCGGGTCGCCGATCAGGAGACGCGCCACCAGCGGGTCGGTCGCCTCATCCTTGCGCGCCGGTGACGAGTCCGACGGTCCGCGGAGACCGCTTGCTCCCGGCATCTCCGGCACAAAGACTGGCGAGACCCCCCACCATTCCCGCAGGAGAATCTTCGCCAGGACCCAGGAGGTCGCCGACGTGGACGTCAGTCCAACCCGCGCACCATCGAGACTGGTTGGTGGCACCGACGATACGAGGGCGATGCTCATCACCGGCCCATCGGAGGCGATCCCCAGACCAGGAAGCAGGCAGAGGTCGGCGGCGTTGCGTAGGTATTCGATCGAAGACATCGGAGAGATGTCGAGTTTCCCAGCCAGGATTTGCCGGTTGAGTGCGCTTGGCACTCCCGGCTGCAGATGCATCCGGTCAGAACTGCGTCGCATTTCCAGGCCATGCAGGTACGGGGCGCAGTTGAGGAAGGCAATGTGGCCGACGCGGGGCAGGTTCACCGCAGTGCCCCCACCGCCCCTGCTTGCACCGTCATGGCGGTTGGCAGGTCGTCCGACGGATCGTCATCACGGGAGAAACGGCGCATCACGTTGTAGGTGGTGTCGCGTTGCACCGGTTCGCGCCCGGCATCGCGGATTACCCGCAGGAGTTCGTTCCGTCCCATCTCGTGGGGGGTGTGCGCCCCGGCCATGTGGTAGATCCGCTCCTCCACGACAGTACCGTCCAGATCGTCAACCCCGAACTCCAGGAGCGTCTGCGCGGTGTCGAGACCAAGCATGATCCAGTAGGCCTTCAGGTGCGGAATGTTGTCGAGCATCAGTCGGCTGATGGCGAAGATACGCGCCGTCTCGAGCGGGGTGGCCATCGGCAGCTCAGACATGCGGTTGTTAGCGTTGTGGAAGCGCAGGGGGATGAAGACCTGGAACCCATTGGTCTCGTCCTGCAGTTCGCGCAAGCGGAGAAGATGGTCGATGCGGTCGGCGGCTGTCTCGATGTGGCCATAGAGCATCGTCGAGTTGGTGCGGATCCCAAGGCCATGGGCGGTGAGGTGGACGGCAAGCCAGTCCTCGGCAGTGGACTTGTAGCCGCAGATCCGACGCCGGACAGCCGGGGCGAAGATCTCGGCACCACCTCCGGGCATGGACCCGAGGCCGGCCTCGCGCAGCTCGTGCAGGACTTCCGCATACGACTTGCCCGTGATGCGTGCGAACCACCAGATCTCGACAGCGGTGAATGCCTTGAGGTGGACGTGTGGCAAGCATCCGAAAGCGCGCGAAGCATGTCGACGTAGTAATCGAATGGAAGATCCGGGTGCAGACCGTTGACGATGTGGAGTTCGGTGATGGGCAGGGCGGTGACGGTCGTGCGTGCGGTCGCGACCGCCTCGGCGACGGTCATGGTGTAGGCACCGGCCTCGCCATCGTCACGCCTGAAGGAGCAGAAGGCGCACTTGGCCTTGCAGACGTTGGTCAGGTTCAGGTGGCGATTGATATTGAAAAAGACGGTGTCGCCGGTAATGCGACGTTGCGCGTGGCGGGCCAACCGGCCAAGCCAGAGGAGATCGGGGGCGGCGAAGAGGGCCATGCCATCGGCCGCGGATAGGCATTCACCGGCATGCACCTTGCGTTCAATCTCGGCCAGGATGTGGTCTGGCGGGGCCGGCAATCTTTCGCGGACGCGCCGGAACAAGGGCACGGATGCCTTGCCTGACGTTGTGGAGGTGCCTTCCGGCGACGTTTCGGCGGAGAAGGACAGTGTGTTCCCCGCAAGCGGATCCAGAAGGTCCCGGTCGGCGACCATCCGTACGAGGCCACCCTCGTCTTCCGGCAGGACCAAAGGGTCTCGGCGCAGGCCGTTCGCTCCGGAACCAGTGGCATCTGTGGCATCTGATGAGTCGTGAGTGAATGCCAGTGGTGGCGCGGGAATGGTTCTGGCCATCTCTTCCCTCCGGACTGTCAGTGACAGAGCAAGAATAGACCGGCGTTTCATTGTGTCGACAGAGGCCGGGCCGGGCGTGCCGTTACAGATTGGGGTCAGGTTTCCCACGGGCAACGCAGGTGGTCGCCATCGGTTCCTGTCAGTTTCGATCGCCCTGCGGTTGGGAGTGCCGGCGCACGGTTCCGGAAAGGGTCACAATGGATCGTGGCAACAGAGTCGCATCCGGACCGTCCCGGGATGAGGCATCGGTGATCGAGGTGGTCGCGACACGTTCGGTTCCCATCCCTGATGGCCGGTCGGCCCCGGATGGTGCTACGGTGGCGCGCAGGGGGTGACGATCTGATGGTGGAGCCAGGTGCAACGACAGCGCAATCGGGCGGGGGACACTTGCCAGGAACCGGGTTTCATGCGGGTGATGACGGGTCTCCGCACCGTCTGATCGTCGTCGATCCCCACTGGGAGGCAACGTGGCCACTGGTGGCAGAGGCCTTGCATCAAGTCTGGGCCGGGCCGGTTCCGGTAGCGCTGTTGCGTCACGATGCACAATCATCCGTGACGGTCAGTGACCTTGTGCGTCATGCCGGGATCGATCCTTCGCAGGTAGCCCAACTGATCTCCCTCGGAATTCCGATGGTGCCAGCCGACCTGGAATACCTGCCTTCGCTGCGTGAGGTAGCCCTCTCGCCCCGGTCGGGATACGGGTCAGGGGTCTCCGAGGATCTCGCCGCGGTCTTCGCCTCGTCCGGCATCCGGCACCACGCCCACACCGCCGAAGGGTTCTGGGGGCAGTCGGTG
>CAMDTO010000253.1 GCA_945907765.1 Thermoflexus hugenholtzii JAD2 | reverse complement strand
CTCACCTTCACCAAGGAGACCATCATGCAGTTCCAGCTCGCCCGCGCCGTCCCCGGTGCCCTCCTCTGGGTCCTCGACGGTTCCCGCAACGGCGAACTCTACGAAGTCGACCCGAACGGCATTGCCACCAACAGCACCGGTGACACCTACGCGGCCAACCAGGACCACTTCCGCCAGGTCTGGGCCAACGTCATCCCCGTCAGCACCTCGCAGGTCGACGGCCTCGCCTCCCGCGGTGCCGTCAGCCGCTAGCACCTTCTCTCCCCCCTCTCCCGTCGCAACGGGGGAGGGGCCGGGGGTGGGGGCCAGACCCCTGCACAACTGAATCACGCTGCCATCACGCAGCACTATCAAACACATGGCAATTTTCGGAGGCAATCGGTGATACGCGGATCATGGCGCCAGGTTCTCGTCGGCTTCGGCACCGCCATAGGTGTTGCCTTGGCCACGCTTGCCACCGTGACCGCCACCGCCGACACCACCCTGCCGACCGCCACGCCATCACCAGCCTCGGAACCGGCGCCAACCGCCGTCCTCGCCGTAACCACTACGCCACTGCCGGTAGTCTTGATCGAGCCCGCCAGCACCGCCGCAGCTACGGTCATTCCATCCGCGACCGCGCCGGCGACCGCTACCTCGATGGTCGCTCCATCCATGACCAGTACAACCGGTCCGGTCGCGACTGGAAGCCCGGCACAATCAGCGACCACCACCATCCAGCCGGCGAGTTTCGTGGCCCGACTTGCCTCGCGGGGCATCATCGCCACGGCAGCGACCGCGATGCCGTCGGTCGACCTGACCCTCGCGCCCGTCACCTCCACCGTACTTGGACCAGGGCAGACCATCGCCCTTGATCTCATCATGCGTGCCGGGTCCACCGGGATCGTCGGCCTTGACGGCTACCTCGACTTCGACCCGACCCGCCTGCAAGTCGTCAGTGTCGACACCACCGGAATCCCGTTGGAAACCGTCCTCCAGAAGCCGTGGTGGGACAACGCCACCGGGCACCTGAACCTCTCGTACGGTGCCTTCGCCAACGCGTCCGGTGCGTATCCGTCCGGCTACTTCCGCGTCGCCCGGATCACCGTTCGCCCAACCGACAGTTTCACCGCCAGCAGCACCCTTGCCACCAGCACCCTCACCTTTGCGTCCGACCACCCGTCGGGCCGCGAGACTGCCGTGGTAGCCCGTGAGGGATCGGTCCTGCGCAACGCGAACCCGGCCACGATCACCCTGAACCCAACCGCCCCGGCAGCGCCGGCAATCGCGACCTCCACCTTTACTACCATCTACCGTGGCATTCCCGGTGACGTGACCTTCACGGTCCTTGGCACCAGCAACCAGCCACTCGCCAGCGCTTCCTACACCGCCAGCTTCCTGCCGGGCGATGCCAGTACCGTGGTGCCGTCATCCGGCACGACCGATGCCAATGGACGCGCGACCGCCCGCGTCGCCCCCGACCGGAATGGCACCGCCACCAGTGGCATCGTCGATCTTGTCGTCACGGGGACCGGCGTTCCCGGTGGATCGGTCACGCTTAGCCGCCTGATCACGATCGCCACGCCGGTGAACGTTGGGGTGACCATCGCGACACCAACCTTCACCCTCCTGCATGGCACCGTGGACCTTCTTGCCACCGCGACATTCGGCACCGTCCCTCCGGGGACGACCTTCCAGGTGGAGTGGGCCTTCACCACCGATGCCTCAAATCCGGATACGACCGACTGGGTGCCGATCGCACCGGCCCCAACCACCATCGGTAACCCGGCAGTCGGGCGTGCCGAAGCATCGTGGGATACCACCGTCGCCACTCTTGCGCCGCCGGGCACCACCCGTCACGGGGTCGTGCTGCGTGCCACCGCACGCGCGGTGAGTGCCGGCATCACCGTCGGACTCAATACCGCCAAAGTTCCCGGTCTCGTCATCGACAACGAGGCACCGACCCTTGCCAGCGTCGCCCTGAATGGCACGCCAGTTGCCGATGACGCCACCCTTCACCTGCACATCGCCACCCGCACCTTCACGTTCACGGGGATCACCGAGGCCGGATCAACCGTCCGCGCCTGGCGCCGACCAACCCTTGGCGCATCCCCGACAGTTCCGATCGCCACGGCCATCGCGACAACACCGAACACCGAGAATGCCGTGCGCGCCGTCACCCCGAAGAGTGCCGTTGCCCCACGCACGGTCACCAATCCGGCCACCGGAACGTTCACTCTCGTCCTGCCAAACTTCACCGCCGAAGACGAGTCCGTCACCGGCTTCTACCTTGAACTCGATGCCACCGACCCCGTGGGCAATACCGGGCCGGTCAACCCCACAACCACCACCACGCCCAACCCGTGGACCATGTGGGTCAGCGTCGACACCATCGCCCCGCGTGTCCTGTCCATCGCCACGCCAACCTTCGATCCCGGCATCGGGAACCCACCGCTCCCGATCACGATCACCTTCACCGAAGCGGTCCGCCTCTCCCCCGCCGACTATGGCACCCGGGCACGCCTCGAGCAACTCATCGACGAGGTGCCCGTCCCGGTACCGGCCACGATGTCGGTCACGTGCGCCGAGGATCCCGCACCGGTTACTGGCCAGAGTGTGCGCACCCGCGCCACGATGCCGGCGACTGGCCCAGTCAATGCCCCACTTGCGTTGCCAGCCGTCACCACGCGCAGCGTCACTCCCTGCGAAGCCGGGGCCATAGCCGTCGCCATCCATCCTGCCGAAGCGCTCTACCCGGGTAGCACCTACATCGTGACCGTCGCCGATGGCACCGCCATTGCGCCGTCGATGCCCGTCACCGACTTGGCAGGCAACACCCTCACCGGCATCGACCCAGCCAACCCGGATGGCCCGCCGTCGAATACCGTCACCTTCTTCGCACCGGGTGACGTTGCCTATCCCACCATTGAAATCACCGGCATTGATGCCGATGCCGTCATCCACAGCACTGCGGCAACCCCGTTGCCACTGCGCGCAATGACTGCGAACATCGACACCCCCCTTACCTGGCGCCTCTGCGCCAACGAGGCATGCGGCGGAGTCGGAGGCACCCTCGCACCGATCGGCATCGCCACGCCCACCTTCACCCTCGCAACGCCCACCTTCACCCTCGCAACGACGACGTTCGATGTGGTGCAGTGGAACACCATGTCCACCGACGGGTCGGGCAACCGCACCTTCGAGGACCGTCCCGATGCCTGGATCGTCGTCGAGGGACGTAACCTGCGCCTCTCCGGCCCGGCCGGACGCACCTCCGACATCCGGCACGTGACCCTGCGGTCCGTCGCGCCAGCGATCACGCCTGCCTCGATCCGGGCGGTTCCCTGCCTCGGTGGCGTGCCGGCTGATCCGGTCGCCGTCGCGAGTGCCACCTTCAACCTTGCCAAGGACTGCGCCCCGGACGTCACCGGGTTCCAGACGACCCTCACCGGCATCGTTCCCGAC
>CAMDTO010000252.1 GCA_945907765.1 Thermoflexus hugenholtzii JAD2 | reverse complement strand
CTCGTTGGCACGCCATTCAAGGCGGTGCCCTTCGAGTCGAATGCGACGGGCCAAGCGGTATCGAGCCCGGCGCCGAACCCGAAATCGAATGGCTTGCCTATGAAGCCTCCGATTGTTTCGGGGTTAAATGATAGCGAGAAGCCTACGAGAACAAAGAGCACGCTCATCACGCCCACGGCCGATAGGCTCTTCATCAGCGCGTGAACCACGTTTTTTGGTCGGGTCAAACCGGCTTCGAGCAAGCCGATTGAAGGAACCATGATGAACACCAGAAACGTCGCGAGAAGCATCCACAACGTCGCGGGCAGATTGACCGCGAGTGAGGCTGCTGAGTCCCATGCACTGACCAACTTTTCGTCCACGTTTTCTTTCCCCAGTTCTCCGTGTCGTATTGGGCGGTATGCACAACTCTGGAGCGCCGCTAGTGCGCATCAAGATCCTGTGAACCGTTGTAGGGATGATAGGACGACACCATCTGGCCTGTAACGGGACAGGGCGTACGAACATCTCTGGCGCCGATTGTGCAAACTACACAAGCCTCTCGAGTCGACAAGCTTGGATGGACCTGAACCGCTTGAAGTCTCGGCGATAGCCGCACCTGTCCTTCGAGTGCTTCTCGCCTTGAATTGATGTCGCTCCTGGACCACATGATTTGTCGCAAACCTGTCGTCCGGGTAGTCTGGGGGAGAGGGGCAGTCATATGAAGGCACTTGACGCGGTCGTGGAGATCCTAAAGCGGGAGGGCGTTGAACTCCTGTTCGGATATCCAATGAATAATCTGATCGAGGCGGCGGCAATCGGCGGGATCCGGCCGATCATCGCGCGGACAGAAAAGTCACTCATCAATATGGCGGATGGGTATTCACGCGCGACGAACGGACGAAAGATTGGCGTGATTACCGTCCAGGCGGGACCAGGGATTGAAAATGCCTTTGGTGGCATTGCGCAGGCATACGCCGATGGAAGCCCGCTTCTCGTCCTGCCTGGTGGTGGTGATATGAGCAAGCACGGGCTTGGCGGTGAGTTCGACCCCATGCCCAGTTTCAGGCATATCACCAAATGGTCAGCGCGAATCCCATCAGCTGATCGGGTGCCGGTCATGTTGAGGCACGCGTTTGCCCAACTCCGCAGCGGGCGCCCGGGTCCGGTGATGCTTGAACTTCCGCGGGATGTCGCGGCAAATGACCTGTCCACACCTCTCTCGTACACGCCGCCTCCATTCGTGCGAAGTGGCGGTGATGCCGTGTCAATCGGCGATGCAGCCAAGCGGCTGATAGACGCCAGCCGCCCCGTCATCCATGTCGGCCACGGGGTCCTGTGGTCCGAGGCGACCGCGGAATTGCGTGAACTGGTTGAGTTGCTGGATGCGCCGGTCGTTACGACCATTGCTGGCAAGAGCGCGTTTCCGGAAAACCACCGCCTCTCAGCCGGAGCGGGTGGTCTTTCGATTGCACACGCAGCCGCGCGGGCACTGCGGGACTGCGATGTGATTTTCGGAATTGGGTGCAGTTTTGCCCAAGGCTCGTTCTCGCCGCCAATTCCTCCGGGCAAGACGGTCATCCATGCCACGAACGATCCGGCAGATCTTGATCGCCATGTCGAGGCGGATCTCGCAATCGTGGGCGATGCGCGGGTCGTCCTCCGGCAACTCATCGAAGCAGTCCATGCACTTTTGTCTTCGGGCCAGGTCATTGCCTCTCGGGAGGCTTTTCACGTCGCAATTGAGGAAGCTCGACACAATGGCGTTGCAGACCGCCACGGCCAGATGACGGCGACGACACTCCCGATCAATCCGTACCGGGTGATTGCCGAGGTCATGCGTGCAGTCAATCCGGACGAGACCATCGTGACCCATGACTCCGGGAACCCGCGTGACCAGGTGCTTCCAACTTGGATCTCAACCTCCCCGCGGGGGTATGTCGGCTGGGGCAAATCGACCCAGTTAGGAACTGGCCTCGGGATCATCATGGGGGCAAAACTCGCCCATCCCGAGAAGTTGTGCATCAACTTCATGGGCGACCTCGCGTTCGGAACGGCGGCAATCGAACTGGAGACAGCGGTTCGTGAGCGAATCGGGACACTCACGGTCCTCTTGAACAATTCCGTCATGGGCGGATACACCGCGCACATGCCAACGGCTTCGGCGACGTACCGGAGCAACCGCCTTAGTGGGGACTACACGGCGGTTGCGCTCGCGCTTGGAGCGCATGCCGAGCGAGTTGATCAACCCGGAGACCTCGCAGCGGCAATTGCCCGGGCAATTCAAGCGACGCGTGCCGGCCAGCCGGCGCTGATCGAAGCGATCACCAAAGAGGAACCGGTCTACTTGCGCGCACGAGACGCGGTGCTTGGTGCAATTCGCTAAACGGAGATTGAGCGCTGGTTCAGTCCGGAGGCGTCATCGGTGCGCCTCCGGACCCTCGGTCCGTTTCAGGAAACCGTACCCAGTATCTTTCTGAATTGCGTTCTTGAGAAATTGGTTGGTCGCGATCTGCTGAGACGTCTTTGGGTTGCATTCCGCAGGGCACACGATTGGTAGCTCAGGGGTTTCCCTGAAGTTTGTTGAGGCGTGATGCGTCACACTCGGGATGGACACAGGTCCATTGTGGTTGCGGTTGAGGGCCCTGACCAAGGGAGTTGTGATGAGCCTGCAGCAGTTGATCCTGACGGCGGTCACGCCGACCCGAACACCGGTGTCCAACCAACTACGCACGACCCCTGGACCTCTTGGGATTGGTCCGGTCTGTACCGAGCAGACTGTCTCCGAATACGGACCTGGGGCGCTCGTCGAGGACTTGGCGGAGGCAATTGGCCTCAATACTGAAGCATTTGCTCGGGAACTGGCAACGCGGCAGACCATTGACACAATTGGTGCAAGATATGGCAAGTCTCCAATTCAATTGCGCTGCGCCGTCATGGATCGGCTTCGGGTTCGCCTCCAGCGTGATGCCGGTAAAAGCGTTCCGTTTCAGCATGCACGAATTGACGGGATCCTCGACCATGCATCCAAGTTCATCGACACGCTCATGCGTCAATCCGGTGCATTCCTCGCACCGACGTTCTCAGCGCTTTCAACCGTTGACGCTTTGAAGGCTCAATCAGACCAGCGGCGTATTTGACGGAACCGGATTGTCGCGCACACCGTCGGCTTACCACGGAAGTCCGTGGAGGTCAACGTCGCCCGATGGCCATGCTGATGAACCGATGGGCCTTGTCATCGTGACGATTTCCATCAGACGGTGCCCGTCCGGTTGGTCAAAGCGAACTGGCGCGTCAAGGCGGTTCCAGCCGAGGCGCACATAGAAGTTCACCCTGCTCTCGAGACAGACAAGCACGATGTGTCGTGCATCGGGCATTGTTGCCTCGGCTACCTCGGCGGCCCGACGGACGACCATTGATCCGTACCCCAAGCCCCGGACGTCTGGCCGGGCCATAACTGAATAGAGCCCGGCGACGTGATGCTCGTCGGTGCGGACCCGGATTGTCCGTTCA
>CAMDTO010000251.1 GCA_945907765.1 Thermoflexus hugenholtzii JAD2 | reverse complement strand
GTCGTGTTTGGAGCCTTGGCAGCCGATGCGTGGTGGTGGCGACGACGGCGTGCTTCCGACCGCGTCGTTCCCACGTGGCTGGTTCCAGTCCTGTCTACTTCCGACCTTTGGACCGGCTACATTGCCTGGTTCCTGGGGTTCGCGTTCTTTGGGCTGCCCTACCTCGCGGTCCGTACGACGCTGTCCTCCGACCCAATGTGGTGGATCCTCGCGGTGGTCGTCGGATTGCCCGGCGGCGCCGTTGCATCGGGGCTCACGCGGGATGTGGCGCGTTGGCTGGCGTGGCAGGGTGCAGGGCTTGGCTCCTTGCTCCCCCCCGCGTCCCGTCCGGTTCCTCCGGCCAGAGTCGGACCCAGGTCGAAGATATCGTCGTCGAAGGGTGCGTCCCGCAAGCGACCGTCCTCACGACGCGATGGGTGAAGGCACAAGTGACGTGTCGGCGTACGACTACCCAGTGGACCCGTGAGCCGGTCGGTTCACGTGGTTCGCAGCGTCAGGAACGACAGTTCGTGTGGGGCGCCAAGACGCATTGGTGGTCCCCAGTAGCGGACACCTCGGCTGACATAAAGGAGTGAGCGCCCCTGCCGGTACAGGCCAGCGACGCGATGGTCCACAAGGCGTACCAGGAGCGTGAATGGCCAGATCTGTCCGCCGTGGGTATGTCCCGAGACCTGCAAGGTGACGCTCAGGGCCGCGGCTTCATCGAACTGTCTCGGCTGATGCGCCAGGAGGATGACCGGGTGACGCACGTCGCGTCCGTCAAGCGCCTCCGCGAGTCGGGGCGCATTGTCGCTCCCGAAGCGCCCGGCCATGAAGTCGGGCACGCCGGCGACGTCGAAGGTTCCATCACCGACGCCGACGGTTCGCCGGTCATTCTCAAGGACGTCGATACCTAACTGGCGCAGGAAGGCAACCCATGCCGCTGCGTCGGAAAAGAACTCGTGGTTGCCGGTGACGGCGAATGTCCCGAGCCTTGCGCGGAGGTCACCAAGTGGACTGACCGCATCCGCGAGTGCCGCAACCGGGCCGTCGACGAGGTCGCCACACAGGGCAATGATGTCTGGATCGAGCGCGTTGGTGCGGTCGACGATGTCGCGCACGTACGCTGGCTCCGTTCCCGGAGCCACATGCATGTCCGAGATGACCGCGATGGTCAGACCGTCCAGGCTGTGGGGCCACGCATCCGGACGGACGTCAACGCGACGAACCGGGACCGGGGTCGCGCCGTTGCGCAACGCCGTCAGGATGGCGGCGATGGCGATCAAGACGGTCATTACCGCTCGTCCGCGGGCCAGGTCGAGCGGGTCGAACGTCGTGGCCACGCCAGTCACGCGCAGTGCAAGCAGAAGGACGTCACCCATGAGGAGCAGGACATCGATGAGGAAAATCGATCCCAGCCACGTGAAGGCGATGCGGTGCACGCGTCCGGCCCACGGCGGAGGCAGGACCCGCGTGAACGCCAGAAGAACCGAGACCGCACCCGCAGCCATTGCCACCACCACCACGAGGGTGACTTCCGGAGGCAGCACCGGATCTTGGACGAGCCGCACGTAGGCATAGCCGTGCAGGGCCCCCCAGATTGATAGGACAACCCCGAGAAACCCGATCAATCGACGACCACGCTGGTCAGATTGCTCGCCCGATGGCGACGAAGATGCCAAGCAGGCCCAGCACTCCCGCCGGCATGCCACCCTTCAGGTCGGCGAGGTCTGCGTGGACCTTCACCGCGCCGACCATGAGGATGGCAAGGCAGGCTCCGGCGACCGGCGTAGGTGCCGGCAAGGAGCCGCTCGCCCACGGCAGGACCATCCCGATGCCACCTGCGACCTCGGCGGCGCCAATCGCAACCGGTGCCCATGTGGGAAAGCCTGCACCCCATGCCATGCGTGCAATGAGCTTCTCGCGAGGAGTTGTGGCTTTCATGCCACCCGATGCAATCATGGCGAATGCGAGAAGTCCCTGAACGATCGAGGGGCCAATATCGCTCAAATCCATCGAACGGTGTCCATTTTTTCGCCGCGTTCCACCCGGCGCGCCAAAGCAATCAAAAAGAGTGTTTCTGCGGTATTAATACCTGAAAACCTGACATGACCCCGTTCTGGTCCGACGCACGGACTTCCGCGTGCCCATGGATGATTGCACGCCAGAGTGAAATCCGACCTCAGCGTCGGTAAATCAGCTTGGTGACGACGGGCCAGCCACCGGGCCATAGGGGCGTCAGCGAGGGAATTTCGGGCGTACACTCTAAGGCCGGTTTGGGTCAGTCCTGGACCACCTTTGTCAAGGGAACCCCGAAAGGCGTCCGATGTCCATTGCGACCGTGCCCGATGCTGCACCGAGCCCCGGAGCCGCTGCTTCTGGGGGTGAGGGAACGCATCCCTCCAGCCATTTTGGCACGTCCGTCGACGAGATTCGTCCAGTCGTGATGACCGGGGGCGAACTTCGCCGGGACGTGATCCGCCTCGCGTGGCCCGTGGTGGTCGAACAACTGCTGTCCACCGCGGTCTCCATCGCCGACGTCGCGATCACCGGTCGACTTGGAACCATCGCGCTCGCCGGGTCTGGTGTTGCCGTGCAGGTCTTCTTTGTGGTGCTCAGCGGATTGATGTCGGTTGGCATCGGCACGACGGTCCTCGTTGCGCAGGCGACTGGCGCCCGCACTCCCGTCCGTGCAGCCGGTGCCCTGCGCCAGGGTGTCGTCTTCGGCGGTGTCCTGAGCATCATCCTCACCATCGTGGGGATTGCACTGGCGGGGCCGGCAGTTGCGTTGGGTGGCGCGACGGGCGAGGTCGCCGACACCGCCACGTCATTCCTGCTGGTGTCGATGCTTGGGTTGGCGCCGCTGACCATCCAGATTGCCGTCGGCGGGGCGATGCGGGGTGCCGGTGACACGCGTACGCCGATGATTGCCGGTGCGATCGTCAACGTCATCAACATCGTGGCCGCGTGGGCCCTTGCGTTTGGTGCGTGGGGCGCGCCGGATCTGGGTATCGTCGGGGCTGCGTGGGGTGGAAACATCGCCCGGTTGGTTGGGGCCATCCTGATGGTGGCGGCCCTCTTCCGTTCGTCCACACCCGAGGGCATCCGCCTTGGGAAGAGTGCGCCGCTCGGGCACTCTGGATGGAAGCCAAACCTGGATATTGGTCGGCAATTCCTGACACTCAGCCTGCCGGCAGTGATCGAGCAGTTGTCGTTCTCATTGGTGTTCCTCGTGTTCGGTCGCATTCTTCTTTCCCTTGGGACGACCGTCCTCGGCGCGCAACGGATTGCCTTCGGCACGGGTTCCCTTGCCTGGCTGCCGGCGATGGGGTTGATGATTGCAACGTCGTCGCTCGTCGGCCAGGCGGTGGGTGCCAGGGATCTTGTCCGCGCTGCCGCGGTGACGCGGTTTGCCCAACAGCTCGCAGCTGGATGGATGGTCATCGTTGGAGTACTGTTCGGCCTGTTCGGATCGGCGATTGCCGGGGCATACACGACCGACCCCGCCACCATCGAGGAGGCGGCCC
>CAMDTO010000250.1 GCA_945907765.1 Thermoflexus hugenholtzii JAD2 | reverse complement strand
CCACAGGGCGAGGGCGGGGAGGATGCGGGGTCGCCCGCGTGCGGGGACCGGGTCGGGTGCCATGCCGGCGACGAGGTCGTGCAGGATGGCCTCGACCTGGTCGAGGGAGACGTCACGCGGTGTGCCGGACACCGGCGGGAGCGAGGGGGATGCGGGCGGTTGCGGGCGTCGTGAAACCATGCGGCAGGGTGCCGCGTTGCCGCGGCACGCGGCAACCAATGCACCCGTCCGGCGATTTAGTTGGGACACATGATCCCTGCCCCCTACCATTTTTGTCCCCGCTCTGGTCTTGGTCGAGACACCCCCAGACAGGCTTCACCCAAGCCCACCCATCGACAGGAATGCTTCCGCATCGGGGGTGCGCGGACCGACAAGGGAAATGTGGGCAAGAATGCCCGCGGACCGGAGTGGAACCCACTCCATCGGAACCCCGGTCGTGCGAACGCCTGCTCCCTCTTTACGCGTCGGGTTTCGGTGGCACCCAAAACCTGTCCGGATCAGGGAGGTCTCTCCGGCACCCAAGGTCCCCTCACGACCCAGCCAGTGCGCGCACTCTCGTCCATCTCCCTCCGGGGCAGCTGTTGGGGTGGGGTCCGTCGCTAATCAGGACCATAGGCATCCCCTCACGTGCCAACGCGTGCCAACGCGTGCCGCAGTATCCTGCCCGGCATGCCAGAACCCGTCGCACCGCCGGACCGCCCGGATCCCGTCGGCCCGCCCCTCACCTTCGACCGCACCGAGGGACGCATCCAGCACCGGTTCCTGCGCGCCCACGGCACCGCCGCACACGTCGCCCTCACCTCAGGCGTCGCACCACGGATCATCATTGCCTTTCCCGCCGGCAACCGCGGTGTCCTCTTGCAAGGCCGCATCCATGACGCCGATGTCACCCTCGACTTCGATGGTCCCCTCACCCCCCTCGATGAGGAGACCCACGGCATCCACGGCGTTGCCGTCACCATCATTACCGACGCGCCCAAACTCCGGTTCGCACCAGCCGTCCTCGGCAACGTCCGCACCATCCGGGATGTCGGCTACGGTGCCCGCCTGATCCCACGCCTGCGTCGCTACTCCATCGCCGTCACTGGCACTGCCTCCGACCGTGCCCTCACCATCGAACGACCCGGCCTCGATGGTCGCCATGCCTACGCCATCCAGGTTGAACCTCGCGACGGCACTACCGTGACGGTCGATCCCGACGGTGGCTTCACCCTGCACCCGCCTCCCGATGGACAGGTCTGTGCCGATATCGTCGCAACCTGTGATGATCCGCACCTGACGCCCATCCCCGTCGACCGCCTCCTGCGACCCAGCGCGCGGGTCCGCCTGACCGGCACCGATGCCCATCGCGACCTGAACGCACTCGCCTTCCTTGCCTACCGCGAGAAACTCCTCGCCGGATCCTGGCAGTACCTCACCTACTTCGGGCGAGACACCCTCCTCGCCCTGCGTCTCCTCGCACCCGCCATCGGCGCCGATCTCTTCGAGGCTGGCCTCGGTGCCGTTATTGATCGAATGGCACCGACCGGGGATGTCGCCCATGAGGAATCCCTCGGCGAATATGCCCTCATGGAACGCGACCGCGCCCGCAAGCATGCGCGCCAAACCGGGACCGCCATACCCCACCACGTCGCCGCGCGAGGCGCAGGCAGGTCGCGCACCTCCCCCCTTCTCGACTACAAGATGGTCGATGACGACTTCCTGCTTGCGCCGGTCCTGGCGCACTACCTGCTTGACACTCCAGCTGACGAAGCAACCATGAACCTGACCGGGTCACGGATTGATGGTGCGTCGCGTGCCCACGCATTCCTTGGCCGGCGCACTCCCACCGGACTGACCTACGCGGATGCGATCCGCCGGAACCTCGAGACCGTCATCGAACGCGCCCGTCCGTACGCCACATCACAGTTGCCTCGAGACCTGATTCACCTGCGAGACGGTGTGCCGGTCGGCAACTGGCGCGACAGTTCCGACGGCCTCGGAGGAGGCTCGGTCCCGTTCGATGTGAATGTTGCCCTCGTGCCGGCGGCCCTCCGCGACACTGCCCGTCTCCTGGACACCGGATGGTTTACCGGCACGACCGACGAACATCACGCAGCAGACGTGACGTTGGCCAACGATGCGCGTGCCCTTGCGAATGCGTGGATAGGTGCAGACCGGCACTTCACCGTCACCATCCCCGCGGACCAGGCCCGCGCCAACCTCGCCTCGATTGGCCACGATCGGGGCCTGCCAAACCGGTTCATCACCGATGCCCTTGGCGCCATCACCGACGAGCCAGTCACCTTCCCGGGCATCGCCTTGGATGCCGACGGACGGCCCGTGCCAGTCATGCATGGGGACGACAGCCTGGTCCTCCTCTTCGGTGACCCATCAGCGGACATGTTGCACCAGATTGCCGACCGCTTGACCGCACCGTTCCCTGCCGGACTGCGTCTCTCTGGCGCGGGCACTCTCGTGGCAAACCCCGTCCACGCCAGTGAAGACCTGCGCGCACGCTTCACCGCCGGGCACTATCACGGGACGGTTATCTGGTCGTGGCCCCAAGCCGCTTATGCCACCGGCATCGCCCGGCAGATTGACCGGCCCGACCTCCCGGCGGCTACACGCGCCCGCCTGATCGCGGCCGAGGCAATCCTCTGGCAGGGCATCGAGGCATCCGACGCACTCCGCACCTCAGAGTTCTGGACCTACACGATCGATGGCGATGGTGCCTGCATTCCCGCTCCCGCACAAGGCGCAGGCATTGTCAACGAAAGCAATCCAGTGCAACTCTGGAGTACGGTCTACCTTGCGATCCACCCTCCGGCCAGGTGACCGGACCGCATCACCGGAGAACCCCGCAACGCGATCATGAACCCGTCTGGGGTTCGGGTGCTAGTGCCCCAGAATCTCGGGCAAGGTGTGGGCAACGCCAAGCGTGAACGCCGTCCCCACGACGAGACTGAAGACCGCGGCGACGATGCCCGTGCCAATCATCAGCCACCGCGCCGCCGATGTGGCAATGACCCGGCCGCCGACAGGGCAGCAATCGCCGTGTTGGAGATCCGCAGGCCAGCGACGAACGCCATCATCATCGCGCCACCCAGACCCGACGCGTCCGCCCCACCGATCGAGGCGATCAGCAGCACCTGTGTGCCAGTCTCGGCACCGATGCCATGGATCACGCCCACCCCAAAGGCCGATCGCGGCCCAAAGCTCTCGATCCGGTGCACGTGCGCCGGTCCGCCGTGGTCATGACCCATGTGTCCCAACTAAATCGCCCGGGCGGTGGCGATGGCACGTTGGTAGCGGGGTTCCCGGGTGGTGGTGGCCTCGGGGTCGAGCGGGGTCTAGGCACCGTGTAACCGTTCACGGGGGTCAGTTGGGGATGGACTTGCACCCATTTATCGGACAGTCATGGGTTTGGGAGCGGACGGGGCAGACGGTTGGGAGGCTTCGAAGGCGACGGGGCTGAGGTTTCCAAGGCTTCCGTGCCGACGGTGCGGGTTGTACCACGTTTCGACATAGTCGAAGATGG
>CAMDTO010000249.1 GCA_945907765.1 Thermoflexus hugenholtzii JAD2 | reverse complement strand
GGTGTCCGGGTGGCAACCACCGCCCGGCGCACCGTGGTCGTGATTGTCCCCGCCGGACAACGCGCGCTCATCAATCGTGGCCGGTCCGGCACGTGGCCGAATATCGCCCTGCCGTTGCCCGCCGGTGCCCAGGCCGGTCTGACCCCGCTCCTCTCCCTTCCCGCAGACGCCACTTCCCTCCGCTTCGACCCGACCCCGGCCAACCTCAATGTGGTCCAGCAAGGCAGTCTCGGCGGGGGCATCGTCACGCCACTCGCGGGCCCGTTCGCCATCGCCGTCACCGCACCGCAGACGCCTGATGCCACCGTCGATCTCTCGCTGCCATCGGTCACCGTCGATCTCTCGCTGCCATCGGTCACGGTCGATCCGGGGCAGGCATTCGGGTACCTCCTTTCGGTCAATGCTCCAGACGGCTCGTTCTTCGGATACCTCCGCGCACCGGCGCGCTTCGATCCGTCAACCGGTCGCCAGACTTGGCAAATGACCGCCAAGGCCCTGGAGACCACCCTCTTCATGCCGGTTGCGCTGACCCCGGCGTACGTGCAGAACTTCAGCGCGGATACCCACATCCATTCCGGTCCCGATGCCAGCGCCGTGGACTTCGGTGTCGCCGGACCGGCGTTCACCACCTTCACCGTTGTCGGTCCTCAGATGGGGAACCGCATCTACGTTTATAGCCCGGTCACGAAGGGCTATGGGTGGGTCGATGCGTCCGGTGTCGGGCCGTCCGGACCTCCCGGTGCCGACGCACAAGTGCCAGTCACTTCGCCTCCGGCAACGGACGCCACGACTGGAGACACTGATCTCGCTCCCGTGGATGCACCCGATGCAACCCCTTCCGGGACCGAACCGGCAACGCCCACGCGCACCTACGTGCGGACCCTGATGGCAACGGCACGTCTGTTCTCAAGTCCGTATGACGATGCTGCCGACTTCGGCCCGGTCGGGCAGGCATCCGTCATCCTTGTTGTCATCGAGGGGCCAGTGAATGGGCACCTCTACGTCTACAACCCGACCACCAAGAACTACGGATGGATCGAATCCCGTGACGTCGCACCGTCAGGTCCTCCCACTCCGTGACCAACCACGGGCGCCATGACGTCCGTAACCACCGGAAACCGAGACGGTACCGACACCGGTCAGGTTGACAGAGTTCTGTCCCCGGCGTATCGTAATTGACTAGGTTGCGACGGGTAGAACGAACCGCCCGTCTTTCTCATTCTCTCGTGACTTTCACCTACTACTATGCACTGTTGTTGCTGATAGTGGTGAAGTGACTTGGGCGGTTACACGCTGTTGAGTGAGGTACGTCACAGTCGGCGGCGGTTCGATGTGGTTCACTGGACCGGAGTGTTCAGGGTGGCGGGTCTGGAGGCAAGGGTGCAGCGGGTCGGTCAAGGGCTGGTCGTCATTGCCCTCAGCCTCATGGCCATGGTGGCCATCGGGTCCACAACCGCGCACGCCGAAAACCCAACCATCCAAACCCCCACCGTCACTGCGTCGCCAGTCGCGACGGCCTCTCCGACACCCTCCAATCCGGTCAGCACACCGGCAAGTCGCGTGGTTCGCAGTGCGGTCACCGCACGGGGCATGAACCCGGATACCTGCAACACCACCATCTCCGTGCCCACGGCCGACTGTCCGGTCACCATGAAACTGGTCGCGACCAACCTCAGCGCTGCCACCTCGACCTATCGAATCGGCGACATCGTCCAGTTCGACATCTCCCTTGCCACAATCCGTGCGGTCGATATCAACGCCATCCAGGCCTACCTTGATTTCCCG
Organism: Thermoflexus hugenholtzii JAD2; assembly: GCA_945907765.1. Lineage (GTDB taxonomy): Bacteria > Chloroflexota > UBA11872 > UBA12225 > UBA12225 > UBA12225. Next base: position 1,776 of record CAMDTO010000249.1, on the reverse strand, counting down.
GTTGCCGAACTCCTGCTTGTCACCGGACCCACGAACCTCACCCCCCGGCCGGTTTCGTCGACGGTCCTCACCGATGACGGGATCGTTGCCGTTGCATCCGGTGCATTCGGATTGAGTGCCACCGTCCTCAAGAACAGTTACACCCAGACCGGGACCGCCCCCAACATCGTCGGGCAGATCAACTTCGATGCCGGCACGGCGCTTCCGTCCAGTGGCCCCACCACCAACATCTCCCTGGTACCGGGGACGGACACCGTCATCGGCAGCGTCTTCCTCCGGATACGCAACAACCCGGTCAATCCACCAACCGCCAATCACACCATCACCCTGAAGGACTCCGCCTCATCGGATGGGCGGTACGGCATCGTCTCCCTCGTCAACGGCGCCACCACCGGCACCAATATCCTCGGCCCGGTCTCCGGCATCACGGTCTCTGTCGCACAGACCATCGCCAATGTGACCGCCATCCCCGCGACCCCGGTTGCGGGCACGGTCCGGCGCATCGGCGACGTCGTTCCCGTCGCCTTGGTCATCAATCCCGCCACTACCCTGCGCAACGCCAACCGCGCCCGCGTCACTGCCACATTCAACACCGCCGACTTCATGCTTGTCAGCGGGCCAACCGGATCACCCCCGACCCCCGTGACCGCGGGTGCCTCCACGAGCTTCGCTGATACCACTGGCAGCGCGTTCGGGTCACCCACTTCGGCATCTTCCTATACCGTTTCCGGGACAACCGGAACGGTCACCATCACGGTCACCGGCATCAACCGCCTCGCCGTTGATGCCGGATCAGGCCCCCACGTGGTCGCCACGATCTCTTTGCGACCGTTGCGCCTGGGCAGCCTCGATATAAATACGACCGCCGCGACCATTGGCGAGTTCACCGTCAGCGGCGACAACCCAGACTTCAACTGGACAATCACCACCACCAGTGGCACCGTCGCATCGGTTCCTGCCGTGCGCGGCACCATCGGCCTCGGCCTGACCGTCACATTCCCGCCCGCGGTTACCTCCGGCCTCGCCCCACCACTCAGCGAGGCGGAGGTCACCACCACCGGCACCGTCGCCACTGGCACGGTCACCGACCTCCGGTTCCTGGACGTCCAGATTGCGGCCCTCGCCGGGACGGCCGACATGCAGCAGGCCGACCGGTTCGACCTCGACATCACCTACGACCCGACGCAGATCAGCTTCGCAAACACCCCCGCCAGTGGCACCGACTTCGCCCTGGCCAGCGGCACCGCTGCGAGCGGCAACAGTGCCGTCGCCGTCGCCACCCCCGGGACGGTGCAGGTCCGCCTCGTGCGAACCGCGACACCCTCTCTCCTGACGACCCCGACCGCCGTGATCCGCCTTCGGTTCACCGTCCTGGCCGGCACCCCTTCTACCTCGGCTGTCACCCTCGGCATCGCCACCACCACCGATATTCGCCAGCAATCGGGGACACCGTTCGTCACCAACCTCTACGACAGCGGTCGCGACACGCAAACCCTTGATGTCCTGCCCGCGGTCACCCGCCAGAAGCCATCGACCCTCACCGTCGAAGCCCTTCTGCAGGGCCGTGCCGCCTCCGATGCGGATGCACGCTTCATCCAGACCATGCGCGTCGGCCTGCGCCGGCCCGGCGAGACGACCTTCGCCACCCGGCGCGCCCAACCGGTCACTCCCCCGTCGGTCGCCACTGACGGCACCAGCCCGGCCACCGTGTCGGCCACGATGCGCTACACCGGCACGAGTGCCCGCAAATCCGGTTCCACCACGCCCCTGAGCACC
>CAMDTO010000248.1 GCA_945907765.1 Thermoflexus hugenholtzii JAD2 | reverse complement strand
GGACCGTACCGGCCCAAGGGGGCGTCGGGATACGGCGTGCGCCTCCTCGTCGAGTTCGTCAGCGGCTACGCCGCGCGGGCCTGACCACACCGGACGGACCCCGGCAGGCGACGACTGACCGGGGCACCAGGATCCCCGACCCGAGGAGGACCAGATGCCGACCAGCCGCAAGACCGCCAACGAGGCCGATGCCGACGCGCTGCGGGCCGTCTACGACCATCTCACCACCTATCTGGACGGTCTGCGGGATGCCCGTGGACAGGCCCGGACCGACGAGTTGCGGTCGCTCATCAACGGCCTGATCGACGCCGGGTTGGCTGCGGAAAGCACCGTGCTTGACGCCACCCAGCGGGTGACGGGCAAGCCGGTCAAGGACCCGTACTGACCGGAAATCCGGCACCGCCGGGATGGTGACCCGTCAGGCAGTTGCAACTTCGCCAGCTGCGAAGGCCTGCCAACGGGTATCCGCCAGGGACGTGACCAGTCCCCGGTCCTCGCCGAGGATCCATCCGGACGCGATCGCCCGGGTGATCGCGCGATCGACCCGCCGGAGATACTCCTCGCGGGAGGCATACCGGGAGGCAATCGAGGGACGTGGGTCACGGGTTGCCGTGCGCTGCGCCTCGGTCCGGGGGAACGGCACGGTGGACCCGATCATGTCAAGCAATTGGCCAACGCCACCGGTGTGTGGCGCGCGCGGGTTCCAGCCGGTGTGGGTGCCAAGCGGCACGGTCAGGTCCGGAAGCCGCCACCCCGCAACCTCGTTGCCATCGGCGTCGAGGGCACTGACGTAGCCGGGATAGACGGGACCGGTCTCGCCGTCACCGGGAACGCGCACATGGCCGGTAGCACTGTCCGGACCGGGATTGAACCGGGGCAACTGCGGGGCGTGCGACGCGTGGAGCACCGCCATGCCGGGAATGGACCCGAGTGCGTGCAGTGCCGTTGCCCGCGTGATTGCCGTGCCGTTGCCCAGTTTCGGGACGGCGTGCGGCGGCGGGGTGACCCCGACAACCACCCATCGTTCGAGGTGGACGAGTGCAGACCGCAGGAGTGGCGAGTAATCGACGGTGTTGAACGAGTTCGCCCCGGCCGCCCCGTACGGCGTCCCGGTCCCCAAGGGAGGGGCGCCGGGCCCGTGCTGGGTCCCCGCGAAGAGGTAGAGGCGTTCGTCCGGGTCCACCGGGACATCGCGGAGACCGGCGAGGTCCGTATGCGTCAGGCTCGCTTCGATGCGCCAGTACTCCGATGACGAGTTGGTGGACACCACCTTCGGGAGCCCGCCGAGTGCCCGTTGGCGGTCGAAGAGGCCGGTCGGGAAATCCGGCACGGGCGCGCTGGCGAACGGTGGCAGGTGGCCCATCCCGAGGACATGCTGTACCGATGGCTGTGCCTGCCAATGGTTGAACTCGCCCCGGCGGGCACCGGCGACGTGTGGCAGGAGACCGTCGAACGCGGGCCGTCCGGACTCGTCCAGGTTGCACCCGAAGGCAAGGTAGTCCCGCAGGAACCGGCCGCATTGCGAGACGCCAAAGCCGAACGTGTGCGCGATCCGTCCCGCCGCCGGGTTTCCCGACGCGCCGTCACCGTGGCGCAGGAACGAGACGCAATCGCGCATCGCCAGGAACCCGGCCCCGACGACCGGCGACCGTGAGGTCCGGTACCGCAGTTCGTAGATCAGTCCGGGCAAGAACCCGCCATGAAGCCGTAGGTACGCCGGGTCGGGCACGGCACGGCCACCTTCGTCCCGCGCGAACTGCCACTGGTCGCGTGCGATGACCGTCCGGGGTCCGCCCGCCCACTCCCGGACCGTCAGGACCGCGTGCGGGTCGTTGACGTCGGCTGCCGGGTTGGGCCGGTGCCGGTGGAACTGGTGTCCCGGGGCCGGATACTGGGGCCAGTGCGAGAGTTCCTGGTCCGCGTGGTGCACGCTTGGCTGGAACATCACGACGATCTCGCCACCCAGGGCACTCCCGTCGGGACCGACCGCTTCCGGGGCATCAAGGCCGATCAGGACCGGATCGTCGATGACGTCCCACTGCCACCCGCACCAGCTCACCGTCCACCCATGACGCATCAGGAACCCGTCGCCCGGGTCCAGGGTCTCGGTCGGGTCTGGCTCAGCCGGGGGACGGTTGAACGGGACCGCCTGCCGACCCCGGTTCACCACGAAGAACAGGAGGTTCCGGTTGCCAAGTGCCGGGTCAACCGGCTGCAGGAGACGGAACGCGGTGGAGAAGTGCACAAGGCCGGAGGCGTCGCGGGCCGCATGGTCAAGCCCCGTGATCATGGCATTCGCAGCGTGAAGCGGATCGACGGCAAGGTGCAGGCGACCCGCAACCTTCTCGTAGGAACCGGCCGCACCGAACGACCGCCCACCCGCGTACGGCTCCCTCTTGGTGACTTCAAGCCTGACGACCGCCATTGCATTCTCCCCCTCGCCGAGCCCCCGGTGCCCAGTGCACCGTGACCGCGATCACCCCTTGGCACGCCTCGGGACGAGGCATGCGTCGGTCCTGGTTTCGGTCCTGGTTCAGGCCAGCGCCTTGACCCCGGCCAGCGATGCGGCGTGGTCACCGGATGGGCGGTACTCGAGACCGACATGCCCGGCATAGGCCGTGGCATCGATCCGGCGGAAGACATTCGCGTAATTGATCTCGCCCGTTCCGGGTTCATGCCTGCCGGGAACATCGGCGACGTGGAAGTGGCCGATCAGGTCACTGTTCGACTCGATCGTCGCGATCAGGTCGCCATCCATTATTTGCATATGATATATATCATAGAGGACGCGCAGGTTCGGGTGACCGATCTCACGGACGATCCGGAATGCATCCGCGCCGTGGTCGAGGAAGTACCCGGCGTGGTCGACCCGGGTATTCAGGGGTTCGACCACCATGGTCACCCCGCCCTCGGCAGCAGCGTGCGCCACCCGCTCGAGGCCCCGCTGCAGGGCATCAGACTGCGCCGCGCGGGAAACACCGGCGATCTCGTTGCCAGTGGTCACGATGAGGGTCTGGCAATCAAGGTGCTTCGCATGCTGGATGGCCGTGCGCATCGTGTCGAGATACGCGTCGTGGTTGGAGGCATCGACCAGGGTGCCCACGGCGATGTTCGGGCCGACGCCGAAGGCTGCCACCTTGAGGTGCAACCTTGATGCCTCGGCAGCGATCGCGCCGATGTCCTTGTCCTGCCACTGCCAGAACTCGAAGGCGTCGTAGCCAGCCTTGGAGGTGGCCTCGAGGCGTTCAATGAACGGCAGGTGCCGGAAAATCATCTCGACACAGACGGAGAACCTTGGCATCACTCACCCTTTCCCGCGCACCCCCGGGTCAGCCGGAACTTGGCCATGGGGCGCGGCAGAGGATACCCCCGGCGCCAGAAGGGCGGGGGCGGGACCGGTACGGGCTACCCGGATCCCTGGGTGCTAGGCCAAAGGAGTGGCAGCGAGGTCACCACCCAATTGCTCGGCGATGAGGATTGCCCGGCGGGCCGCGCGACGGCGGTCGTAGATGCGGGTCGCCTCTTCGAGGTGGCGATGGATGATGGCATCGGCGTAGCGGACCGTGAGTTCGCGGTCGAAGGCACGAAGCCTCCCGAGCGGGGTACGTGCAT
>CAMDTO010000247.1 GCA_945907765.1 Thermoflexus hugenholtzii JAD2 | reverse complement strand
CAGCGCCGTCGAGCCACCGCTGCCCCGCATCCCCCGGACGCCCCACGCCGGCCATGGCGTCCGCGCGAGGCGATGGATGGCTTGTTCCGCCTCGGACGCACGATCCTCAAGGGGGCCGACGCCCGCACGTCAACCCCGCCCCGGACGTGGGCGCTCACCGGCTGGGATGCCCCCTGCTGGTCCGACCAGTGTCTCGCCGCCATAGCCTCCCCACCCTGACCCGGACAGTTTTTGGTCGCCGCCCAAGCCCGGGCACCGGGGAGGGAAGTGCAGTGAATCCGGATGTCCGGCAATGCGGTTCAGACGCCGAGGTGGTCGCGCAGGAAAGCGCGGCTGATCCCGATGGCCTCGGCGGTTGGCAGCGAGGAACGGTCCTGTTCGTAGGCGGCCCACGGCAGGTTTAAGGGCTTGAGGGCGTTCCACGTACCCACAAGGTCCACCTCACCCCGCCCGAGTTCGGTGAAGACCGAGTCATCAGACCGCAATACGCCTGACCGCCTCGGTTGGGGGCCGACATATGCCATGTCCTTGATGTGGACGTAGCCGATCCGTGAGGCATGTTCGGTGACGAACTTGACTGGATCAAGCCCACCGTGGTGGACCCAGTGGACATCCACGCAGAGGTAGGCATGCGCCGGATCCGTGCGGTCCAGCAGGCGGTCCATTGCAACCACGCCGGTGTGAGCCTGGCCGGATGAAGCTGCATCCACGTCTGGGTCACCCGGCACGATATGCCCGGTCGCCTCGTCGTAGCGAAGGAACTCCCAACTATGGTTGTGGTAGCAAAGCTTCTTTCCCGCGTCGTGGGCACGCCGGGCGGCATTGTTGAACCGTGGCGCGAACGCGTCGTACCAGGCCAGACCGTCTTCGGGCCGGTTCTGCCCGGACATCTGGATCAGGCTCACCCCGACCGTGTCGGCGTACCGCAGCACATCGTCAAATGTGTCCAGGGCGCGCCAGTTGGTCGAGAGGCTTCCCTGCACCAGTCCGTGGGCATGCAGCTTCGCCTTCGCCGCGTTGCCGTCGCCGTCACACAGCATTGCGTGCTCAACACCCGGGTAACCCGCCTCGGCAACGGTCCGGAGCATCAGGTCAAGGTCCTTGCGTTCGTTTTCCTTGAAGACGATGGTGTGGCAGCCAACCTTTGTCACGCTCATTCGGGAGTTCATCCTTCGATGACTGTTATCGGTCCCCTGACCAGACGCAACCGGGGAGGACTGCTGGTGGGGGGTCTCCGGGGCGACGGCGTGGGTGCTGACCGCAAATTCGCAACCACTCCGTGCATCTGGGACGTCTTTCCTGAATTGGCCGGGCTTCAGCACCTGCCCGGCGGGCAATGGCGACCTTGCCTACCCGCTCCGCCGCGGCTTCCGCAGTTCCGGTCCCCAACACTCGGAAGCCGTCGATGCACGCTTGTGCGTTCAGGTACCCAACATTCCTCCGCGGTTCCGGTCAGTGCGTTTGCCGTCTGTCGGTTCCTGGTCGGCAATGGCTTCAGCGGATTTTCGCTGTCCGGAACCGCCGTGGTCCGATCAATCCCCGCTGACTATCAGCCCGGAACCCAACCTTCATCGGGAAACTCCGCCAACCAGCGGTCGCGGGCCTGCGCCTGCCGTGAGGTGGTCTGGGCATTCATTTCTGCAAGTTCGATCTTGTGTCCGTCAGGGTCGTCGATGAAGAAGATCAACGCGCCCGACGTCCCCACGAATGGTTCCCCGACCGGTACGCCCTTGGTCCCCAGGTACGCCAACGTCGCGCGCAGGTCGGCAACCGTGAGGCAGAAGTGGCGGTAGCCTGCTCCGTTGTCGGGCGGTTCCGGTTGACGTCCCTCGTCACCACCGGGAAAGAGTTCGATGAACTGGTCCGGCCCGAACTGCACGTAGACGAGTGCGACCTTGCCATCGCGTTCGGCGCGGAATGCCTCACGGAAGCCAAGGACACCCTCATAGAACGCGAGGCTGCGGTCCAGATCACTGACCCGGAATGCGACGTGGTTGAACCGAAGAGGGCGGATACCAGGTTTCATCAAGGACGTCCTTTTCTGCGGCTAGTATGAGGCGCGCGAGGCAAGTGGCACGTCGCGGGCGAACGCGATGGTCATCAAAATCATGGGGCACGGTGAGGGGATGATCTCAGACCGCCCCGCCCGGGGAGGCACTGAACCGTGTGTCGTGCTCATCCCGGTGTTCCGCAGCATACGCCACATAGCGCGCCGCGTTGGCAGCCACCGCTTCATGTTCGGCGTCGGACACCTCACGTCCCACCTTTGCCGGAATGCCGATCGCAAGCATGCGTGGCGGAACCGTCTTGTCCTGGGTCAGGATGGCACCCGCACCGATGATGGCACCGTCACCGATGACTGACCGGTTCATCACCGTGGCGCGCATCGCGATCATGCACCCGTTTCCAACCGTCGCACCGTGCACGATCGCACCGTGCCCGATCACCACGTCATCGCCGATCACTGCTGGCACGTCGGTATCGACATGCACGACCGATCCGTCCTGGATGTTCGTGCGCGCGCCGATCCGGACCGGTGCCATGTCGCCGCGCACGACGGCCCCGTACCAGACGCTACTCCCCGCACCAATCGTGACATCCCCGATCACGTACGCCGAATCGGCGATGAACGCATCGTCTGCAATGGTTGGCCAGATGCCTCGGAACGGCAGGATGGGCATGCGGTGTCCTTTCGTGATTGGTTGACTGGTTGCGCCGTTTCTGCCCTTCCCCTGCGGGTCAGTGGGTGATATCGCCTGGCCGTGCCCTCGATGCAGCGCCGGCGCGGCGCGGCACGTGTCCGTTCCGACGCGACTACGCTACCATCACGGTCCGTGTCAGGTCTGATTGTCCAGAAATACGGCGGGTCATCCGTCGCCACCACTGACCTCATCCGCAATGTTGCCCGTCGGCTTGGCAGCGTGCGAGATAGCGGCACGCGTGTCGTTGGCGTCGTGTCCGCAATGGGGGACACCACCGACGACCTCCTGGCGATCGCCAAGCGTGTCACTGCTGACCCGGGCGACCGCGAGTTGGCCCTCCTCCTGTCCACCGGCGAGGTGGTCACGGCCTCGCTGATGACGATGGCCCTGAAGTCAGAGGGCTACGACGCCATTGCCCTGACCGGTTTCCAGGCAGGCATCCGCACCAACCCCGTCCATACAAGAGCGCAAATTCTCGATATCGACCCGACGCGCATCCATCGCGAGCTCGATGCCGGAGCCATCCCGATCGTCGCGGGCTACCAGGGGTGGACCGAAGACCAGGACATTGCCGTCCTCGGTCGGGGCGGATCAGATACGACGGCGGTCGCGATCGCGATTGCGCTTGGTGCCGATCGGTGCGAGATCCTCAAGGACGTGGACGGCATCTACAGCGCCGATCCGCGGGTTGTGCCGAAGGCCCGCAAGCTTGACTTCATCTCGTACGAGGAAATCCTGGAACTTGCCCGCGCCGGTTCGCAGGTCCTCCATCCGCGCGCGGCCGAACTGGGTGAGACCTACGGGATGCCCATCGTGGTGCGGTCAAGTTTCCACGAGGCGCCCGGCACCACCATCGTCACAGGAGATGCCATGCCACTCGAAGGGCGGGAACGGGTCCGCGCGATTGCCCACGACACCGATGTTGCCAGGATCACG
>CAMDTO010000246.1 GCA_945907765.1 Thermoflexus hugenholtzii JAD2 | reverse complement strand
ACGATCGACCACAGGAACCGCAGTTGCCCACAGCCGTCCATCACCGCCGCATCCTCCAGATCCTTCGGGATTGTCATGAAGAACTGCCTCAGCAGGAAGATCGCGAACACACTCCCCAGATACGGAACCACCTGCGCCTGATACGTGTCGTACCACCCCAGCCACTTCGTGACGATCACGAAGTTCGGGATCAACGTCACCTCCCCCGGGATCATCAGGGTTGCCAGGAAGACGGTGAAGACGGCGTTCTTGCCATGGAACTCCATCCGGGCGAACGCGTACGCCGCCAGCGAAGCCACCACCAGCACGCCAACTACCTGACACACCGAGACGATGACCGTGTTCAGGAAGTACCGTCCAAATGGTGCCGATGCCCACGCCGATCCGTAGTTGGCCCACTGCAGGGCCTTCGGCCAGAACGTCGGGGGGCTCGCCGTCACTTCGGTATTCGACTTCAGCGAGGTCACCAGCATCCAGTAGAACGGGAAGACCGTCAAGGTCGCCCCGGTCAGCAGGAACCCATGAACCGCAACCCTGAGCAGTGCGCGCAGGCTCCCGCCCGGACGCGCCGCCACACCGGATGCAGGTTGCCGGGAGGCAGTCTCCGCACCGACCATGCTTGTCCAGAACCTCGCGTCACACTGTCAGGCGGCCGCACAAGTGCAGACCCACTCCGGTCAGGTTCATCGTACGCCCTGAAGGTCACCGCACGTTAATCGCCCGCCAATCAACTTGTAACCGCTCAGGACCGGCCTCAATCGTAATTGACTCGCCTGCCCACGAACCGGAAGTTCACCCATGTCAGCACCAGGATCAGTGCGGTCAGCACGAACGCCATCGCCGACCCGTACCCGACGCGCGTCTGCTGGTAGAACGTCTTGAAGATCAGCATGAGGACCGTCCGGGTCGTGTCGAGGGGCCCACCACCGGTCATCACGTATATCTGGTTGAACGCCTGCAATGCACCGATCGAACCGGTGATGAGCAGGAAGAAACTCGTGGGTGACAGCAGGGGCAGCGTCACCCGGCGGAAGATCTGCCACTCGCCGGCGCCGTCGATGCGTGCCGCCTCGTACAACTCCTTCGAGATGTTCCCCAGACCAGCCAGATAGATCACGATGTAGAAGCCGAGGTAGTGCCAGATCGACATCACGCAGACCGCGACCATCGCCAGGCTTGGCCCACCAAGCCACGCCGGCACCGAGGATCCGAGCGAGTGCGCCACCATCTGGATGACCCCGTCCGGTTCGTCCAGCCACAGCAGTGATGGCAGACCCATCATGGCCAGGATCTCATTGAGCAGGCCACCCTCGCGCTTGTAGAGCCACCGCCAGACCAGCCCGGCCGCCACGGTGCTTGTGATGTAGGGCAGGAAGTACGCCGTACGGTAGGCCCCACGCCCGCGGATCGGCTGGAAAAGCAGGTACGCAATGCCAAGACCGAAGGCCATTTCAGCCGGAATCGCCAGGATCACATACCAGACGGAGATCCCGATCGAGTTCCAGAAGTCCTCATTGGTCAAAAGCCGGACATAGTTCGTTGCCCCCACGAACTCTTCCTGGATGAGTCCCCACCGGAAGAGGCTGATGTAGAAGGCAAACGCCGCCGGGAAGAAGTTGAACAGGGTCAGGAAGACCAGGGCTGGGGCAAGGTAGAGGTACGCCACTGCGGTCTGTCGCCAGCGACGGCGACGCAACCCCGATACCCGGACCGCTTCGCGGACCGCATCGGCACTGACCGCTGTTTCGCCCTGGAGGGTCACCATCGGTGTCACCTTCCCGCGCCACTATAGCAACGCCATGACACGCGCCGGGTTGCCCCACAGTCCAGTGGCAACCAGCCCCAGTCCCACCGCGCGGCCCAGCAATCTCCATATAATCGCGTGTGAACCCGGATCAGAACCCCACCGATGGCGTCGCTGCGGTGACCGCCCATCCGCATCGTGACACCATCGTCGTCCTCGACTACGGGTCCCAGTATGCCCGCCTCATCGTGCGTCGTGTCCGTGAGTGCCGCGTCTATGCCGAACTCCTCCCGTGGGACGCGCCCGCCGACCGCATCCGCGCCCTCAACCCTCGTGGGGTCATCCTGTCGGGTGGTCCGAACAGCGTCTATGACCCCGGCTCGCCAAGCCTCCAGGACACGGTCCTCGACCTCGGTGTCCCGGTGCTCGGCATCTGCTACGGCATGCAACTCCTCGCCCGCCATCTCGGCGGACACGTGCGTCCCGTCGACCGGCGCGAATTCGGTCACGCATCAGTCACCCTCACCGACACCGGGCATCCGTTGTTCCGGTCCCTTCCCGACCAGCCAGATGTCTGGATGAGCCACGGAGACCAGGTGACCGCGTTACCCGACGGCTTCCATCCCATTGCCTCCACTCCCACCTGCCCGGTGGCGGCCATGGCAACCCTTCCGGGGACCCGGCATGCACCCATCATGGCCCTGCAATTCCATCCCGAAGTTGCCCATACCCCGCAAGGGCTTGCCCTCTTGCGCAACTTCTGCCTCGACATCGCCGGATGTTCCCCCACATGGACACCCGGATCATTCATTGATGAGGCGGTCGACGCCATCCGTGAACAGGTTGGATCCGCCCGCGTCCTTGCCGGTGTCTCCGGTGGGGTTGACAGTGCCGTCGCCGCCGCCCTTCTCCATCGGGCCATCGGTGACCAACTGACCTGCGTGTTCGTCGACAATGGCCTCCTTCGCAAGGATGAGTCACGCAACGTCATCGCCAGTCTCGGCGAACATCTCGGCGTCCACCTTGTCGCCGTCGATGCCGCCGAGGACTTCCTTGCCCATCTCGCCGGAGTAACCGATCCGGAACACAAGCGTCGCGTGATCGGCGAACGGTTCATCCGCGCATTCGAACGCGAAGCCCGCACCCTCGCCGCCCAAGGTGGCCCCTTCGATTTCCTCGCCCAAGGCACCCTCTACCCGGACGTCATCGAGAGTGCGACACCGGAAAGCAAGTCGGCCGCCAAGATCAAGACCCACCACAACGTCGGTGGACTGCCCGCCGATCTGGCCTTCCGCCTGGTGGAACCGCTTCGCTACCTCTTCAAGGACGAGGCACGCGCCGTCGGCAGCGCCCTCGGCCTCCCCGATGACATCGTGTGGCGCGATCCCTTCCCAGGTCCTGGCCTGGCCGTGCGCATCCTCGGGGAAGTCACTGCGGAAAAGACCGCCATCCTGCGCGAGGCCGATGCCATCTTCGTCGGCGAGATCAAGCAGGCCGGCCTCTACCGCGGCCTCGGCCAGGTCTTCGCCGTCCTCACTGATGCACGAACCACCGGCGTCCAGGGCGACTACCGGACGTATGGCCACGTCGTGGCACTGCGCGCCATCACCACCGACGACTACATGACCGCCGACTGGGCGCGCCTCCCGTACGAGGTCCTTGCCCGCGCCGCCAACCGCATCGTCAACGACGTTCCGCAGGTCAACCGGGTGGTGTACGACATCACCTCAAAGCCACCTGCCACGATCGAGTGGGAATAACCGCCTGGTTCCGCCCGATCAGACGTGTGCGGAAGCGGTCACGACGCAAGCCCCTGGCGTACCCGGCACTCGCGGCGACGCGCATTGCGCCGGCGTCACCGGTCATCGTCCGCAGGTGGGCAATCCGTCCGTCCCGCAACCGGAACACCAATGGCGACGCCATGGCGATCGCCATGG
>CAMDTO010000245.1 GCA_945907765.1 Thermoflexus hugenholtzii JAD2 | reverse complement strand
TGATCGTGATTGCGAGGCCACATCCGTGACCGAACCCCCCACGGTCCTTGATTCATTCCGCCTGGACGGCGCCGTGGCCTTGGTGACCGGAGGGAGCCGTGGCCTCGGCCGGACCATCGCCGAGGCACTCGCCCAAGCAGGCGCGCGGATTGCCATCACCGCGAGGCGCGCGTCATGGCTTGATGCGACGGCGGCCGATTTCGCCGCTTCCGGGCACGACTGCCTTGCCCGCACCTGCGACATCACCGATCCCGTCCAATGCGAAGCCCTGTTCGACGCGATCATCGACCGGTGGGGTCACCTTGGCATCCTCGTGAACAACGCGGGCATCACTTGGGGGACCCCCAGTCTCGACCATCCCATCGACCGGTGGCGAACGGTCATAGACACCAACCTGACCGCATCTTTCACCCTTTCGCAAAGGTTCGCAAAGCACATCACCGATCAGCCTGCGACTGAACCGGGCAGTGTTCCGCCAGGCCGGCGCATCCGGGGCAAGATCATCAACCTGAGTTCAATCATGGCCCAGCGTGGAACCGACCCCGCGGTCGTGACCGCCGCGGCGTATACCGCAAGCAAGGGTGCAATTGAGTCGCTCACCCGCGCACTCGCCGTCGAGTGGGCCGTGCATGGGATCACCGTCAACGCGCTTGCGCCGGGCTTCTTCCCGACCCGTCTATCCGAGGGAGTGGTGAGCGAACACGAGGACGCGCTCGTCGATCGCATTCCTCTCGGCCGCCTTGGCGACGAAGCCGACCTGGCCGGCGTGGCGGTCTTCCTTGCATCATCAGCGTCCGACTACCTCACCGGCCAGGTGATAGCTCTCGACGGCGGCGCCTCCGCCTGGTGACCCGCATACCTGCGTCCCTCACCGAAGATCAATCTCGATAGAGGAACCGGCATCTGTCCCGGACAGCGGATATTGAGGGCCTGCGCCTAAATCCTCACCACCACTTCGGAAGTCGTGTGGGCGCGCACCACGTCCCAGTCGAGTTCGATGCCCCACCCGGGACCGGTCGGAACCTGCACCATCCCGTCGACGACTCGAAGCGGCTCGGCCATGATCAAATCTCGTTCACGTGCCGGCCAGAACGGGTCGTCGGTCACTTCAAGGTACGGCGCGTTCGGCACACTGCAACTTGCATGCAGGGCGACCACCACCACCAAGCCGTTGTTCCACACGTGCCCGAGGCATGGTGCGCGGTACGCCTCGCAGACGGCAGCAATCTTGCGCCACTCAAGCAAGCCACCACACCCCTCGAGGTCCGGTTGCAGGATGTCGAGGGCACCACGCATCAGGAACTCCGCGTAGCGGGGCATCCCGTACTCGTTCTCGGCACCGGCAATGGGCATGTCGACAGCTCCGGCCACCATCGCCAATCCCTCGGCGTCATGCATCGCAAGCGGTTCCTCAAGCCACGTCGCGCCCAGTTCCTGCAGGCCACGGGCCGCCCGTAACGCATCGGCGCGCGTCCAATAGGGGTTCTGCGCCTGGTTGGCGTCGGCCATGATCTCCAAGCGGTCGCCAACGGCATCCCGCACGGCGCGCACGACCGCCAAGTCGTCGTCGACCGTTGCACGGTGCATCCGCAACTTGATCGCCCGGTACCCGCGTTCGATCGCATTGTGGGCAAAGTCGATGTGACTTCCGGCATCGGTCACGCTACCGGTCGAACAATAGGCCTTGATCGAATCCTTGTATCCACCAAGCATCCGGTACACCGGTTGCCCGCAGGCCTTCCCAAGCAGGTCCCACAAGGCAAACTCAAGGGCGACCGGGCGGTTCCCCTTCGCCATCGGCAGCGACTCGGGATGTTCGGCCAATGCCCCGATATCAAGGGTACGCGGGTCGTGACCTAGCAAATGCTTGCGGATGAACGCCTCGCCAGTCCACCCGCCCGTTCTGAAGCCTCCCGGGCCAAAGCCGGTGATCCCCGCGTCTGTCTCGATCACGCACACTGTGAACCAGAGATCACGGATCACTTGCCCTGGCCACCATGCCGGTGCGAACCCTCCACCCGGGATCGGGATCCCTCCCATGATCGACCGCACCGCCGTGATCTTCATGTCGCCTCCCACCCCCTTGGGATGCGCGGGATCGTACCGGCCTGCGCATACCTAGTGCGACCACCCCTTCCCATTCACCGCGCACGCCGGGCGTCTGCCCACTATCCTCATGTCCATCACGTGTTCCGCCTGCAAGGAGACCTGCGCATGACCACACCGATCCCGATCCCCGCAATCCGCCCCGGCCAAGGGCAGCGTCCCGGTGCCGAGGCCGACCCACGCCTTGACTGGTGGCGCGACGCCCGCTTCGGCCTCTTCATCCACTGGGGCCTCTATGCCATCCCCGCCGGCCGTTGGCACGGTGAGTTCGTACCAGGAATCGGCGAGTGGATCATGCACCGCAAGCGCATCCCCGTTGCGCAGTACGCACCACTCGCCGCCCAGTTCAACCCGGTCGACTTCGATGCCGACACATGGGTGCGCCTCGCCGCCGAGGCCGGCCAGAAGTACGTCGTCATCACCGCAAAGCACCACGACGGCTTCTGCCTGTGGGACTCGCACGTCTCCGACTACACCGTCACCAAGGCGTCGCCATTCAAGCGCGACATCATCCGCGAACTCTCGGATGCGTGCGCGCGTCATGGCCTCCTCTTTGGCTTCTACTACAGCCAGACGCAGGACTGGCATCACCCCGGAGGCGACGGCAACGACTGGGATTACGACGACGCCACGCGCGACTTCGATGGCTACGTCGAGAATTACGTCGTCCCGCAAGTGCGCGAGTTGCTGACCGGCTACGGCCCAATCTGCCTGATCTGGTACGACACGCCAAAGCGCATGACCGCGCCGCAAAGCAGGCGCCTCACCGACCTCGTGCACGAGTTGCAGCCAGGCTGCCTCGTCAACGGGCGCGTCGGCAACAACATGGGTGACTACGCCGAGGCGGGCGACAACGTCATCCCCAATGACACGCACGACATGGACTTCGAGACTCCAGCCACGATCAACCACACGTGGGGGTACAAGACCGACGACACCGACTGGAAGTCACCGGCCGAACTCGTCCACAAGTTGGTGGAACTCGCCAGCAAGGGCGGGAACTACCTCCTCAACGTCGGCCCGACCGCGACCGGGATCATCCCCGAGGCGAGTGCCGAGGCCCTGCGCGGGGCTGGCGCATGGCTAGCGGCGAACCCGGTCGGCACCTATCACACCCGGCGCGGGCCATCACTCGGCGTGCCCGGCATCTGGGCGACGCGTGACGCCGCCGACGCGCACCGGATCTACCTGCACGTCTTCGAATGGCCGGCCGACGGCAAGATCCACTTGCCGGCCGATCACGTCGCCGGCACGCTCGACCACGTGACGGCGGCGTCGCTCGCGAACGGCACCCATGCCTCCCTCGCATTGCACCGCGACGGGTCCGGTGTCACGATCACCGGCCCGCACGACGCGCGGGATCACATCAACACCGTCATCGTTGTGCAGTAGACGCCTCCGGTAGCCCTCATCCGCTGTGGGTGAGAGCTACCTCACGGCTTCTTGCTACCCCCGTTGAGTCGACCACGGCTTCGCCATGATCCGCGCCATGCCGGCCTCGTCAAGCTCCACCCCACGGCCCGGCGCATTTGGCACCGCGACACACCCGTCGTCACCCACCACGAACGGGTCACGCAGGTAGCCCGCTCC
>CAMDTO010000244.1 GCA_945907765.1 Thermoflexus hugenholtzii JAD2 | reverse complement strand
CAGCTTCTCCGGGCGAGTTCTTCGTC
Source organism: Thermoflexus hugenholtzii JAD2 (assembly GCA_945907765.1). Lineage (GTDB taxonomy): Bacteria > Chloroflexota > UBA11872 > UBA12225 > UBA12225 > UBA12225. Next base: position 3,684 of record CAMDTO010000244.1, on the reverse strand, counting down.
GACGGCGGCTACGAAGTCGTCAATGCGGGCGCGACACACGTCCAGACTGTCCTTCCAGAACCCGACTGATGCGAAGTCGATGCCGAAACGGTGGCCGAGTTGAGCCGCGCTTTCCATGCCAGTATGCGCAAGGAGGTCGTCGAAGCCCCGCCGGAACGGTGTGGCATCGTGTTCGTAGCGGGCGTAGAGACCCAAGCCAAAGAGGAGACCAAAGGTGTAGGGCCAGTTATAGAACGACCGTGTGCTGTAGTAATGAGGCTTCATCGCCCACATGAACGCATGGAGTTGGTTGGTGTCCAGACCGTCGCCGTAGGTCTCGCGCTGCGCCCCAAGCATGAGGTTGTTCAGTTCCTCGACGCTGAGTTCCCGCTTGGCCCGCTGTTCGAACACGCGGGTCTCCAGAAGGAAGCGCGAGTGGATGTCCACCACGATCTGCGAGGCGTTCTCGAGGAACGCGTCTAGCATGGTCAACCGGTCGGCACCGGCGGCCCGGTCGAGGGCGGCGGTCGTCACGAGGGTCTCGCAGAAGATGCTTGCCGTTTCGGCAAGGGGCATGGGCGTGGCACGTTGGGTGGCGGTGCGGTCGGCGAGGTTGATGTTGTGATAGGCGTGGCCGAGTTCGTGGGCGAGGGTCTGGACGCTGTTGAAACTGTGGGCGAAATTCATGAAGACGCGGGACTCGTCGCCCCGGACGCTCATGCAGAAGGCGCCGTCCCGTTTGCCATCGCGTGGTTCGGCGTCGACCCATCGTTCATGCATTGCGCGGCGGGCGACCCCGGCGAGGCGGTCTGAATAGTCCGCAAAGCGATCGATCACGAAGGCCTCGGCCTCCGGATAGGGCCACGAACGTGCACCCTGCCCGAGTGGGGCGAAGAGGTCGCACCAAGGCAATGGTCCGGAGTGTCCGAGGAGGCGGGCCTTGGCGCGGAAGTAGCGTCGGAAGTCCGGGAATGAGGCAACGCAGGCCTCGTGCATTGCCGAGAGGGTCTCGCGTTCGACGTTGTTGCCGAACAGGGCAGGCGCGAGGGCATCGGACCATCCGCGTCGTCCATTCAGGGTGACGACCTCCCCCTTGATACCGTTCATCGCGGCTGCAAGGGGCACCCCCACGGTCTCCCACCCGCGGAGTTCGGCCTCATAGGCGGCTCTGCGGATGTGCGGATCGGCGTCGTGCGCCAGGCCCCGCACGGCACTCATCGGCAAGGTGCGGGTCGTGCCGGCACGTTCGTCGTTGACCGCGTCCGGAAACTCGACGGCGACGGTCAGACGCGAGGTGATGTTTCCGTGCAGCTTTGCCCACGCAGAACTGCCGGATATCGAGAGATGGGCGGACAAGTCTTCCTCGGCCTCCGACATCTGGTGTCGGGCGGCGATGGCAGCCTTGTGGACGGCAAATGCATGGTGGGAAGCCTCGGTTGACCGCGCAATCAAGGCATCGCTGTCGAAGGATCCGACCCACGCGGTATGGCGTGTCCTCACGGTCGAGAGGTCAACCAGAAGCTTGTCGAGTTCGGAGTACGCGCCTTGTGCCTCGGAGTTGCGTGCATCCGTGCTGATGAAGGCGTGAAGGTACGACGACAGCAACCGCACGTCATCGCCGATGCCATTGAGTTCGCGGGTGATCTCGTCGTAGGCAGCAACCGAGGCATCAGTGACCGATGGGTGGTCATGACGACGGATGTCCAGGGTGTCTGCACGTTCGCGCAGTGACGCGACGCGGTGCCTGAGAGCCTCGACAGCATCGCGGAACTCGGATGACCCGACAGCCGGGAAGTAGACAGAGACGTCCCAGTGAGGCAGGGTTGAGGCCATGGAAGTGTCGCTGGACATCGGCCCTCCGGTACGGCATTAAATGGGACGCACGGCGTCTCAACCGGCACTATACCGCGGTACCAGCGAACGTCCGGTTGGGCTTTTGGCACTCTCGCGTGCCGTTGATCGAGGGGACACCGGACCCGTGCGGTGGGACCGGGAAGGTACGCAACCGGTGCCGGTGAGGTGGCACGAGAAGGGGATGTGCCGTCCACGGACGATTCTCGCCCCTTCACCTGACCCCCACTACTCCCTAGTCTCGTGGCTTCGACGAGGCCAGGGGAGCAGTGACATCCACAACGTCGCGCCCTGCTCCCTGGGCTGACCACCGAATCTCATCGCCCTGGGGTTCAAGGCGGTTCACACCGACCGGAGAGGTGTCGCGCACGGCCAGGTGGTCGCGGTCTATTGAGGAAGGTCAGGCGTTCGGGGTGTCGGTGCCACTCTTGACCGGTGTCGGCACCGGGGTGCCCGGCGGGCCACCCCGGCGTCCTCCCTCCCCGGGACCGCCCTTGGGTCCGGGCATCCCTCCCCAACCACCCCGGCCACCTTTGCCCGGTATGGGTGCAGTTCGGGTCATGACCTCGTCGATCATCGATGCGGCCCGTTCCTTCATCTTGGTCGCTTGATCGGCGGTTGCCTTCCCAGCCTTGACCGCGTCGTCAATGCGGGTCTGGGCCTTGGCAACGAGGGCGGCCTTCACTTTGGCCGGATCGGCGTTGTGGGCCTTGGCCACGTCGGTCAGGGACTTGCCGGGAAGTTCGGTTCGCAACTGGTCGGCGGTGATGCCGATCGCCGTGGCTGCGGCGGCGAGGGGAGGCGGCCCTCCGGCAGGGCCACCGGGGCCACGGCCCATTGGTCCATGCGGGCCACCCTGCTTGTGATCGGGCATGCCCAGGTCCTTGCGAACGCCCTGCATGGCGGCCTCAAGCTTGTCTGGGGCGATGCCAAGCTTGGCAGCGAGGGCAGCCATGAATCCGGCCCGGCCACCTTGCCTGGCGGTTGGGGTGGGTGCGGCTTGGGCGAAGGCCGATCCGGCTTTAAAGGCGATCCCGGCACTGCCGGCGACTGCAATCGCGAAGGCGGAAGCCAGGGCGGTGCGTTTGGTCATGAAGCGCATGGTCCGTGTCCTTGCAGGGAAGGGTTCCTGACGTCTCCCGTTCCCTGTGTCCAGTATCGGACCAAGATGCTAACGCCAGGTAAAGCGCGGGTCGGGGTTGTGCAAACAAATCCGACGCGGGACAGGTCGCATGGCGTGACCGTGCCGGATACCCTTCGTTCGCAATCCCGCGCAAGTCCGGTCCATGCGAGGACATGCATGCCGGCGTGCGAGACCGATGCTTGGGGGATCCATGACGACGACCACAAAACCCGCATCACAGGAAACCAACCCGGCTGATCCCTACGGCGAAGTGCGTCCGAATGGTGCCCTCGGCGTCCTGGCGGTTCCCGATGGCCCACCTCGGCATGGCACGGGGCGCGAGACGATCCGGCCGGACGTGATTGCCACCGACTTTTCGGCGACGCGTCCGCGATACGTGGTCTCCGTCGAGGAGTACGTGCGGTTCCATCAACAAGGGTTCCTGGTGGTCCGTGGTCTGTTGAACGATGCCGAGATTGCCGAACTTCGCGAGCACGGGGCAGACCTGATGCATGGCCGGGTAGCGGTGCCGGGGATTGAACCGCCGACGCCGGGCATGACCCTAGCGGAGATCGAAAGCCGTTACCTGCGCATCCACATGCTGCACCGGCACCTCGAGATCGAGGAGCGCTACCTGTTGCATCCTCGGATGCTTGACGTCCTTGAAGCGCTGATCGGCCCTGACTTGCTCGCCTTGCAGACGATGTACTTCATCAAGGCACCGGGGGGCG
>CAMDTO010000243.1 GCA_945907765.1 Thermoflexus hugenholtzii JAD2 | reverse complement strand
ACCCCCGCAACCAGCCCGGCCGGACGCAATCTCGGGTATCGCCCGCGCAGCAAGGAAGGCTACTTCCCGGTCGCGCCAGTCGATCGCCTGCAGGACATCCGCTCGAACATGGTCCTGAAGATGATCGAGTGCGGCATCACCGTCGAGGCGCAGCATCACGAAGTCGCCACTGGTGGCCAGTGTGAAATCGACATGCGGTACGACACCCTGGTCAAGATGGCCGACAACGTCATGATGTACAAGTACATCATCAAGAACGTCGCCTTCGAGAGCGGGTACGCCGCGACCTTCATGCCGAAGCCCCTCTACGGAGACAACGGGTCGGGCATGCACACCCACCAGTCACTCTGGACCGACGGCAAGCCGCTCTTCTATGACGCGAACGACGAGTACGCGCAGATGAGCGACATGATGCGGTGGTACATCGGCGGATTGCTCAAGCATTGCCCGTCGCTCCTCGCCTTCGCGGCCCCATCGACGAACAGCTATCGTCGCCTCGTGCCGGGATACGAGGCACCCATCAACCTCGTCTACTCCGCCCGTAACCGTTCGGCCTGCATCCGCATCCCGATGCTTTCAGACAACCCGGCAGCGCGTCGCCTCGAGTTCCGCATTCCGGATCCGACGTGCAACCCGTACCTGTCCTTCGCCGCCTGCCTCATGGCCGGCATCGACGGCATCATGAACAAGACCGAGCCGCCGCCGCCGGTCGACAAGGACATCTACGACCTCGAACCCGAGGAAGCTGCCAAGATCCAGTCCGCACCGGGCAGCCTCGGCGAAGTCCTCGTTGCGCTCGAGCATGACCACGACTACCTCCTCCGTGGCGGGGTCTTCACCAAGGACCTGATCGAGCACTGGATCGAGTACAAGCGCAAGCACGAACTCGAGCAGGTTGCCTTGCGTCCGCATCCGTACGAGTTCCACCTCTACTTCGACTGCTAGCCAGCGTCCCGAGTTCATCGGGACCCGGTAACTGGACTGTCCCGGCCTCTCACGTGGCCGGGACAGTCTGCGCACCCCCGCGTGTCTGGCCGGATTACCTACACGGCATGACTACGCCCGCTCGCACCGTCACCGCCAACGCCCGTGGCCGGAGTGAAGCATGGTAACTGTCTCGATTCCCCATTCGGGTGGCCTCGAAGCGCTCCTCGCCAGTCTTGGACCGGCGGATACCCTGAACGACTTCGCGCAGCGTCACCTTGCACCGATTGACACGTACGACCGCCAACGCGGCACGGCGCTCATGATCACCCTGGAGGCGTTCCTGGACGCGGGAGCAAGCCTCGAGGCGACCGCATTGCGCCTGGGCACCCACCGCAATACCGTGCGCTACCGGTTGCGCTGCATCGCCGGGCTTCTTGATCGTGACATCCACGACCCGCGTGTGGCCCTGGAACTGCATCTGGCCCTGCGCATTCGGGAGACACGATCACCGGCATCCCTTGATACCGCTCCCTGATACGCCTGCGCGTCAGCGCCCGAGGGTCGGGTAGCATACGCGCATCGATGCGTTTACAGGAAATACTGTCGGCAGTGCCCGGCCTCGAGAAACGTTTCGTCCATTACCTCGAGTCGCAGGGCTACATCAAGCCGGTCAAAATCCAGAAGGTCAGGATTGCGCGTCGCGACTACTCGACGACCGACCTCGAACGCGTCCGCGCCATCTGGCTCTACTACCAGCGTGGCATCTCGATCGCCCGGGCCTACGAACTCGTTGCGCGTGACCGGGGTACGGGTGCCTACGTCTTCCTGCCGGTTCCCATCCGTGGATGGCAAGCCGCGCTCGATCACCTCCACCGAAGTGATCAGGTGCAGGAGGCGGGTGTCATCTACGGTGAGAGCGCGGATGTCATCGTCAGGATGCGAACCGCGCACGAATCGGATGTCCACGCCGTCCTTGACCGGCTGTTCGAGGAACGACTGATCGCCGGACTACCGCGCGTCTACCGGTACGGACAGACCACGCCCGGGTTTGGTGGGCCCGAACCACGTCGCACTGCGGGGGAACGCATGAAAGCCTGGATCCTGATCAAAGTGCCCGCCAAGCAGATCGGCACCCTTGTCGATCAACTCCGGACCTTCCCGGGGATTGTTGAGGCGTCGGGCATCTACGGCGAGACTGACGTCATCGCCAAGGTGGATGTCCCGAACCCCGATGCCTTGGACGACCTGGTGACGAACCATATCCAGAACATCCCGGTCGTCGAATCGACCCGAACCTTCATCGGTATCGGCCGCATGTACTGGGAACGCGACGACACCACCCCCGCTCCCTGACGTCAGACGGAAACCAGGGAGGACTAGTCGTCCTCGTCGGGTTCCACGTCGGTCATGAAGTCGAGTACCGCGTCACGCAGAATTGCCTCGTCGACAAACCCGTCATTGGTGACCTGATAGAGGCGCACCAACGCCACGAGACCCGACAGTGACAGGTGGTCACGTTCGTCGTCGCTCTCGGCTGTCAGGGCCCTGGCAATCTCGTTGGCCACGTAGGCAAGCGGGTCGGCCGCGAAATCGATGTCAACCTCGTCCTCGAGAGTCCCGTCCACGCCGAGGAGGCGGCACGCTTCATCGCTCAGCGCCAGTCGCACGATCGTGGCAACAGAACGTTCGACCTGCTCGTCGACCAAGGACTCATCGTCATCGATGTCCATCGGCGGTGTGATTTTTCCGGTCATGCCCACACTCTTCCGGCAACGTCATCGCCTGGATGCACTTGCCTTCCCCATTGTGCCAGTACTGGACGTCCTCGCGGACTATCCTCCCGAGAGTCCCCACCGGCGAATCGCCCGGGCCACCCGGACCGGAAGGAACCGGTGCAGGCGCGCAAGTTCGCCCTCAAGCGCGGCGATGCGAGCATCCTTCGCCTGCACCACGTCGGCAAGGCGCTGGTCCCGGTCGGCGACCGCACGCCCAAGTGCCTCCGCACGTGATTGCCACGACCGCAGTGAACTTGCCTGGGTGATCGCCCATGCTGGCAACCACGCCTCCACCACACTCCGCAGACCCTCGCCCGGCAGGTCATCCGGCCTGGTCGGCGCCCCCAATCCCTCCTCGATGCCTACCACATACGCATACCGCAGGAGGGAAACGTAGAACTGTTCCCGCAAACCGACGTCGGCGATCGCATCAAGACCCATCGCTTCGAAGAGTTCCGGATGTCTGGCGACGACTTCCACCGCCGCTCGTCCGGCCCGCCGTTGCCTCTCGAGAAACGATCGCAATTCGAGCGGGTGATCGTGCAACACCACGGCATCCGCGCGGTAGACGATCCGGCCTCCCTGCTTCGTCAACCGATACGCAAACTCCGTGTCCTCACCCGCCGCGAATGCCGGCAGCGTGGTGTCAAAGCCGCCAAGATCATCGAATGCCCGCCTGCCGATCGAGGCACATGCCGTGTAGAACCGACTGAACGGAACCTGTTCGGGATCGGTGATCGAGTCGTAGTCGAACTGCGCTCCGCGCATCGCCACTTCCATGAGCGGGCTGACACGAGTGGACGGATCCCAGACAGCCTGCCCCATCACCGCCAGCACGTCGTTCGATGGCGAGGCCCGGTGCGCCCCAAGATGGATGTCCAGGCATCCCGGGGTGAGAACGCAGTCGTCATCAAGGAAGACCAGCAGGTCTGCCGCGGATGCCGAGGCCCCGGCGTTGCGTGCGGCTGCCGGTCCCCGGTTGGCCTGCCTGAGCATGCGGACAGTCCGGCCCGCCGGATCGGCCCCGTGCACCACGGCCTCCACGGCCGCCGCATCCGGGGATCCATCATCGACGACAATCACCTCGATCACGAGCGCACCGTGGGCCTGCAAGACACC
>CAMDTO010000242.1 GCA_945907765.1 Thermoflexus hugenholtzii JAD2 | reverse complement strand
TCTCCATGGCCGTGTCCGGCAACGGTTGGCTGGGCGTTGGGTCAAAATCGGTAGTGGCAGACTTACTCATTAGCGCGCAGTGAACGGCTGAAACTGAGGTTCCAAAGCTGCGAGGCCGAGCCCTAGAGGTTGTCTCGCACAAGCTTGTTGACAGGGAAGCGAGGCGGGAGAGGGGGGTGAGGCCCTTGATGCCGAGGTGCGGTCGCTCACTGTTGTAGTACTCCACGAAGGCGTCCAATGCACGTTGACGCTCGTCCTCGCTCGCCAGCGGGCGCAGGGAGAGGCATTCGCGCAGGACGGTCTGGAACCAGCGCTCGACCTTCCCGTTCGTCTGTGGCCGGTACGGCCGGGTCCGGCGGGCACCCACACCCAGGTCCGCGCACGACGCCTTCCATACCCGAGAGACAAACTGGCTCCCGTTGTCCGTGAGCACCCGCTGCACTGAGATTCCGAGCCAACGGAAGTGCGCATCCATCCGGCGCAGGAAACCGGAGGCCGTCACCTCGCACTCGTCGGGGAGCAGATCCACGTATGCCACGCGCGTCGCGTCATCGATGGCGGCGTGGATCACCGTCCATTCCGCCACACGGGAGCGCGACCGGCGACCGCCTGCTCCTGCGCCGGGGTAGGCGCCATCCGGGGGCACCGGGGCCGGCTGGAGCGGAGCGCCAGGCCGGGCAGGCCCTCACTCGCGAACCGCTGCCTCCAGTGGGAGTACGTCGTCCGTGAGACGCCGGCATCGGCGCACGCATCGGCCAGCGGCGTCCCCGATGCGACCACGTGCAGCAGCCGTGCGCGCCCGTGCGCGCCCGTGCGTGGTCAATCTGGCGTGCGGATCGTGTTGCGTCCGAAGGCCTCCCTGGCGGGTGTGGTGCCAGTAACCAGCACCGTACCGGGCGAGGCCTTCATCCCGTTCCCACCAGCCCCTAACAAGGTCGTGAGAGACGACACCTAGATCACTGGATGCGGGTAGCCTCGGCTTGTGAGATCGATTGCGATTGCGGCCCGCCGGACATAGTGATCCGGGGACGGAATGAAGTCGGAGGAACAGATCGTGCCAATACCGCCGGTTCGGTCAGGCATCCTGACCCGTGTCTGAACCTGTGCGCTTGTACCCACGATGAGCGAGACCAGATCGCGGACCGTAACGAGTTCGATTGATGCGACCTCTTCTGGGTTCGGAGTGAACGCGTCAAATGGCAAGGTCGTCTGCCACAGGTAGACATCCTGGAACTCGTTGTCGAGTACGCCATCCCGATGTCCCCCGATACTGATCCTTGTTCCAAGCGGGCGAAGTTCCGTGATCGGCGCAACCTGACCGATCTCCTCGTCCATCTCCCTTATGACATCTGCGAGGACCTCACCGGCGGCGAAGTGGCCCCCGACGGAAACGTCGAGACGGTCTGGCCACGTGTCCTTCATCCGACCCCGCCGCTGGATGATCACGCCTGGTTCAAACTCGCCGGTGCTGACCACTACCCAGCAATGGAAGGCCCGGTGCCAGTCGCCGTCACGGTGGACCAACTTTCGTGATTTTCTCTCACCAGTCAGTCGGCCGGCACGGTCGAGGACGTCGAAGAGTTCTTCAAATGAAGTGAAGTCGCCGGTCACGAGAAGATGGCCTTTCGCGATACCCAGCCGGGCTAGGTCAGATCAGTCTGTGCGGACAAAGACAACAAACACACCCGACTGGAATGCCGCTTCATATCGGTTGGCAAGGTATCCGTGGGCGATCTTGCCAAGGACGGGGTCCCACAGGAACAGTGCGAGGACGTTGACATCCTTGTCAATGACGGTTCCATCGAACGACGCCTCACCCCGTGCCGAGCGTGCCTCGATATCAGCCCACCAGACGTCCTGATCGATGAAACCGGTTTCGTGGGTGTAGTAAGCGACCTCGCGTGAAGCAACGAACCGTTCACCGGGTTTCAAGATGGTATCGAGAAACGTGGCCGTTTCGCGTTGCCCTGTGATGCCGTAGTTGTAGGCCGTTGAATACCCGGCGTCAGCTTGCGTGATGTTGACGCCCCAGCCCCAGGCACACGTGAGCAAGACCCCGAGGATCGCGAACTGTCTGGGCAACTGGACCTTCCCAAGGACGGCCCCGAGGATCATGAACCCAAAGCCCATCAGGCCCGGCCACCCAAGCAGGGGAAGCACGAACCCATAGTCCCGGAACAGGACGAGGCGATCTCCGATCGCCAGTGAGAAGTAGCCGGTCATGCCCGCGAGCACGGTTGCGTAGGCGACGGGTTCCCACCAACTGAAAGATGGGATGCATCTGGCGATCAGGTATGCGACCCCGACGGCCAGGAAGGGCATCATCGTAATATGGTATTTCGGAAAGCTCGCCGCGAGCTTGATGAGGTAGACCAACCCAATACCCGCACCGGTGATCACGACGAAGTCAATCGGTTCGAGGCCCCACGCGAACTTGACACTCGGGTCAGGTCGCCATTTCGTTCTGACCCATCGCAATGGGGTTCCGACGATATCGGTAACCCGCACGGCACCCGCCCAGATGAACAGGCCCATGAGGTAGGGGGAAGTCCAAAGGGCGACGTGGCTGACGAGTTCCATGATTTGTGCCGGATTGTCCAACCAAGAACCGGTCGATCCGGCAGCTTCGTCGAGTTCAAGCAATAAGATTTCAAACGGGAACTCGAAGGGCATCCCCATGCGGCTTGCAACCAACCACCACGTGCCAAGGAATAGACTTAGCCCACCACCCGCAATGACCGGTAGTTCGATGAGCAGTCTCCACGGTCTCCATGGCCTGCCGACAATCCGGTACGCCGTCGCGACACCGATGAGAGCCAGAATGGACGTCATTTTGGCCCATAATGAAAATGCAACTGTGACCATCGCAAAGAGAAGCAGGGCGACAGAGAGGGGATGCCTGAGCGGGCGCGGGTTTCCGAGGACTAGTGTGTAGGCAAGCATTGCCAAGCTGATGGTTGCAACGAGGACGGTCCCGTCGATATCCAAGAGAAGCGCACTCTGCAATACGAACGGATTGGTCATGTAGAGGCTGGATGCGATCGCAGCGTAGATTGGGGCGGCACGCGACACTGGCCAGATCACGGCGATTGACGTGACAAATACGAGGCCAGCAGCGGTGGCGTTGCATGCGATCCCGAGCAACCTGGCCGACGTCTCGGTTTCGCCCAGCCGCTTGTACGCCTCACCAAGGGCAAAAACGTACAGGGGCGGATGCCAAAGCGCCCAATTAAAACGTTCGCTGAAGTCGCCGGGAACGAGGGTCTGCAGATGTCCCAGGTTGCTCCACGGAAGTCCAGTTGACGCTACCGCGTGTCCGGCAAACGCGAACGCAGCTTCATCGTAGACGTATGGCTTGGTTAGTTGAGGTTCGGCAAATGACCACGCGAAAGTGCCAGAAATCCCGAGAATGAGGAGCGATATCGTCCAAATCGCGGCCAAACGGACGGTGGCGAGGAACGCGACGCGCACCATGGATGGCACTGGTGAGATCGCTTCACCCGGATTTGCCGTCCCGGCCAAGGCGTGAGCCTCCGTGTCGTCCTCGGCTTCATCCAGTTGTTGAAGCGGAACGTCAGGCTCCCGCAATCTCTCGGTCTTGCCAATCGACGACAATAGGTCCAGGTACGTTTCGGTCACCATCTCACGTCAGGAAGTCGGGTGCACCGAGTTCGGGCAATCTGGTGCCGGATCGGTGTACTACGCCGGTACTCACTTGTTGAAAGATCCCTGATACGCGCCGGGTTTCCTCACGCTCGGGATAGGGTGGCCTTTGCGTAAGTTCGGTGCGTCGTCGCGGCTTTAGGCAGCAATTCGCCAACGGGTTCGTGTTCGTGGGGCTGGCGGG
>CAMDTO010000241.1 GCA_945907765.1 Thermoflexus hugenholtzii JAD2 | reverse complement strand
TTCCAGGCACTGCTGCGACAGGCCGGCATCACCTGCTCGATGGGGAGGCCGGGCACCTGCCTGGACAACGCCGTCGCGGAGACCTTCTTCGCAACCCTGAAGGTCGAGCTCATCCACCGGAGCCCCTGGCCCACGCGTGCCGACGTGGTGCAAGCCATCTTCGCCTCTGTCGAAACGTGGCACACCCCGCACCGTCGGCACGGGAGCCTTGGCTACCTCAGCCCCGTCGCCTTCGAAGCCTCCCAACCGTCTGCCCCGTCCGCTCCCAAACCCATGACTGTCCGATAAATGGGTGCAAGTCCATATGCGTGCCTCACTCCGGCCGTGCGCACCAACCGCAACCGCTGCCTCGACCACCTCCCGACGCACTGATCCCGGTGTCCCGATCGCGACGATCTCCGGCCGGTGCCGGGCAATCGCCTCGCGCCAGTCCGTCGAACCCTCCGGCACGCCGAGCCGCTGCGCAACCTTGCCGACGACCTCGACGCCGGTATCCCGCAAGGCAAGCGTGTGCCCTTCTCCGGCCCATCCCGCACCGACCACCACCGCCCGCAACCGCTTTCCTGTCGGTTCCATGTGCTTGTACTCCCAGGATCCAGCGCGGGCTTGAACCCGCTGACAACCCGTCACCGCCAGACGCCATGTCAGTGAGCGGACACAAACCCTTCAACCCCCAGGACGGGCAACCCTGATTGTGTCGTCCACCTCCGTTGCCGGTAGCGCCAGACGGCACAGCCGCCACTGACCAGCAGTCCCGCCAGGAACCCGCCGACACCACCCATCAGGCCCCATCCGAAGTACGTTGAGAAGCACCATGAAGTGGGCAGCGCGATGCACCACGTCGTTGCAATCCCGACCCACATCTGGAACCGCGTGTCGCCCGTGCCACGCAATGCGCCCCAGATCATCTGATTGACGGCAAAGACCGGCAACCACGGCACCAACCCGTAGAGACCGCCCGCAGCAATGGCGATCAACGCCTGGTCCGTGGTGAAGAAGGATGCAACCGTCGGCGCGAAACTGGCGACCATGATCGCGCTCGCCACCATCCACGTGAACCCGAGGACGAGCGAGAACTTCGTGATCTCGCCGACCCGGTCATGGTCTTTCGCGCCGACGGCCTGGCCAACCAGCGCCGTGGTCGCCGTCGCGAGGCCGATGGCCGGCAGCCAGGTCACCGACCCTGTCGAGAACGTGATGCGCCAGCCGGCGAATACGAGCGGTCCAAGGGCAAGGAGGATGCGTCCGAACAGCAGGAGCATCAGCGCGGACGACACCTGCTCGATCACTGGTGGCAGGCTGAGACGAACGAACATCCGGGCCATCGACAGGTCGGGAAGCCACCCCGTGGTCCCGGAAGGCGCAAGCCGGCCCAGACGGATGCCCGCGGGAGCCGCCTTTCGGAAGAGCACCGCAAACAGGAAAACGAGCCCGACGATGCGGGCGATGTTGGCCCCCCAGGCAGTGCCTGCGATGCCAAGGTTCGGCGCGCCCCACGCACCGAAGGCAAGGGCATACGCAGCAGCGATGTTGACGGCATTCACCAGCGCACCGGCAATCATCGGTGTGCGGCTGTCGCCAGCCCCGCGCATCGCCCCGCCAATTGCGAGTTGCACGGTCAAGGGCACAATTCCCAGCACTGCCACGTTCAGGAATTGCTCACCGGCAATCGCAACCTCGCCCGTGCCACCGCCAAATGCGATGAGCGAACCAGTGAACAGCAAGGCGGGAAGAGCGACGGCAACGCTGCACAGGATTCCGAGGCTCACCCCCTGGCGCATGGCATTCCCAGCCATCGCAGGGCGTCTCGCCCCGACGGCCTGGGCCACGGCAACCGTCGTGCCGATGGCAAACGCACCCAGGCCATTGATCGCGATGGACAGGATCTGGAGTCCGACACCAGCTCCGGCCAGTGACGACGGGCCCAGGCGACCGGCAATCGCGACATCGGCGATGCCGACCGACGTTGCCAATAACTGTTCAACGACGACTGGCCATGCCAGATTGACGACATCGAGCCGGAGACGGTGCGCCGGGGAACGGGATCCAACCTCAACGGTTGCACCGGCTGATCCCAACCGACCGGATCCCAATGGCCGACCCGTAGACAAGGCGTGCCCAGTGCCACTCATAGGGTGGGTACCACACCATTCCACTACACCAGGCCACCAAGAGCACCCGCTTTGATGGCAACCTAGTCAAATCCAGTGGCAACCCTACACCAACGGGAATGTCCATGAGGCGTGAAGCTGCCCGACTGGATGCCAATCAGTCCGCATCTTCAAGCAAGATCGGCCGAAACGTGCGTCAGGCGGCCCGACCAACCTCGATGGCCTCGCCATCGGACACGACATCCACGACGGAAGGTCGGGGGATGGACCCAGCAAATGCCGACCTGCTTCATGAGTGACCAGAAGGTCAACGTAGCGGGCAGGATTGGATTCGTTCCCAAGATGGGAGTCCCCGGCCTAGGCAAAAGCGCGTCATCCAACCGTATGAGCGGATTTGCAGCAGGGCGTGCGCACGTCCCCGTACGGTAGATCCAACCACGAGTCCCGTTGCCCTCCCTTGCGCGCTATGATGCGGTTCACCCACGAAGGAGGGATCGTGCGCGATACCCCGTCACTACTCGTCACCGGATTCAACTCCCCGGAAGGCCCGGCATTCGACCGGGACGGCAACCTCTGGTTTGTCAACTGGCTGACCTCAAGCATCAACCGCCTTGACCGTTGCGAACCTGGAGGCACGGTCACCGAGGTGGTGAACACCGGAGGCATTCCCGCCGGCTTGGCATTTCATCCTGACGGGACCCTCTACATCGCCGACGAGGGAGACCAGTGGCACGGTGTCCTCAAGTACACGCCCGGAGGCACCCTGTCCGCGTGGGTCCAGTCGTACCAGGAGCATCCGCTCAACGGTGCCAACGACCTCGTGTTTGCAAACGACGGCACCCTGTATTTCTCGGACCCATGGCGTTCGTCACTGGAGAACCCCATCGGGGGGTTCTACCGCGTGTTTCCAGATGGCCGCCTCGAACAGCTTGATACCGGCATGGCCTTCCCCAATGGGGTCGCCGTCGCGCCGGATGGATCGGCGGTCTATCTGGCGGAGACACGTCCGAACCGGATCCTCCGCTACGAGATCAGGCGTGACGGCACGGTTGGGCCCCGGACCGTCTTCGCCATGCTTGAGGATCCGCCGGGTCCGGACGGCATGGCATTCGACGAGTCTGGCAACCTCTACATTGCCCACTACAACGGATCGCGCGTCGACATCCTTGACCCCCAAGGGCGCCAGATCGATCACGTGCCCGTCCCGGGCGCAAGTGTCACCAACATCGCGTTCGGTGGCCCGGACCGGCGGACCCTGGTGATCACCGACGTTGCGACGGCGTCCCTCTACATGACGCGCGTCGAGATCCCCGGTTTGCGCTTGTTTGACGGAACATAGACAACCTGCCTGATTCGGATAAGGAGAGACGATGACCGATCTAGCCGACGTACTCGTGATTGGTGCGGGCGCATCGGGGGCGGCGGTAGCCTGGGCCCTGGCGCGAGCCGGACGGAAGGTCGTCATCCTGGAACAAGGCGACTGGATTGATCCGTCAACGTACCCGCAACACCGCGCCGACTGGGAACGGTTCCGCCAGACGACGTTCAACCGCGATCCGAACGTCCGGAAACTGCCCGAGGATTACCCCGTCGACGTGACCGATTCCCCGATCGATCCCCTGATGTTCAATGCGGTCGGGGGAAGCACCATCCACTGGACGGGCCACATCCCACGGTTCCGCCCGTCGGACTTCCGCGTGAAGACCCTGGACGGGGTTGCCGATGACTGGCCCCTGGACTA
>CAMDTO010000240.1 GCA_945907765.1 Thermoflexus hugenholtzii JAD2 | reverse complement strand
CCAATCGCAATGACGTCGCCGGCCCCGTCACCGAAGATCTGAACCTCGATGTGCCTCGGCCGTCGTATGAGTCTCTCCAAGTAGACCGACCCGTCGCCGAAGGCTGCGAGGGCGATTCGCTGGGCACTTGCAAGTGTTGAGGCGAAGGCGTCGTTGGTTTCGACGATCTGCATGCCCTTGCCACCGCCTCCGGCGGCCGCTTTGATGAGCAGCGGGAAACCGATGTCAGTGGCGACCTCGATGGCCTCCGCAATGGTGGCGACCGGATGAGCGGTACCGGGAACCAGGCGGGCACCGGAGAGTTTGGCGAGGCGTCGCGCTTCCACCTTGTTTCCAGTGGCATCGAGAGTGGCTGGTGACGGTCCGATAAACGTCAGTCCGGCATCTAGGCACGCCTGGGCAAAGGCACCTCGTTCTGACAGGAAACCGTAGCCAGGGTGGACTGCCTCGGCACCGGTGTCACGGGCGGCGGCTATGACCAAAGATGCATCAAGGTAGCTCAGGGAGGCCTGGGCAGGTCCAAGTCGGACGGCGAAGTCCGCCATACGTACGTGGCGTGCTGTGCGGTCGGCGTCTGAATAGACTGCGACCGCCTCGGCACCGAGTTCGTGAATGGCTCTGATGATCCGGACGGCGATTTCGCCGCGATTGGCAACGAGGACGCGTCGGAACATGGATTGTCTCCCGATTGCGATCTAGGTGAACCCCCACACCAGTGCCACCATACGCAAATGTGCTTCCCCACCACACCGGGATGGATGCAGGCAGGTATGCCAGCGGACCAGCCCCGATACCCATCTGCGTATGCGTTTCGGTAGCCGGACCCCAAGACCTTTGATGGTGGCGAGTGGGTCAGAGTGGAATGTTGCCGTGCTTCTTCGGTGGGTTCGATAACCGCTTGTGGCGCAGGACATCGAGGCCCGAGATCAGTTTGCGTCGCGTCTCGTGCGGTTCGATCACGTCGTCGACGAACCCCCTAGCTGCCGCGGCGTATGGATTTGAGAATCGTTGGCGGTAGTCAGCGACCAGGCGCGCACGTTCCTCAACCGGGTCCGATGCGGACGAAAGCTGATCTCGAAAGATCAGGGGAACCGCACCTTCCGCACCCATGACGGCAATCTCTGCACCAGGCCAGGCGAAATTCAGATCGCCACGCACGTGCTTCGAAGACATCACGTCGTAGGCGCCACCATAGGCCTTTCGGGTGATCACCGTGAGTTTGGGAACGGTTGCTTCGCAATACGCGTAAAGAAGTTTTGCCCCGTGCCGGATGATGCCTCCGTGTTCCTGCGTCGTGCCAGGGAGGAACCCAGGGACGTCGACAAAGGTCACCACCGGCAAGTTGAAGCAGTCGCAGAACCGCACGAACCGCGCGGCCTTGGTGCTGGCGTCGATGTCAAGGACACCTGCCAATGAAGCGGGTTGCTGGGCGACGATCCCGACAGATCGACCACCTAGTCTCGCGAAGGCGGCGATGATGTTCGGCGCGAAGAGTGGCTGGACTTCGAGCACTGTCCCGCGGTCGAACACCCTAGCCAGAACGCCTTTCATGTCGTAGGGAAGCCCCGGGTCGGCCGGAACAATGGTGTCAAGTTCGGGATCGGCGCGGGTAGCCGGATCGCCGGTATCCACAAATGGCGGGTCGTCGAGGTGATTGGATGGCAAGTAGGAGAGAACCTGCCTGACGAGTTGGAGGCACTCGGCTTCGGTGGGCGAGATGAAATGCGCGACGCCACTGGTCGTGGCGTGCACCGCGGCCCCGCCCAGTGCTTCGGCGTCGACATCCTCATGGGTTACCGACTTCACGATATTCGGTCCGGTCACGAACATGTAACTGGACCGGTCGACCATTGCAACAAGGTCGGTCATCGCTGGCGAGTAGACGGCTCCCCCAGCACACGGCCCGAGGATTGCCGAGATTTGCGGAACCACACCCGAAGCCATGACGTTGCGCAAGAAAATCTCGGCGTACCCGCCCAGGGCCGCCACGCCTTCCTGGATGCGTGCGCCGCCCGAGTCATTGAGACCGATGATCGGCGCTCCGCTCCGGACGGCAAGGTCCATGATCTTGCAAATCTTCTCCGCGAACGTTTCGGACAGCGAACCGCCGAATACAGTGAAGTCCTGTGAGAACACGAAAACGGTGCGACCGTCCACGCGTCCCCACCCGGTGACCACTCCGTCACCAAGGATGTATTCATGCTCGAACCCGAATGCGGTCGGGCGATGGGTAACAAGCATGTCTGTTTCTTCGAACGAGCCAGGGTCGAGGAGAAGGTCGAGGCGCTCGCGCGCCGTAAGCTTGCCACGGGCGTGCTGCTGGGCGATGCGTGCTTCGCCACCGCCGAGACGCGCTCGCGCTTTCATAGCGCGGAGTTCGGTGACACGTGGGTCGACCGGGCGTTCTTCAGTGTTTTCGGATGGGTTTGACTGGGTCACGCGGCTGCATGTTAGCACGGTCGAAGGGACTCGCTTTGAGCTGCTGTCGTGAGATCGTTCATCAGGTGACCGCCGCGGATTAGTATTGACCACATGGCGTCGTTGAGATCACGCGTGACGGTTGCCCTGATGCGCGCACCCTTGCGAGACAACGTGAACGGACGTCCGCCCTGTGCTGGGTTCCGGGCTCAGCCGGTAGCTGGTGGCGGGTCCCCGGTGATGGGTAAGGATCCGACTGCTTTGCATCTCAGGTCAATTGCTGTTTTCGTAGCACTGGTTGTCTGGGTAGGATCATCACTGGTCTGGCCATTCGATGCATCTGCCTCAGCGCCAACCCCAACGACCCAGGTTGAAACTCGCTCGGTTCAGGCCCAGACCTTCAGTCGTGATGGTTGGGATGACTGGGAAACGCTCAATGGGAGTTTCTACACACAGGGAACCGACACCGAGGATCGGACACTGGGTTTCCGGATTACAAATGATGGTGGGATCGCGTTCTGGCGTGACTTCAAGGCACTAGGCGGTCCGGACAGACTCGGATACCCGATATCACGTAGGTTTGAGTTTGCGGGCGTCGTGGCGCAAGTCACACAAAAGGCGCTCCTCGAATGGGATCCGGTTGAAGCGCGGACAGCCCCCGCAGCGGTCTATGACCTGCTTGCAATGTCAGACCTCGATGGTTGGCTTGAGACCAAGAGGTTGGTGCCTCCGGCGGTCCGCCCACTCCCTGGAGACCCGGCGTTCACCGAGGCGATGGCGCGTGAACGGCTGCGGTGGTTGGATGCGTCCCCCGCCCTCAAGGCGGCATTCCTTTCGGCTGACGATCCACTTGCGGTGAATGGTTTGCCCTCGGCACCCATCACGGAAATGGGCCGCGTGGTGGTGTTACGCACTCAGAAGCGTGTTTTCCAGTACTGGAAGGTGTCGACGCCATTCGCGCGGGCCGGCCAGGTCACCATCATGAGTGTCGGCGAGGTTGTCCGCGAGGCGGAATTGTTCCCAACCGGCGCCTTTGAACCCGAGGATGGGCATGACGCTATCGCCGCACCAGTCCGGTCACTTTCGGATCTTCCGGATGATCAGGTCTCTGCGTGGCAGTCAGTCCGTGAAAAGGTCCGTCCGGGAATCGTGGAACTGACCGATCGTAGGACGGGTCGGGGTACGGGGGTTGTGGTGGATGTTGATGCCGACGGGGCTGTGGTCCTGACCAACAACCACGTCGTGGGTTCGGTCGATCGGGAAGCCCTGGTCGCCCGTCTTTTTGACGGACGTGTGGTTGAGGTCGAAGTGATCGGGGCTGACGATTGGACTGATGTGGCCGTTGTCAGGCTGCGAGGAATCACGGACTTGCCTGCACTCCGTCGCGGGACCAATCCGAAGGTCGGTTCGCAGGTCATGGCCATCGGCTTCGGGGTACTGTTT
>CAMDTO010000239.1 GCA_945907765.1 Thermoflexus hugenholtzii JAD2 | reverse complement strand
GGCGCGCCAGTTGGTCCTGTATGTCAATAAATCGGCGTTTTCCGGGCTATCGCTTCCTCCGGCGACGTGGGGAAGTCCTGATTGGACGTGGGGCCACTTTCTGGAAAAGGCGAGCCAGTTGACGCAGCGTGGGTCTGGCGGGGGTTACCGCCAGTTCGGCACGTTGGTGACCGGGAGGCCATTCTGGGCTTCACTGATCCGGCAGAATGGGGCAGCGGAGTTCACCCGGGAAGTTTCGCGGTCGCGCTATGCCGAGGCGGGGGTGCATGAAGCCCTGCAATGGGCGTCTGACCTCGTGTGGCGGTACGGGGTCGCTCCAAATGAGCAGCAGAACCCCAACGGGCAGGCGTACACCTTTGACGGGGGCCAGATTGCCATGTGGATCTGGTACCAGCACACGCTACCCCTCCTGTCGACCAGGAACCTCGGGTTCGATTGGGACGTGTACCCGCTTCCGTCATCAAGGCAGGCTGCGACGTACGCCGACTGGTCGTTCATCTCGATTGGCGCCTCGACGGCAAACGTCGATCAGGCGTGGGACCTTGCGCGCTACCTTGCCGGGCCGGACGGTGACCAGAGGGCACTGCGGACCGGGATTGCTTCGCCAATCATCCGTGGTTCCGAACCACGCTTCATGACCGGTGCCGCTGCCACAAGGAACCGTGCCGCTGCCATCCAGGCGGCGCAACAGGTCATTGCTGTCCGGCCACTGCACGAATCCTGGGATCAGTTGACCGGACTGATCGACTACTACCTGCGTCCGGTGTGGACCGGTCAGGAACGGGCGTCATACGCGACGCGGGACCTTGCGCGAGCCCTCGATGCGGTCCTGGGCGGGATTGGGCTGGGTGGCCCCGCGATCGGCAATGCGCCTGAGCCGCCCCTGCCCCGCCCAAACTGATCCACAAACTCTTCGCTTGAGTAGACGGGCACGAGATGTCTACGCGTTGTCCGCGTTGTGGCGTGTCTCGTCAGTCGGGACGTTCGTGACTGGAGCAGCGGACGGCACGACGAGCCTTCCCTCGATGGCATCGCAGTAGCCAGGGTCGCGTTCGATCATCATCCACCGGCGCCCGAGCCGTTGGGCAACGAGGCCGGTCGTGCCGGTGCCGGCGAACGGATCGAGCACGAGGTCTCCCGGCCGGCTTGTCGCCAGGACAATCCTCTCAAGGAGTGACGCCGGCTTCTGGGTACTGTGGACCTTCCGGCCGGATGCATCGCGCAACCGTTCGCGACCACCGCAGATTGGCATGTACCAGTCCGATCGCATCTGCTTGCCCCCGTTCAACTCCTTCATCGCCCGGTAGTTGAACGTGGTTCTCGTCGCGGTCTCACTCTTCTTGGCCCAGATCAGGGTCTCGTGGGCATTGGTGAAGCGCACCCCGCGGAAGTGGGGCATCGGGTTCGCCTTGATCCAGACGACGTCGTTCAGCAACCAGAACCCTGCGTCTTGCAGCCGTGTCCCGACCCGGAAGATATTGTGATACGACCCGATCACCCACAGGCTTCCCTGTGGTGAAAGGATCCTGCGGCATTCCTGCACCCATTTTTCCGTGAAGCGGTCGTAGTCCTCGAAGCTGGCGAAGGCATCCCACGCGTCGAAGACCCCGTCGACCGCGGTTTCGTTCGGGCGCCGCAAGTCCGTTGCGCGCAACTGGAGGTTGTAGGGCGGGTCGGCGAAGATCAGGTCGATCGAGTTTGACGGAATGTGGCGAAGCGCGTCCAGGCAGTCAGCGTTGATGAGGACATTCGGTTGGGTGGCGAGAGTGGCCTGGTCCGGTGAGGCGAGCACCTGTCGTGTCACATAAGACGGGATGTCCAGGCGCACCCACGGCACTGGTTGCGTCACCACCGATGGCGTTTCCCTGCCGACAGGGGTAGGTGATGGTGACGAGGGCTTTCGGAGCGCGGGGGTGGTCTCTTGTTTCCCGGTCACGATGCGGAGCGCGCGGGCACGCCCTGTCTCCGTCGTCGTTGCACCAGCGTCACCGGGGAGCGGGATGGATGCCGGAACGATCCGCAGCGCCTTCGGTCTCGCGCCCGCCCGCACCTCTGGCGTCTCGACGTCAGATCCGATCGAGGGTGCCGTCGGGGCGTTCGTCGAACTGGACGTGCTGGAGGGATCAGTCTCAGGATCGGTGTGTCGTCGCCTGGCTGCCCGTCCCATCGTGCCGATCTCCCGGGACCAACCCGATGCCTCGAACGGGCCGGTGGGTTCGTGATCCCCGGGTTCACGTTTTTGTGCCCCCGCTTGTAGGAAGAACGCCCGGCGAATCGGCCCGACTCACGCCGCGGGTAGCCGCGTTGCCGCATCCGGCCGCGGCGTGGCCGGCGTGGCCGGCGCGGCCGGCGTCCGTTGCGCTGGTAGTGATCGACCCCGCGCAGGTCCGTCAAGCAAGCATCGATGTGTCGCAGTGCCCCACCCATGCGGGCAGGGATCGCTGCGGACCAGACGCGGAATCCCGATGACCGGACATCCGTTCGTCGGAGTGTCTCCAACCGGCGGGCAAAGCCGGTGGACCCCAGGCCGAGAACCTGTGCGGCTGTGGTTGCCTGGGCAACCCGTGGCGGGTTCCAGTTCAGCGAATATCGATGCGTCGCAGGACCCAAGCAGTGACGGCAAGCGATCCGCCAAGCACCAGGCCGATGCCGGCAGCGGTCACAGGTTCAAGCCAATCCGGGGCGTTCTCGTCGGGACCGGGTTCGGGGCGCATGACCATGCTTCGGGTCGATGCTGGTGGCGCCAGTGCACCCGAAGACGTGCCGCCGACGGTGAAGGCCGACGATGCTGCGATGCGCCCGAACTCGCCGGGCAGGTAGATGGTCAGCCATCGCCTTCCGGCTTCACGTGGCGTGAAGGTGACCTCGTAGACGCCGGGTGCGCCCGCCGCCTGCATGACGCCTTGGGCGACGTCTCCAGCCCGGGGGCTCTCAAATGGGACCGCGGGGGACCGGCCAACCGTCTGCAGCACTGTGGCATCGGTGAATAGCACCCGCATCGTCACCGGTTCACCCACAACTGGCGACGCCGGACGCAGTTCGAGTTGGCCCACGACAGGTGCATCGACCAGGCTGTTGGCTTCGGTGCCCCAAATTAGGCGAGGTGCACCGTTGTTCCGGACGGCCGGGGCGATGGCGGTGCCGGCAAGGCCTATCGAGGCGGCGGCCAGGATGAACTCGGGCCACCGCGAACGGGAAACCTTCACACTGCCCTGAATGCCACCGCGTGCCGGCTGTCCGCCGATGTGCGAACCGACGATCCAGCCGGCCACCGCGCCAAAGGCTCCGGTGGCAAGCGTTGGGAGGGCGGCGCGTGCGAGTACTGGGAGTGACCAGACACTGCCGGCGAGGGCCGTGGTGTAGGGCCACTGCACAAGCATCAGCGTGACCGCGTAGAGCGCCCCGGCTCCGGCAACCATCCCGACTGGCCCGATGCTGCGCCTTTGGCCGGTTGCGCCGAGGATCAGCACCACGTCAATCACCGGGGCCGCAATCAAGACAAGTGGCACCTCGGGCCGAGGCATCGAGAGCCCCTGCTGGATCCAGTCGAGCAGCACCCGGAGGATGGTGAACGTCGCCGCCGTCAGCGTTGCTCCACCGACGCGCCGTCCCGCACGCGCTGTCAGCACCAGGCCGAACGCGGTCAGGGCGGTCAGCAGCGGCGGGTGATACGAAACCGGCACCCGCGCGACGTCAAAGTCATACTCGGCGAGGGCTGCGCCTCCCACGGCAATGAACAGGCCTCCGGCACTGAACAGCGCCGTGGTGGCCGGTGTCCATCCGGTGGACAACGCGTGCCACGACGCCCCGCCCGCGGTCCGGCTGACGACCTGTGAAATCCCCACGATGGCACTGAAGGATGCCAACGCCACACCTCCGATCAGCAGGACATGCGGGGGA
>CAMDTO010000238.1 GCA_945907765.1 Thermoflexus hugenholtzii JAD2 | reverse complement strand
AGTGGTGTGTGCGGTCTTCCCTGAGATTCTTGGCAGCCGGTAGCACCTTTTCGAGTGCTGCCACCAGTCGCAATCACTGAAAGGTCACGCTCGCTGCTGGACGCACGCAACCGTACACGCGCTACACTGTTTCCGACGCACTGAAACGGAGAGGGGCTGTACCGTGGCTCGACGTGATTCACCAAAGGTGGCACCGGTATCCATCGCCGATGACGGGATGATCGGGGATGCCGTCCAGGGGGTGGACGGCGATGCGGTCACCCTCGCCCCGGGCGAAGATCCCGATCGTCTCATGTCGGTGGCGCAGGTGGCGCGTCGGCTTGACTGCAGTGTCAGCCTCGTCCAGAAGTGGCGCCGTTTCGGATGGGTAGCCGCCCTGCAACTCGGCCCGCCGGATGTGCCGATCTACGGCTACCGGCTCGGTGACGTCGAGCGGTTCGCAGCCGAGCGGTGGAACCGCAAGCGTGGCCGGCCGGCCGGTTCGACCACCAAGAGGGCTGATGGATCGGCACCGCGACGGCCCCTTCGGGCGGCGCGCCCGGTCCCCGATGGCGTGGACCAGCCGGGCGCCACGGTCGGGCCAGTCAGTGGCGGACAGGACGATGGGTCCCTGCCTCCCCGCGCCCCGCGTGCCCGCAAGCCCAAGCCGGTCCCGCCGGTGCAGCTCGGCCCGACGACCATCTGGGCGGGAGATCCGCGCCAGCGGGGTGCGCTGATGCTGGTGCGCCTGCCGGGTGGCCCGCTTGCGGATGTGCTGCAACGGGCTGAGCAGTACGCGCAGCGCTACGATGACGTTGCCCTGAGCGCGGCCCAGTCGGCTGGCGCGACGGCGTCACAGGCACCGGTCCTGGCGCGCTGGAACCGGGGCGTCCGCGTCGAGGAGTAGTCGCCCCGCATCGTGGTCCGTCGCCCGCGTCACGATCGACGGCAGGTTTGCGCCGATGGTCGGGCGTCCGACGTTCGTTTGGAGATGCAGCGGGCCTCAACGGGGGAGGTGCGGTGCGGCCCGGCAGTCACCCCGTCACCCCGTCACCCCCGCCTGCACGATACCCATGATGGGATAGAGATGAGCGCGAACCTCACCAAGAAGCCGGCCACCACCGAGACCCTCTACCTGGTTGACGGGTACGCCCAGATCTTCCGCGCATTCTTCGCGATGCGCACGCCCATGACCAGTCCGGTCACCGGCGAACCGACCCAGGCGGTATTCGGGGTGCTTGCCACCCTCTTCAAGCTGATTTTCCACTCGAAGCCCCACTACCTGGCGATGATCGTCGACATGCCCGGGGATACCTTCCGGGACACCGTCTATCCGGCCTACAAGGCCACACGGTCTCCGACCCCTCCAGACCTCAAGGCGCAGATCCCGCGCGTCCTCGAGTCGGTTGCCGCCCTTGGCATCCCGGTCATCGGCAAGCCTGGTCTTGAGGCCGACGACGTCATCGCCACGATCGTGCAGCGCGTCCTGGACGACCCCGCGCTCTCGCACGTCGGCGTCTGCATCGTCTCGCGCGACAAGGACCTGGAACAGCTCCTCGGCGACCGTGTGCGGATGTTCGATCCCCAGAACGACACGTTCCAGACCGCGGAGACGCTCCTAGACGCGAAGGGGGTCCGGCCCGACCAGGTGATCGACCTGCTGACGCTGACGGGTGACACCTCAGACAACATCCCGGGTGCGAACGGGATCGGGCCGAAGACCGCCGCGCAACTGCTTCAGGAATACGGCACGCTTGAAGGCATCTACGCCAACATCGAGAGGGTCAAGGGGAAGCGACGGGAGAATCTGGAAGCCTTCGCGGCCCCGATGGAACTCGGCGAGTTCACGTCCCAGCGTGACCTTTCGAAGTTCCTGGTCACGCTCAAGCGGGATGGGGAATTCGAGTTCACCATGGACGCCGCGGCGGTCAGCCCGCCCGACCTCGACCGGGTGATCCCGCTCTTCAAGGAACTCGGGTTCAACCGGTTCCAGCAGGAGGTGCACCGCCTCGCGAAGTCGTTGGGGAGCGCGCCTCCGGCCGAAGGCGGTGCTTGGCCAGCCTCCGCTCTCCCTGTGGGGGCGGGGCAGGGGGTGGGGGCCGTGCACCCGGATGCGCAGGGGGATGGGGCGCCTGAGGTTCCGGCTGGGGAACCCACGACCATCGAAACTGCGGGCGCGACCTACGAGTGCGTGACCACCGTCGCCGGACTCGAGGCGGCACTCGTGTCCATGCGGGCCTCCCCCCTGCTGGCCGTGGATACCGAGACGACCGGGCTCTTGCGTACCGACCGGCTGGTGGGCATCTGCGTCGCCTGGCGCGAGGGGCACGCCATCTACGTGCCTGTCCGGTCTCCCGAACCCGGGGCGCATCTCGATGAGGCGACCGCCCTTGCGTTGCTCAAGCCGGTCCTTGAGGACCAGTCGGTGCCGAAATGTGGACACCACATCAAGTTCGATGCAGCCGTGCTGCTGCGGTGTGGCGTGCGCCTGGCGGGTATTGCCTTTGACACGATGCTTGCCGGGCAGTTCCTGGATGCCGGGACGCGCGGCTCCTACAAGATGGATGACATGGCCCTGCGGTGGCTCAACTACCGGCCAGTGCCTCTCTCCGACTTGATCGATACCGAGGCGGCGAAGCCCCGGAAGGTGCGTCAGGCAACCCTGGACATCTCGGGTCTGGCTCCGGTGCCCAGCGTGATCGCGCCCCGACCGACGTCAATGGATCAGGTGGCGCTTGCGAAGGTGACGGGCTACGCCGCCGAGGATGCCGACATCACCCTGCGACTGGCGAACGTGCTGCGGCCCAAGATCGGGCGGGCGGGCATGGCCGACGTCATGCGCGACGTCGAGGGCCCGCTGACCGCCGTCCTTGCCTCGATGGAGGAGGCCGGGATCCTGTGCGATGCCGACGAATTGTCCGGCCAGGCCGCGGAACTGGTTGCGCGGGTCAACGTCATCCGGGATGCCATCTTCACCGCGGTCGGTGCGCCATTCGGGCTGGATAGTCCGAAACAGCTCGGCGATGTCCTGTTTGACAAGTTGGGGCTATCCGTGGGTGGACGTGGTGCCCGCAAGACCAGCACGGGAAGCCGCAGTACCGATAGCGAAGTGCTTGATAAGTTGGTCGAGCAGGAAGACCCGGCGGAGCCGCACACGATGGTCCCGGGGATGGTCCTTGAGTACCGCAAGTTGCAGAAGCTGATCTCGACCTATCTGGACGCCCTGCGCGATGCCATCGACCCGGCCGACGGACGAATCCACACGACGTACCGGCAGTCCGGGGCCGCCACCGGCCGCCTCGCGTCGGATTCGCCGAACTTGCAGAACATCCCGGTGCGGAGCGAGGAGGGTCGCCAGGTCCGCAAGGCATTCCACGCGCCTCCGGGCCACGTGCTCCTGTGTGCCGACTATTCGCAGATCGAGTTGCGAGTGCTAGCCCATCTTTCGGAGGATGCCGGCCTTCTCGACGCATTCCATCGGGGATTGGACATCCACGCCGCCGTCGCTGCCCAGGTCTTCGGCGGGCGCGCCGAGGACGTCTCGCGGGATCAGCGCAACCAGGCCAAGACCATCAATTTCGGGATCATCTACGGCATCTCGGCGTGGGGACTGGCGCGCCGGGTCGGTGACCTGAACTACGACGGCGCCCTTGCCCTGATCTCCGACTACAAGCGACGCTTTCCCGGCATCGACCGCTTCCTCCAGGCGTGCATCCGGCAGGCTACCGACCATGGGTATGTGACCACGATCCTTGGTCGCCGGCGCAACATCCCGGAGATCCACAGCGCCAATGGGAACACCCGGGGCCTCGGGGAACGACTGGCGATCAACTCGGTGATCCAGGGCAGTGCTGCCGACCTGATCAAGCTGGCGATGGTGAACCTCAACCGCCGGATCGTGGCCGGGAACCTCCCCATGCGCCTCCTCCTCCAGA
>CAMDTO010000237.1 GCA_945907765.1 Thermoflexus hugenholtzii JAD2 | reverse complement strand
GCGTTCGGCGATGAAATGATCCCGTGGCTGGCAACCGGCTACTCCTACTCCGAAGACTTCTCCAGCCTCACGGTGAACATCCGCAGTGGCGCGAAGTGGGGGGACGGCACACCATTCACCGCCAAGGATGTTGAGTTCACCTTCAACCTTCTCATGACAAACTTGAAGCTGTCGTATGGCGCCGACATGCAGAAGTATTTGAAATCGGTATCCGCGTCCGATGACCTTACCGTCAACTTTGCGTTTACCACTCCGAACCCACGGTTCCTCTTCGAGTATCTAGCGTTCAAGTTCGACAACGGCGTCAAACTGCTTCCCAAGCACATCTTCGAGGGTCAGGACCCGACAGAGTTCCTGTGGTTCGACGTTGCAAAGGGATGGCCCTGCGGAACCGGACCATACAAGATTGTCCTCTGGAGCGAGACCCAGAAGTTCATGGATCGCCGGGACGACTGGTGGGGGAAGGACGTCGACTTTGGAGGCTGGTCGGCCGCCGGAAACCTCCCCGATGTTCAGCGCATCGTCTT
The DNA here is from genome assembly GCA_945907765.1 of Thermoflexus hugenholtzii JAD2. Taxonomy (GTDB): domain Bacteria; phylum Chloroflexota; class UBA11872; order UBA12225; family UBA12225; genus UBA12225. The sequence continues at coordinate 3,499 of CAMDTO010000237.1, read as the reverse complement.
TGTGCCGTACTCGGATGACAACCGCCTGGCCCAACTCATGGCTTCGAACGACGGGGACCTCGGGTTCACGCTGCTGCCGCAGATCATCAAGCCCTTGATTGAGCAGAATAAGCAGATCATCAGCCACAGCTTCAACCGTCCGCCATACGGCTACATTGACTGGTGGCCGAAGAGCCTGTGGGTCAACACCGAATTGGAACCGTGGAACGACCCGGAAATCCGCTGGGCGCTGAGCTACGCCCTCGATCGCCAACAGGTCATCGAAGTCGGGTACGAGGGTGCAGGCATTCCAACGGAAATTCCGTACCCGGCCTACCCGGCGCTCCTCCCGTTCTTCGGTAGCATCAAGGACCTCCTCCAGAAGTATCCGACCAACAAGTTCGACTTGGGTGAGGTCGACAAGCGCATGAAGGCCAAGGGCTACGCCAAGGACGGTGCGGGTTTCTGGGCCAAGGGTGGCAAGAGGATTGTCATCGACATTCTCGGCTTCAGCATCTGGGCAACATCGGGTCCAATCCTCGCCGAGCAACTCCGCAAGGCCGGCTTCGAGTCCGCGTACAGCCAGCCACCCGATTGGACAGCCCAGGCAATCAGTGGCAAGTTCGGCGGTGCATGGCTATTCGGCCACGGGGCATCGATTGCCGACCCGTACTACACCCTTTACCTGTACTCATCGGTCAATTCCAAGCCTCAAGGGAACACCTCGGGAGGAGGAGGCAACCAGTGGAGCCGCTGGTCGAACAAGGAGTTCGACAAGGTCATTGAGACCATGAACAACGTCCCGATGGGTGACCCGAGGCTGCTCGACCTCTTCCACGATGCAATGGCCATCTGGCTGAAGGAGCTTCCGACAATCCCTGTGTGGCAGTTCTATCACTGGATCCCGATGAACACGTTGCGCTGGACGAACTGGCCAACCGTGCTCAACAGTTACGTGAACGGCGCCTATTGGCACACCACGTTTCCACTGATGCTGCACAAGATCAAGACAGTCTCCTAGGACCATAGGTCTGTCTTGGCTCACCCTTCGGCCCGGTCACATCCCTCGGGATAGTGACCGGGCCGACACTTTTCCCACTAGTTCCTCGGGGTTAGTGTGAGGTGGGCACCAGCGAGCCATGCCTCGAGCCTGGCAATGGCCTGCGTCGATTCCGGGTACTGCGACAGTTGGTGCAGGTCATGTTCCGCAAGGTAGACGAAAAGACGGTCCTCAAGCCCATTGATTGTGGCAACCTCCGGGTATGCGTTCCAGATGGCCGATGGAACCCCGGCGAAGTCAACCGCCGATACCCGGTCCTCAAGATCCTCATCGGCCGGATGTCCGGGGAACAGTGACCAGCGCAGCAGGTGAGCCAAGTCTGCATCAGGTTCGGTCAAGCCACCCCACTCCCAGTCGATCACACCCGTCACTGCGGTGCCACTGACGATGATGTTGTGGAGATGGAAGTCGCCATGGCCGGTGCGCGGACCCCAAACCGTGGTCAACGCATCCAGACGCGCCCAACACGCAGCGAGCGAAGCTTCCAGGAGATTGCGATGACTGACCGTTCCGCCCGCTACGAGTAGGTCGCGTAGCTTGGACAAATACAGGCGGTGGCATTCACACCAATCGCTCCCTACTCCTTCCATGCGGGTTCCGTACCACCCACAGGTGTACCGTAGCGCAGGCGATGATGGAACTGGCCCGGAGGGCGTACCGTCCCTAAAGCCATGCACTGTTCGAAGGATCCGTACGGCCTCGTGGACCCACCGCACACGTGTGGCTTCGCTCGCACCGAGCCACGCGCGGAACGCGTTCGACCCCTGAAAGCGGTTGATGATCAGGCCATGCCACCCCCGCCACCTCGAAGAGAGACTGTCATTCGTCGACATTGCACCGTCAAATGACGCAACAACCCTGGGCAACCGATCCGCGATGTCAACAAGGCCCGGTCGGGCGCCAAGGTCATTCAAGATGACCGATTCGTGCCTTAATCGTTCGGCGCGTTCCGGAATCGCGAACCGGAGAACATGGCTGCCTCCAAGCGCGTAGACGCCATGAGAATAGCCACCTGACAATGCTACCGGGCGATCCCGTTCGGGGTGCCATGCCGGAAGAATGGCCCTCAATGATGCGACAGGCAAATCGGGACCCTCAACTGAAGGGAGAAGCACAAGCGGGTGTGGGTCGGTCATGGCTTCCTCGAAGGATCATCTTGAAATCCAGCCTGACGACGATGTCTCCAGAAGTCTGTCAAGAATTGATCGGTAATTATCATGGCACGGCCAGTAGACCGCATATTCGGAGACGAACAGTGAACTCGCATAATCCGTCAAGCTTCCCTGGGCCGAAACGTGTCCAGACTACAATCTGTTGAGAATTGACGTGCGACCAAGCACTCCATCACGAACGTTTCGTATCCATCAGGCGAGTTTGGGCCTGACCCCGCTAGTTGCTGACCAAGGTCGAGACTGAAAAGATGTGTCGCGTTGGACCCTGTGCTGATCCATCCTCGCATGGCGCTGAAGGCAGCGCAATTGACGGCCCCCGCGGGCGACGACGCATTCTCGGGAAGCTCCCTCATCGGGTGATGCCAGACGTCGGTTCGCGGCGGGCGGACCCAACAACGTCGAGGCGGGCGGTTCTGGTGGGCATTGCCGGGATGGCCGCGACCACGGTGGGATGCACGGACGATCCGATCCGAGGCACTCGCCCAGCGGCCGCGGCGGGCAGCGGATCGCCGTCAACGACCGCGCCACCAGTGAACCGTGAGGAACCGGCAACCACGGTCGCCCTCGCGCCAGCTGCCGAAGACGCGACCCCGCCCTCACAGGTGAGTGCCTCAATCCAGTCAAACGCGAACCGAATTACCAGGTTGGCCGCTACGGGCGTTACCCAACCCTTCTTTGCCGACGACAACGATCGCATCATTTTCTACGACCAACCGGCACCGGGTCAGGGCGGAATGTTCGTCATCGGGCCTCAAGAGGTTGAGCCACGACGCGAGCGCCCCGATTGGGGTTACCTGCTTGGCGGCTCCCGCCTCCTGGTCACGCCGCGGGTCCAGCGACGCGACACCGCCGTCACGCACCTTGCTACCGGGCGGGAGTGGTCCCTTCCAACCACCACCACCCCGGTGTTTTCGAGCGACGCGACCGCAGTCGCGTACACCGCCAGCGGGGTCGGTTCCCCTGGTGGTCCGTCAACCGGTGCCGGGTCGTCTGGTTGGTCCAACTCTGCCTTCGGCTTGACCCAGATCATGCTTGCGCGCGCTGACGGTGAAGACGGGCGAAAGGTTCGTCTCCCGATCAATGGTTCGGTCCAAGCCTGGATCCCGGCACCGGATGACCCCGGCAACGTCCGTCTTCTTCTGTCCGGACGACGCGCCGAACCGGATGATCCTTCATATTGGGCATACGACACCCGCGATGAGTCGCTTATCGAGCTCGCCCGGAGCAAACGTTTGACGGGCCTTCTCGCGTCACCGGATGGAACCTGGATTGCCCACGTTGCAATGTG
>CAMDTO010000236.1 GCA_945907765.1 Thermoflexus hugenholtzii JAD2 | reverse complement strand
GGCAATCCTGCCGGGGATGATCGAGGCCGGGCGGGGATCGATCGTCTGCGTCTCGACGGTCAATGGCCTGATGGGCATCGGTGATGACGCCTACAGCGCGGCCAAGGCCGGGGTAATCAACTTCGCCAAGAACCTGGCGGTGCGGTATGGCCAGTACGGGATCCGTGCGAACGTCGTCTGTCCGGGAACGGTCCAGACGCCGGCGTGGACACGACGGCTGCAACGGACGCCGGACATCTTCGACCGACTAACGCCCTGGTACCCGATCGGCCGGGTCGGGCAAGCAGACGACATTGCGGCCGCGATCACCTTCCTCGCATCGGACGACGCCAGTTTCATCACGGGTGTGGTCTTGCCGGTGGACGGAGGCCTCACGGCCGGCATGTGGCGGATGGGACGCGACCTCCAGGGGGACTGACGTGTGCATGCGCGAACACTCCCCGTCCGCCAGGAGACCGCAGGGGGGTGTTCGCCACGCAGTCGTGGTCAGTGCAGGTGAACAGTCCGTCCGGTCGCTATTGATTCGTATGCTGCCTCGGCAAGTTGGACGGCCCGGCGTCCATCCTCGGATGTCACCACCGGCGCCTCGTCGTGCAGGATCCATTTGGCAAAGCTGCTCAGTTCGCTCTGGACTGATCGGCCGGCGTCACGTTCGACCGGCACCTCCACTTCCGTCCCGTCAACGAGACGGTACGAGACATGATTGCGCGCCCAGTCATAGAAGATGCTTCCACGATCACCCGTGACCAGGCCCTCGGTCGCACCGATGACCGTCGCCACCGACGATTCGAGCACTCCCAGCCCACCGTTCCGGAACCGGACGGTCACCACAACGTGGTCCTCGTAGTCATATTCCGGCCGGGTGAAGTTGGCAGCCATGGCGGTGACCTCGGCGACTTCGCCGAAGATTGACCGCATGAAGTCGAACTCGTGCACGTTGACCTCGTGCAGGAGGCCACCAGTATTGGCGCGCTTGGAACGCCAGGTGGCCGCCCACGGACCCTCCACGCCACGGCGTGCACATCGCAGGATCCGCACGGCAAACGGCTTGCCCACGGTCCCTTCACTGACGAGACGGCGGACGGTCGCAAACACGGTGATCAGGCGAAGGACCTGACCAACCATCAACTTGCGTCCGAGTTCGTGGGCGCGGGCGATCATCACGTCGCAGTCGGCAAGGGTCAGCGCCATCGGCTTCTCGCAGAAGACGTCCTTGCCAGCGGCGAGGGCAGCAAGGACGACGTCCTTGTGGGTGAAGTTCGGGGTTGCCACGATGACCCCGTCGATGGTTGGGTCCGCGAGGACCGTCGCCACGTCCGTCGTCACCCGGACGGTCTGCCCCTTGGTGGCAGCTTGGGTAGCCACCGCTTCGGCACGGGAGATATCCAGGTCGCAGGCCACGGCCAGACGAACCTCAGGCAAGGTCACCAATTGGGTCGCATGCGAACCACCCATCGTGCCGCAGCCGATCAACCCCACGGAAAGCGTGCGTGTCTCGCTCATTTCTCTCTCCAATGCCAGTCAGGACCTGTTTGCGTGGAACACCGTGCTAGCCGGCAATCAGGCCGGCGAGGTATCCGTGGGCACGTGAGGCGTTGGCGTTGACCTCTTCCAGAGTGCCAAGACCCAGGGTCTCGACAATTGCCGGCCCGGCGAACCCATGCGCCTTTAGCGTCCCGATGATGGTCGGGAAATCCACGTCACCGTCACCAGCCGTCACGTCAACCGCACGGGTGGGGCCGCTCCCCCCGGTCTCGTCCTTCAGGCAGGTTGCCACGACGTACTTGACCAGTTTGGTGAGGGCCGGTTCCGGCCGTTCGCCCGCGTAATACAGGAGATTGCCGGGGTCGAAGCACAGGCGGTACGCCGGATGGTCAACCCGCTCGATCGCATGGAGGCAGTCATCGCTCGTCGTCGACAGTCCTCCGTGTGGCTTGAGTGCGATCGTGACCCCATGGTCAGCCGCAATCGGGGCGGCGGCATGCATGACCGAGAAGTAGTCGTCATACCGCTCGGGATGGCTCGAGCCCATCTCAAGCAGGATGCGGACGTCCAGGGCAAAGGCATGTCCGATCATCGTCCGGAGGTACGCGATGGCGACGTCGTGGCCTCGGTCCAACGGGACATTCGAGGGGATCATCCGCACCGTAAGTCCGTGGGAGCGGACCCGGGCCGAACCTTCGGCAGCCTGGGCAGGTGTGGTGTCACCGGTCACGACCGCGTCCTCGTGCATCAGGAGGAGGCCAAAATTCGAGAACCCGGCAGCAGCGATCCCGCCAAGGGCATCGTCAAAGGTGAACGTGCCCCAAGGGCGGTTCATGCATCCCAGTTGTATGGTCATCGGTCCCTCAAGTCTCAGTGCGCGATGGCGGCGCGAAGCATGGCCAGGGCCTCGGGAACACCTTGGTCCGGATGGGCATTGCCCTCCATCTCGAGACTGAGGGCTCCGCGATAGCCGTGCCGGCGGAAGATGTCCAGGATGCGCGGATAGTCCAGATCAAGCGTGTAGTACAGCCCACCACCCGGGTACGCCTTTGCCTGGACGAGGACGGCGTGTGGCGCCATCTGCTCGATCTCGGCATACAGGTCCCCTTCAAGGAAGTTGCCGGTGTCGATCATCGCCTTCAACCATGGCGAGTTCAGGGTCTCGATGATCCGGCACGTCCCGGCAGCGCTTGCCGTGAACCCCCAATGGTTCTCCAGTGCAAGGACGACTCCTTCCCGCTCTGCCGTCTTCAAGCACTCGGCAAACGACTCGAAGATCCAGCCCCAAGCGTCGTCTTCGGTGTACCCGGGCACCGGCGGTTCGTGTCCATGGCGCGCCATGTACTCCGAGAAGTCGGTCACTGTCCGCCACCGTCCGCCAAAGACACGCACGACGGGGGCACCAACCTGGGCCGCGACCTCGATGTACTTGTTGACAATGCCGACCTGTTCGTGACGTTCGCTGGCGGTCGTCTTGACGAAGTCATGGTGGGCCGAGACCGACAGGAAGTGGACCCCGGCGTGCAGGGCATGCAGCTTCAACCCGTTGAGGTACACCCGATCCGTCGACGGCATGTGCACGCCAAGGACCTCGAAACCATTGCATCCAAGCGCGGCGGTGCGGTCAATCATCGACTCGATTGCGGGGATCGGATCATTGCGCTCCGGTCCATTGCCCAGCCGGTGAAAGGAGTAACTCGAGATCCCAAGTTCCACGTCGCTTCCCTCTCCGTTCCACACGCCACTCGCGGTCGTGCGGTGCAGTTGCAGGATAGCCCACGCCGTGCGTTGAAGCGGGGCAACGCGACAAGACGCACAACCCGGTGCTGCTGCCAGGTCGATCCTGGAATGCGACGACCCGGAAGTTCGCACCACACCTCGTTCTCGACGCCCCCGCGGACGCGGATGCGATGACGCGGATGCGATGACGCGGATGCGATGACGCGGGAACTCTTCGGGCCAATCCTGCCGGTGGTTGGCTCCACCAACCTCGACGACGTGGAAACCACGATCATCGCCGGTCCGCGCCCGCTCGCTACCCATCACCGATGAGCAGTCTGTGGCCCAACGGCTTGTAGACCGCGTGACGTCCGGGGGCGCAACTGGCAACCACGCCCTCCTGCATGTCGCCCAGCACGATCTGCCGTTCGCAGGGGTCGGCGTGTCTGGCAAGGGTCACCATCATGGTCGCGAGAGCGTCACGACCTTCTCCAAGATGCGCCCGGTTCTCCATCAGATGCCGATAGTTGCGATGCGGTGGCGGTCACCTCCCTACGCAACCTTTGCGTCGCGCGTCCCCAAGTTCCCGACACGGTGATGTCCGCAAGCCCCGGACGGCTTCGCTGGGGATGCACCTGTGGACCTGGCCATCAGGGAGCACTACTGGGGGAAGCCGGGACGTAGGCCGACGGTTCGTCACGCGCCTCCGGAATGCCGTGCACGGCGAGGATCCGGGGCACGAGTTGGCGCATCGCCTCTTCAACAGTGTGCGGTTTCAGGTAGAAGGCCGGGATCGGCGGGACGATGCGCACGCCCATGCGAGATA
>CAMDTO010000235.1 GCA_945907765.1 Thermoflexus hugenholtzii JAD2 | reverse complement strand
GCACAATCTCGCGACTCGCCTCACCCGGCGCTGCTCTTGCAGCATCGAGAGCTTTTACGACATCGCCTTCATTCACGTCGTGGGTGTGACTTGGGAGAGTGGTGCCTCCCCGGCTGTTCTCGCTCGTGATGTGTTCGCCGGAGATGCTGACACACGCAGAGGTCACGGTCACGCCAGAGACTATCTGTGCCTGGTTCATCGCAGACGCAATGGATTGGGCAGTGTCCTCGAGGCTAATGACGATGCCCTTGCGAAGTCCCTTGGACGGGCTCATGCCGGCTCCGCGCAGTTGCAACTTCCCATCGGCCTTCAATTCGGCGATGGTAACCACAGTCTTTGTAGACCCAACATCAATTCCGGCGACATATTGCTCGCGCGCCACGGTTCCTCCGGACTGGCTTCACGCCACGTCACCTGCATAACGGTTCGAGACGGCCGAATGGCGCATTCTCTCCAGAAGTCGAGTCGCGCGGTTCTCAGGGCGTCGATCGGTCTTCAGACGGCGATTTCTGGCGTCACTCGTCGAGTCGTTGCGTCAGGATAGACGCGGATTATAGTCGACATAACTTGGAAATCGGGAGGGAAGGGCAGTCGCGCGGTGGAAGCTCGGATCACCGCCGTGGCATCGGCGTCGGGGTCGACTTGACTGGGACGGTAGGCGACGGTTGGGCTGCACGGTAGGCGGGCCTACCCGGAGAACGTATGTCAAGCAGGTTGAACTGGATGTTCTGGTCCCGAGAATAGTCGCGCAACGCAATGAGTTGTCCGATCTTCGCGTTCAGGTTTTCGGTGTCACCAAGGATGATCGGCACGCCTTGGTCGATGTACACCACGAGCCCGGCCGTCGAATACTCAACCTGTTGGATACGCATGCCCATCGAGCCTAGGGCAGGGATCAATTCTCGCGCCGCGAGTACGATGCGTGCAGGGATGCTGTCGCCCGCCAGAACTTGGGTGCCAGTTGAATCCACGATTACCACCAGGTCAGATCCCGCACCATTAGCTGTGGGGGCGGCTGCTTCAGCGATAACTACACCTTGGTCGTCGACCATCACGTCACCACTTGTCGTGCGCCAGATTGCGACCGGCGTTCGTTCCTCAACTTCGATTTCGACTGTTCCGGGGAGGTGTGTCAGGACGCGGGCACGTCGTACGCCTGGGAGTTGTGCGACTTGACGCGCCACATCTATTGTTGACACTTGGAAGATGTTCTGGCCTACAACCGACGCGACTGACGTAATTGTGGTCAGCGGAACGCGTTCGATTTCGCCGATGCGAAGGAGCACAACGTGCTCTACCTGGAAATACGGCGCATTCAGGCACGCGAGAATCGCACCCAAGACCAGTAGGGCCAGGATGGATGCAATGGACCGATGGATGGCGCTCTGATCGATGACGATCGGTTCAGCAGTGCGCGTGCGGGAACGGGGGCTAAACCGCGTGACGTCCAATCCCGTCGACACCTGTCTCCGGGAAACTGAACTCCAGTACCGGTCAACCATTCGGTTCACTTCCCCCGGTCGTCGCTACGTCGGGTCGTGTTCGCGCGTCTTGGTAAGCGCCTTCGGGACTTGCACTTGCGCTGTCATCGCGCACAGATGTCTGATCTGTGGACCAATCACCCACAAGGAGTACTTCGGTTTCCAGCGAGACCCCGGTATCAAGGAGCACCCGATTTCGAACGACTGCCATGAGCGCATATATATCGTGTGCGGTGGCAGTACCGCGATTCACGATGTAATTACCGTGCAGTGAGCTGATTTGGGCGTCGCCGATCCGGTGCCCTTTGAGCCCAGCCTGCTCGACCAGCTGGCCCGCATACAAGCCCGATGGATTCCTGAAGACGGACCCGCAGCTCCGTTCGGTTGGTTGCCGAGATCTGCGGCTCGTCTCAAAGCGATCAATCCGTTCTTGGAGTTCGGTGGGAGTTGCTCGCCCGAGGCGAAGTTGGGCTCCGAGCACGACTCCGCTGCCTGGGGTCTTGAGTCGACTTGTACGGTAGCCGAACGCCATTTCGTCTCCTGAAACGGTGTAGACACGTGATGGGAGCGAGTCGCTTCCGGGACGACTTGGTGACCAAAAGGTGACAGTCTTGACCACTCCCTTCATGTCGCCGTCATATGCGCCGGCGTTACCCGCTATCGCGCCACCGATGGTTCCGGGTATTCCACATGCCCAATCCAAACCCGACCATCCGGCTTGTGCGGTCCAACGTGCGATCCCGGCCGTTTGGCAACCGGGTTCAACTTGGATCACTGCACCGTGTGCGTCCTCGTGGACAATGGATCCCCGGTTCCTGAGAGACGTTGGTGTCTCAACCTTGATTGCAAGTCCTCTGAAACCGCGATCCGAAACAACAATATTGCTTCCACCACCAAGAACAAGGACAGGGACCCCGAGCGTTTCACACGCAGTGAGGATGCGATCCAAAGACGCACCGTCCGGGGCCCTGACGAAGTAATCTGCCGGACCGCCGATCTTCAGAGTGGTGTACGGCGCAAGTTGCACATCCGTGTCTACCGGAAGTCGGGTCTCACCGTGCAGGGCGGTACGAGTGACATCACTTTGCGTCATCGGTTTGTGCGATCCGTGGCAATACTAGAACCCTTTGGGTGCCGTCATAGAACGACGCACCTGCTTGTTGTACGCCGGTGCAATCCCGAGAAAGCGCGCAGCTGGGGTCTGGAACGACTTGCGTGTCCGGTGAACTGATCGGGCTGTTTCGGTTGCCTGGAATGTCAGCGATCTCGCAGCTTGGCGGTGAGTTCATGCGCGAGGCGGTCAATTGGCCCGGCGCCCATCACGAGAACTACATCCCCTGGCTGAAGTTCTTCGATCAGGGTCGACATCGCGTCAGTCGGTACGCAAATGTTACGCGCGCGGCGCTCGGATTGATGGTTCCACCGATGATTCAGAGCGTTGACAAGGTCGGCTGCTCCTCGGTATGCGCCGTCTGGTTCGCGTCCGGGTGGCGAGTACACGTCGGTGACGATGACCGCGTCGGCGCCGTCGAACGCCTGCACAAACTCGTCGAAGAGGCGTTCGGTCCGGACCTTGAGATGGGGTTGGAAGACGGCCCACAGGCGTCCGCGTGGCGCACCCGAGTCCTCTTGATTGGCAAAGTGCCGGGCTGCAGCCAGGGTGACTTTCACTTCAGTGGGATGGTGGGCGTAGTCTTCGAAAACCCGAACTCCGTGGTGAGACCCTGCCAGTTGGAAACGGCGACGGACGCCGTGGAAGGCTGCCAAGGCGTCGAGCGCAACTTGAGGCTCAACGCCGGAGTGCACCAACGCAATTGTCGATGCGACGGCGTTCAAAATGTTGTGTTGGCCCGGTACCGACAATCGGCCTTCAAGTGGTCCGCCAGGGGCGTCCCCCTTGCGCGAATCATTGGCAGGCCAGACACGGAATGTCGAACCGCCGGCGTGTTCACGAACGTCGCTGATCCACCACTGCGAACGGTCTTTGGGGACATCAACGCCGTCATCCAGTCGGCCGTATCTTGTAACTCGTAGATCAGGTGTTACCGCGCGAGCACTAGTGAGTACCCGCTCAATCCCGGCATCTGCGTCGCGGTTCGGTGAGCGCGATGCCACGACGATTCCGTTGGGACGGACTCTGCAAAGAAAGTCCACGAATGCCTGTTCCATTTCAGGCACGGAACCGTAGTACTCAAAGTGGTCTGGCTCGACATTCGTCATGATCGCCACTTCTGGTGTGTAGGCGAGGAACCTGCGGTCGTATTCGTCTGCCTCGATTGCCATCCATTCAGAATTTCCCCATGATGCACTGGTATCCAGGTCGACCAGTTCCCCTCCGACTTGGAAGGATGTGTCGATCCCTGCCCGTCGCATTGCGGTGGCGATCATTGCCGTGGTCGTGGTCTTGCCGTGCGTCCCCGCGACAGCGATGGTGCGTCTGGAATTTGCGAACCAGGCGAGTGCTTCCGCATGTTTTTTCACTGGTAAGCCGAGTTCGTGTGAGGCATGTACCTCGGGGTTCGTTGCAGGAACCGCTGAAGACATGACTACCAAGGGGTTTTCC
>CAMDTO010000234.1 GCA_945907765.1 Thermoflexus hugenholtzii JAD2 | reverse complement strand
GGGACAAGGCCGCTTGGCTCATCGCCACCCATCAGACCGCTTGTGCCACCGAGACCGGCGCCGCGCGCACTGTCTGGCAACAGGGGGGCGCCAATCTCCTGCAGGCGCTTGCCGAGTTCGTAGAAGACGCTGTTGCACGACTGGGTGAGACCGTTTGCGAGGGTGATCGTGCCGTGGCCGGTTGCCAGCCAGCAGCGTTGCGAGACGCCGGGCAGACCGGTCCACGTGCCGGTGCAGGTGAACTCGGAATCGGGCGTCGCGACTCCATGCTCAAGCGCGGCGGCCATGGTGACGACCTTGAAGATGGATCCGGCGGGGTAGAGGCCCTGGACCGGGCGGTTCAACAGGGGCAATCGGGTATCGGTCAGCAGGGCTGCCACTCCCTCACCGGTTTCGAAGGCGGAGGGATCGTATCGAGGCCACGTCGCGAGGGCACGGATGGCACCCGATGGCAGGTCAACGACCACGACACTGCCGGATCGGGCTCCCAAGGCATTCTCGGCGACGGTCTGGAGGTTCAGGTCAATGGTGGTAGTGACCACTCCGCCGTGCCGTGGCGGCGTGGTGGCGAGGGTGGTCGCGATCTGACCATTGGGTTCGAGGACATTGAGGCGGCTGCCCCGTGCCCCAGAGAGATGGGTTTCGGCGAGGCGTTCCAGGCCCGACCGGCCAATCCGGTCCCCGGGGATGAAGCCTTTGGGTCCAAGGGTCACCAGTTCCTCGGTCGTCGCCTGGGCGGTGTATCCGATCAGTGGGCCGGCAGTGTCGCCTCCGGGATAGACACGGGTACGGACCCGGGACGAGGCGGTCTCAGTCGTCAACACCGTTGCGGGTGGTGTGGTCCGTGGCGCAACGGTTGGGGTTGCTGCCGTGGGTGCGGATGCCGGTGACGGGAGGCTTGCCATCGGGCGGCCATTGCGATCGACGATGCCTCCCCGAACCGGTGGGTCTGACTGCACCTGGATGCGCCGTCCGGCGGTGAGGTCGGGCATGAGGACCGACGGGACCCACTCAAGCCGCCACGCCTGGTCTTCCCAGACGAATGGCAGGTTCACGCGCTGGCGCAAGTCACCGAATCGGGTCGTCGAATACGTGATCTCGGCAGAAACCGAGGCGTTCACGCCTGATACGGTGGCTTTCTGGGAGGGAACGGGTGTGCCGGTCATGGCGATGGCGCCGAGTTCGGCCATGAAGTCGCGATGGCGTCGGACGAACTGGTCACGAATGACTTGTTCTCGGGCGGACCCGGTGAGGCGTAACCAGAGGGTCTCGTAGTCGGCGGTCGCCCATTGGGCAAGGTAATTGCGGGCGGCGTCGGCGGGGTCGGCACCGCCTGGTCCGCGCAGGTTTGCCAGGTAACGGGTGATCGCGGGCCAGGTACCGGCACCCCCGGCACCCAATCCGACTGCCAGGGTCGCGATGGCCACGCCGTTGATGACCCGGCGCGTCAAGCGGGTCCGACTGGTATGGAGACGTTCCGGTGATCGCAACCCGAATGGATCATCTTGGTCTCCCGATGCCTCGGGTGCCGGGCTGAGGACGATCAGCGTGGCGTCATCACCGCCCTTGCGGGTACCAACCATGCCGATCAGGGCGGTTGCGATGGCGAGCGGGTTCTCGTGCGAGGCGAATGTCCCGGCAATTTCGGGAAGCGGGATGACGTTCGAGAGGCCGTCGGTGCCAAGGATGATTGACGTTCCGGGCGGAATCACGAGATCGCTGACTTCGAACTCGCATCCCTGTGGCATGCCCAGGTACCGGGTGATGGCGTTGCGGTAGGGATGCCGGTCAAGCTCTGACTGGGTCGGAAGCGGGGCGCCGAGGCTCTTGCGGGTCGCAATCTCAGCCGCGACCCACGTGTGCGGTGTGGTGCACTGCACAACCTCGCCGGATCCGACGCCGGCATTCGTGTCGACGGTCCAGATCGCACTGTCCCCGGCATGCGCAAAAGTGGCAGTGCCATTGCTGATCGCGAGTGCCGTGAGGGTGGTCGCGGCGCCACGCGTCGCCGGATCGCGCTGGATGACCGACACGGCTTCGTCGGCTGCGATGCATGCAGTGAGGAGTGCGTCCCTGACCGCCTGGTCTGCTGATGCCGGGCCAGGTGGTTCGGTGTACGTCGCGACCCACGTCGTCTCGAGGGCGTGCATCGCGGCGGCGGATGCTACCTCACCGGCGGCCTCACCACCGACGCCGTCGGCGACCGCCACAAGCCATGGGCGGGTGCCACGCGGGGGCACGACAAGCAGCTGGTCTTCGTTGACCTGCCGGGTGGATCCCATGCGCGAGGTCCCGGCAACATGCCAACCGGAAGCGACGCGCCACTCCTGAACCGTGTCGGCCGGTGCGGTCGGTTCTTGCCCCGGGACGGCGTTGCCGGTGGGACGCGGGGTCGGTGCTACCGGGTTGGCCATGGTGACGTCGGTGGAACGGTCACGGAACCGGCCACGGCACCTCAAGAAGTGACACCTGGTGCGCTCCGGCCTCTCCCATTCCCTCCGGGTGTCCGGCCCCCCCAGCCCCTCCCCCGTTGCGACGGGAGAGGGGAGTGGTAACTGCGGGACCGAGGGTCAGCTGTAGCGCTTGAACATCTTGGTGAGGAGGGCCGGACGATCCGCCTCGGTACCGGAGTGATTGGCCGCGACCAAGTCCTCGAAGGTCGGCGCCTCGCGTTCGAGGAAGATGCCAAGGTACTTGTGCTCGTCTGAGGTGGCATAGGCAAGCGCACTTGACACATCACTGGTGCGGTGACTATCGGGAAGCCAGGCGCTCTCTTCCTTGTAGGTCTTGAAGGTGTTGACCTTGTTGAAGGTCGGGCAGGGGCTGTAGACGTCGATGAAGCTGAACCCCTTGTGGTTGATGCCCGCGAGGATCAGGTCGGCGAGTTTGGCCGGTTCGGCGGAGAACCCACGCGCAACGAAGGTGGCGCCACAGGTGATGGCCAAGGTCATCGGGTTGAGCGCCTGTTCGGGATTGCCTGCCGGTGTGGTGGCGGTCTGGAAGCCGGCACCACTGGTGGGCGACGTCTGCCCCTTTGTCAATCCGTAGATTGCGTTGTCCATGACGACGTAGGTCAGGTCGAGGTTGCGACGCATTGCATGGACCAGATGGCCCACGCCGATTGCGAAGGCATCACCGTCACCGGAGAAGACAAGGGTCTTGAGGTCGGGGCGGGCAACACGCACGCCGGTGGCAACCGGAGTTGCGCGGCCATGCACGCTGTGGAACCCGTAGGTCGAGATGAAGTACGGGATGCGTGATGAACAGCCGATACCCGAGACGGCCACGACTTCGTGGGTTTCGAAGTTCTTGGTGCGCAGCGCGCGGTAGACGGCGTTCAGGACGCCAAAGTCGCCGCATCCCGGGCACCACGTGGGCTTCTCATCGCTCTTGTAGTCGTCCAACTGGTGCTCACGCACCGGAGTGTCAACAGTCATGGTGGAAGTTCTCCTGGTGGTTGCGGTCAGTTGTGTTCAACGGGTGCGAGGAGATCATCGGGTGTGACCAGTTCATCGAGATTGCCGATGATCGGGTTGAGGACAACGCGTCCCGGCCCTTGCTTGCCAGTGGCCACGTCACGGATGGCATCGACCAGATGGCAGACGAGCATCGGTCGTCCGCCATAGACATTGACACGGGTGACCGGAGTTGGGAACACCCCCTGCACGATGTCCGCGAACTGCCCGCGGTAGTTGACCTCGGGAATGATGACATGCTTCTTGCGCATGGCGGCTTCAAGTTGGTGCCTGGGAAGGGGCATGACCATCCGGGGAGCGACCAGACAGACGTCGATGCCTTCTTCAGCCAGGATATCGATGGCCTCGATGGCGACACCTGCGGTTGAACCCCAGGTGACGATCGCAATCTCGGCATCCTGGTTGCCGTGCAGGACGGGCGCCGGGGCCTCGAGTTCGGCGTGCTCCATCTTGCGGAACCGCTTCTCGGTCATCTGGGTGTGGGTCCGGGGATCGGGACGATGGCGGGCCTTCTCATTATGTTCGAGACCCATGCCAACAAATTGGCCGCCGGGTGTGCCCGGAATGGCGACCGGTGAGACGCCGTTTTCGGT
>CAMDTO010000233.1 GCA_945907765.1 Thermoflexus hugenholtzii JAD2 | reverse complement strand
ACGCCTCTACCCGATCATGGCCGAGTTCCTTAAACTACCGGAACTGTGACCGGGCTCGAGCGGTCAAGTACACTCTCTAGGCAAAGAGTTTGTTGGCGACTGCTTGGATTGGGGTCTCGCTGACCTCACGGTCGGGATTTGAGCCCGATACTCGCGCCAAACCACCATCAGCAATGTCAGTCACGACGATCTATCGTCGTTGAAGTGACCAAATGGCACCCTGAGGGGTGCGCAGTTCCCGAGGAGAATGAGTGTGCTGCGGATGCGTCTGACGCGGACCGGTGCCAAGAAGCGGCCGAGCTATCGTGTGATTGTGACCGAGAGCGAGTTCCCGCGCGAGGGTCGCCACGTGGAAATTATTGGTCATTATGACCCGATGACTTCCCCTGCAACTGTGAAGATTGACACCGACGCGGCGGTCAAGTGGCTCCGCAATGGGGCTCAGCCCTCGGATCGAGTTCGCATCCTTCTCCGCCACGCCGGCATCCTGAAGGCATGGGAAGAGGCGAGACTGGCTGACAAGCGGGCGGCCAAGGCCGCAGCCTCACATTCGGCCTAAGGCACAGAACAATAATGAAGCCACTTGTCGAATTCATCGCCCGAGGCCTCGTGGACGAACCCGATGGGGTAGATGTGCGCCAGCGTGAAGTGGGGCGCACAACAGTCGTCGCGCTCACGTGCGCGCAAGGCGACACTGGAAAGGTCATTGGCAAGGAGGGTCGCGTGGCAAAGGCCATGCGGACCCTCCTGGCTACCGCAGCCACCCGGCGACGTTGCCGCGCCATCCTCGAAATCAGTTGATGCCCCCTCCGCCAGCCACTCGGGGCGGTCCTCCATCCCGCCCCGGAACACGCGTCCGCCTGGCGCGTCCCAAACCGGCTTCCTCAGTCCGCCAACCAGTATTGGGAGGTCTAGCAGATCGGCGAAGGGTTGTTGATCCTGTAGTTGCCTTGCCTACACCGGTTGCGACAGCTTCCAAGCCGTCGCCAAAGTCCCGGCCGACGACTTCGCAAGAACCTGAACCTCGCCGAAGTTCCGTCTCCTCGCGTCGCCCGGCAACGGTAGAAACACCTGACGGGTACATCGCGATAGGGCAGGTGATGGGCGCCTTCGGACCGTTGGGGGACTTGCGTGTCCAGGCATTCAGCGACCGCCCGGGCCGCTTCAAGACTGTTCAGCGGATTTTTGTCGGCCAGCAACTTGCGACGGCGCGGATCTTGCGCCGCGGGGTCCACGGCATTGGATTGACCCTGCGCCTTGACACCGTGACCACGCGCGAACGCGCACGCGCGCTCTTCGGGGAGTACCTTTACCTTCCCGACTCTGAGGCGATCGATCTTCAGCCAGGGGAGTATTTCATTCACCAGCTCATCGGGGTCTCCGTGTCTGATGAGGCCGGAACGGATATTGGTCGCCTCACCGAAGTCATCCAGACTGGCAGCAATGACGTTTACGTTGTCCATGGCACGAAGGGTGAGATTCTCCTACCAGTCATTCCTGATGTCATCAAGAACGTCGACCTTGACGCTCGAACCATGACCGTCCACCTATTGCCCGGTCTCATCGACGACTGAAACTGGGGTGCACTCGCCTCGTTGCGGGACGCTAAAGACGTCGCGTGATAGTGACCGAAAATGCGTATCGACATCCTGACACTCTTCCCGGAAATGGTCTCTGGGGCCTTGTCTCACAGCATTGTCGGTCGAGCCGTGAAGGCGGGGGTTGTAGACATCCGCGTCCACGACCTCAGGCAGTGGACGACTGATCGCCACCGCACGGCTGATGACGTTCCGTTTGGCGGTGGCGCAGGCATGGTCCTGAAGGCTGAACCCCTCATTCGGGCCATCTTGGACATCTGCGACGGTCCCGCCACCGAGCACATCGAGCGTATCCTCCTGTGCCCGCAAGGTGATGTGCTTACCCAAGCCACCGTCACCCATCTTGCGTCGCAAAGCCGGATTCTCTTGGTTTGCGGCCACTACGAAGGCATCGACGAACGTGTCCGCACGCTGATGGTCGACCGGCAGGTGTCTGTGGGTGACTTTGTCGTTTCCGGCGGTGAACTGCCGGCATTGATACTTGCGGATGTAATAGTAAGGCTGCTCCCCGGCGCACTGGGCTCACCGGAATCCGCGGTTGACGAGAGCCATACCGACGGCCTCCTTGAGTATCCGCAGTTCACGCGGCCAGCTATCGTCAACGGACACGAAGTGCCACCCGTGCTCAGATCGGGCGACCACAAGGCAGTTGCTGCGTGGCGCCGGACGCAGTCAATCTTTCGGACCCGCGAGCGCCGGCCAGACTTGTATGCCCGTTGGTGGGTTGCCTCTCAGGTTCTCAGGAGCATGCAAGCCCGTCCGGTTGCAAAGCAAAACAAGCGCGGCAGGGCACGCCCTAAGGCCAACCTGCCGGGTGGTACCATTACGGGTCAGTGAGGCGAGGCTTTGCTTCGTCAGGATCATTCATCTGTGGCACAGAGACGGCGGTACCGTGCCGTCCTGCAAGTGCGTATTCCGCGGAGAGATCGACCATGGCGAACGTAATCGACGAACTCAATCGTGAACAACTGCGTACAGATGTACCCCAGTTTGGCCCTGGAGACACACTCCGGGTTCAAGTGAAAGTGACCGAAGGCACGCGGGAGCGCCTTCAGGCATTCGAAGGCGTGTGCATGCGGTATCGCGGCGGCAGTGTTCTGACCCGCTTCACCGTTCGCAAGATTTCTCAGGGCATTGGTGTGGAGCGCACGTTCCTTCTCCACTCCCCGAAGATTGAGCGGATCGAAGTGGTGCGCCGGGGCAAGGTGCGTCGTGCACAGCTCTACTACCTGCGTGGGCTTACCGGCAAGGCCGCGCGTATCAAGGAACTTCGACGACGCTGAGGCCAGCGATAGGCGAGCTTGTTCACGAGGACAAACTGATCCGTCAGGGTGTGCTTTCATTTGTTGGCGTCGACGAAGTTGGGCGGGGCGCTTGGGCGGGCCCAATTGTCGCGGGCGCCGCAGTACTCAACCCTGATGTCTATGCCAACAGGTCCCTCCTGTCAGCCGTTGATGACTCAAAGCGTCTGACGCCCGCGCGACGCGACCAGCTTGCCCTTCAAATCGCGAGCCTTGCATCAGTTGCTCTCGGGTGGGTCGACCCACCTTCGATTGACACGCTTGGCATCGCTCAAGCAACGCATCTTGCAATGAGAGCCGCCATCGGGGCGCTCTCGGCACCCTCAGCGGATGCGATCACGTGCGGTGAGGGATGGTTTGGGCACCGGGTGTCCGGCCACCGAGTGTCACCCACGTTTGTTCTCGTCGACGGATACCGGATTGGTGGGACAGTCCTTCCACAACAGGCGATCGTCCGCGGAGACCGGAGCTGCCTTTGCATTGCAGCGGCTTCGATCGTCGCCAAAGTGGCGCGTGATCGCTTCATGACCGAGATCGCTGACCGCAACCCGGCCTTCAAGTTCGCCGACAACAAGGGATATGGCACGCGTGCCCACTTCCGCGCGCTTCGAGCTAACGGTCTCACGCCGCTTCATCGACGGAGTTTTCAGCCGATGAAACACATGGTCGGCAGAAACGATTGGATTGCAGGGCTCCTCGCGCCCCCGGTGGATGGTCGAGAACAGATCCCGCGGACCGTTCAACTCGACTTCTTTTGACATGCGATGTGCCTGCCTGTCGACTGGCAAGACGCAGGCCATGGGATGATTGTGCTCGTGCCTCCTGAAACGTAACCGTTCACGGGGGTCATTTGGGGACGCGCAACTTGTGACTGGTCCTGCCACGTCCGGCGCAGCCTGGGGTCAGGCGGAGGCGGGGAGGAGCTGGGGGACGGCAAGGTCGGCCATGCTCGCGGTGCAGACCCCGGCCAGGTAGGCGAACAGGTCCAGGCCGTGCATCCGGCAGGTCGCCGCGACCGTCAGCATGGCGCCGGCAAACCGTGCACCACTCGCGGACTGCGTGCCGAAACTCCCCTTGCGCCACAGGACGGCAGGCCGGATGGCTCGTTCGGCCACGTTGTTGGTGGGTTCGACCCCGGGGACATCCAGATACGTCCAGAGGGCCGGCCACAGGGAGTCGATGCCTTTGCACATCCGTCGC
>CAMDTO010000232.1 GCA_945907765.1 Thermoflexus hugenholtzii JAD2 | reverse complement strand
TGAGCGTGCCGAGCAGCTTCGTTTGGCGGCGCAAGTCCAGGCCGAGCGTCTTGGCGAGGCTGAGGCAATCGAGGAGGCGGCCCGCGCATTCCTCGGGGTCGGTACAGCTTCAGATGATGACGACAACTTGCTCCTCCCATTTGCAGGAGGTGCCGCGTAACACGTCGGTTGGGTGGTTGCGCGGACGGTGTTTCGCGTGATCACCCTTCGCGGCGGTGCTGTGCGGCATACATCATGGGTGATTATTGCCCGTTAGATAAACCACGGGATATACTTACTTGTTGTGGCCGCGTCGGCAGACGATGGTGGCTGCAGGAGAACCGGATCGCTTCGAACCAACGGCGACAGAGTGGCCGTGGAGGATGCAGGTAGCGTGCCAACAATCAGTCAGCTCATTCGGCACGGGAGAACCCGCGCAGCTAGGAAAGTGCGGGCCCCAGCCCTCCACTTCACCTACAACGCACAGACCGGTAGGACTTCCCGTGCCAACCCGGCTCCCTTCAAGAGGGGTGTCTGTGTCCAAGTAAAGACCGCTAGCCCCAAGAAGCCGAACTCGGCGTTGCGCAAGATTGCGCGCGTTCGTCTGTCGAACGGGATTGAGGTCACGGCGTATATCCCTGGCGAGGGTCACAACCTTCAGGAGCATTCCGTGGTGTTGATTCGTGGCGGACGTGTGAAGGACCTCCCAGGTGTTCGCTACCACATCGTTCGCGGCAAGCTTGACGCCACTGGTGTGAAGAACCGCAAGCAGGGCCGGTCCAAGTACGGGGCCAAGCGCCCGAAGCCTGGTCAGGCTGTCGCAGCGCCGGCACGCGGTCGGCGGTAGTCACGTGTGGCCGGCAGGTGGCCGGGTTCCCGCACTAACAGGGTTCATCGGACCTGCCAGCATACAAGTGAGGCTTTCATGTCACGAAGGGGACAGGCGCCCAAGCGCCAGATTGATCCAGATAGTCGGTTTCATGATGTTGATGTTCAACGGTTCATCAACAAGGTGATGGAGTGCGGCAAGAAGTCGCTCGCGGAACGGATTGTCTACGGGGCCATTGATTTGGTTGAGACGCGTGCGAAGCGTCCCGGCATTGAGGTGTTCCAGCAGGCGCTTCGCAATTCGACCCCCGTCATCGAGGTTCGCCCTCGGCGGGTGGGAGGTGCCACCTACCAGGTGCCCATCGAGATACGGATGGATCGCCGGAATTCTTTGGCAATGCGGTGGCTTGTGCGGTTCGCCCGGGCACGCAGTGGGAAGAGCATGGTTGAGAAACTGGCAGCCGAATTGCAGGACGCTTCGTCTGGCCAAGGCGGCTCAGTGCGCCGACGCGACGAAGTCCATCGCATGGCGGATGCTAACAAGGCGTTTTCGCATTACCGCTGGTAAGTACAGCGTTCGGCTGCTGGCTTGACGGCGGCTTGTTCACAGTTTCACGCGCTGCGTTGCATCTCACGGTGCACGCAGCGCTTTCGCTTGTATCCGGCTGCTGCTCTGCACGCCTGCGGTGTGTAGAGCAGGTTCCTCAGGGGTGGAGGATGCCGTGGCAACAGGCATCCGGTAGTCTTTGCCGTTAACGTTCGGTGATGCGCGATCATGATCGCGGATCCAACATCAGTGTGTAAGCAGTTACGACCTCGGGAGCACAATAAATGGCACGTAAATATACGCTGGATGTGACACGGAACATCGGAATCATCGCTCATATTGATGCCGGCAAGACTACCGTCACTGAACGCATTCTCTATTTCACCGGTGTCACGCATCGTATTGGTGAGGTCCATGAGGGTGCTGCGACCATGGACTGGATGCCGCAGGAGCGCGAGCGAGGCATCACGATCACTTCGGCTGCAACCACGTGCTTCTGGGACGAGCACCGCATCAACATCATCGACACCCCGGGTCATGTGGACTTCACGGTTGAGGTGGAGCGGTCGTTGCGGGTGCTTGACGGCGGGGTTGTGGTCTTTGACGGTGTTGCCGGAGTGGAGCCGCAGTCCGAGACGGTGTGGAGGCAGGCGGACAAGTACGGGGTGCCTCGCATCTGCTTTGTCAACAAGATGGACCGGACCGGTGCGAACTTCTGGGAGTGCGTATCGCAGGTGCGTGAGCGCCTCGGAGCCCGACCCGCAGTCATCCAAATGCCGATTGGTCTGGAACAGTCGTTCCGCGGGATCATAGACATTATCAATGGCCGGGCAGTCTTGTACACGGACGACAAGGGAGAGGAGCCCACGGTTGCTCCGATTCCAGTAGAAATGGAGGCCGACGTTGCGGCAGCGCGCGAGCGGTTGGTTGAAGTCGTTTCCGAGACCGACGATGCATTGACCGAGAAGTTTCTTGAAGGCGGCGTGATCGGTGTGGATGAGCTCATTGCGGCTCTCCGACGTGCGACACTGGCCGGGATCCTCGTGCCGGTGCTATGCGGTGCCGCGCTCAAGAACAAGGGTGTCCAGCCGCTCCTCGATGCGATTGTGACCTTCCTTCCATCCCCCTTGGATATTCCACCGATGGTTGGCACAGTGCCTGGCACTACTGAGACTCTCGTCAGGCATGCGGATGATAACGAGCCATTCTCGGCGCTGGCATTCAAGATTGTGACTGACCCGTTCGCAGGCAAGCTCACCTACTTCCGGGTGTACTCGGGGCACGCGTCTTCCGGGTCGTACGCGATGAACACGACCAAGGGCAAGCGTGAACGTCTCGGCCGGTTGGTGCGGATGCACGCAAATCAGCGTGAGGACGTCGATGAGGTGTTCACTGGCGATATTGCTGCTGCCATCGGGCTTAAGGACACCACTACTGGTGACACCTTGAGTGACGAGAACAGCGAGATCTTGCTTGAGGCGATCACATTTCCGGAGCCGGTGATCAGTCAGGCCATTGAGCCCAAGACGAAGAGCGATCAGGACAAGATGGGTGTGGCTCTTCAGCGCCTCGCCGAAGAGGACCCCACGTTCCGCGCTTCGACTGACAAGGAGACGGGCCAGACCGTCATCGAGGGAATGGGCGAGCTCCATCTCGAAGTCATTGTTGACCGGATGATGCGGGAGTTCAAGGTTGAGGCCAATGTTGGCAAACCCCAGGTTGCCTACAAGGAGACAGTCACCAAACAGGTCAGGCAGGAGGGCAAGTTCATTCGGCAGACCGGCGGCAAGGGCCAGTTCGGGCACGTCTGGATTGACGTCGAACCCCTCGAGCGTGGAGCGGGGTTCGAGTTCCTGAACAAGGTAGTTGGCGGCGTCATTCCGCGTGAGTACATTGGTGCGGTCGAGGAGGGCGTCCGGGGCGCTCTGCTCACCGGTGGTCGTGCGGGCTATCCTCTGGTAGACTTGAAGGTAACGCTGATCGATGGAAGCTACCATGAGGTAGACTCCTCCGAGATGGCATTCCATATCGCTGGTTCCATGGCGCTTAAGTCGGCCGTGGAGCGGGCAAGCGCTGTCCTTCTCGAGCCAATGATGAAGGTTGAAGTGGTTGTTCCTGAGGCGTTTTTGGGTGATGCCATTGGCGACTTGAACTCCAGGCGAGGGCGGATCGAAGGGATGGACTCCCGGGGAAACGCTCAGGTTATAAAGGCCATGGTTCCTCTGGGTGAGATGTTTGGATATGTTGGAAATCTGCGCTCGATCACATCGGGCCGGGGGACATATTCAATGGAGTTTGCTCACTACGAACCAGCATCTGCGTCTGTTGCGGAGACAGTGGTTGCCAGATCGCGCCGATAGGTGCGCCTGGACTGTCGAGTAACAGATCAGGAAACGGTAATCGCGCCGGTCAGTTGATGGCTGGCGTTGAACCATTTTCCTGAAAAGAATAGGTTCTGTTGCTTTGCATCGAGTCGTTCTGCCTGCATTTTTGGCTGCAGGTGGCTAGCTTGACAATGATCATTGCGGCTGCCTCGCAGTGGGCTCTGCCCCGCGAGCGGTTTTCCGCGTGGATGCTTTCTGGCGTGCACCGTATGGTGCTGAGGAGACGAGGTCGATGGCGAAGCAGAAGTTCGAGCGGAACAAGCCGCACGTGAATGTGGGGACGGTGGGGCATGTGGACCATGGGAAGACGACGCTGACGGCGGCGATCACGAAGGTGCTGGCGTTGCAGGGTCGTGCGAAGTTCAC
>CAMDTO010000231.1 GCA_945907765.1 Thermoflexus hugenholtzii JAD2 | reverse complement strand
GGCCAGGCGACCTGGTCCACATCGATACGAAGAAACTCGGACGCATCATTGGCGGGCTGGGACACCGGGTGACCGGCGATCGCCGGTCGCGCTCCCGCGGGGCGGGGATGGACGGTGATCCACGCCGCCATCGATGACGCGACGCGCGTGGTGTACGTGGAACTGCTCCCCGACGAGTGCGGGGAGACGGCCTCCGGGTTCCTGCGCCGGATGGTGGCGAACTTCCGTCGGCTCGGGATCCAGGTGCAGCGGGTGCTCACGAACAACGGAAGCCAGTACGTCTCTGCGGCATGGAAGGCGGCATGCGTGGACCTGGGTGTGGGTGCCCGCCGGACCCGGCCGTACCGGCCACAGACGAACGGGAAGGTCGAGCGCTGGTTCCAGACCGTCCTGCGCGAATGCCTGTACCTCCACCCGCTGGCGAGCGAGGACGAGCATCAACGTGCACTGGACACCTTCGTGGAATACTACAACAATGACCGACCGCACCTCGGCATCAAGGGCCTCACCCCCCTCTCCCGCCTCGCTGCCCTGTCAACAACCTTGTGAGAGACAACACCTAGCTCGGTCCTGTTCTGCGGATAGGGTTGCGGCGAATGGCCCGATGGTGCCCGGGCGTTGTGGTGCCAAAGTATTCACTGGAGGTCTCCGATGACGCGCATTCCCGCCTCGTTGATGATTACGAACGTCGTGACCCTTGTGGCAACCCTTGTGCTGAACGGTCTCGCGACTGGGTTGCCGCTGAACGGTCGGACGACTGGCGAAATCTCTGACAGTTTCCCGAACGTCTTCGCACCCGCCGGCTACGTATTCTCAATATGGGGAATCATCTACGTTGCCCTGATCACGTTCACGGCGTATCAGGCAACGGCAACGGGAAGGGCGAGTCGCGCGGTGCAACGGATCGGTTGGTGGTTTGCGATAAGTGGTGTCGCGAACTCGGTGTGGATTCTGTTCTGGCACTACGGCATGTTTCCGGCCACGATGGCCTCGATGATTGTTCTTGTCGCATCACTTTGCGTCATCGTCTCGCGCATTGGTTTGCCCAAGAATGCGACGACCAAGGCTGAAAGGTGGATGGTGCACCTTCCTTTCAGCATCTACATCGGCTGGATCTCAGTTGCAACGATTGCCAATGCCGCCGTGACGCTTCTAGACCTCGGTTGGGATGGTGG
This sequence comes from Thermoflexus hugenholtzii JAD2, assembly GCA_945907765.1. Taxonomy (GTDB): domain Bacteria; phylum Chloroflexota; class UBA11872; order UBA12225; family UBA12225; genus UBA12225. Next base: position 2,935 of record CAMDTO010000231.1, on the reverse strand, counting down.
TCCACTCTCACCAGGGACGTGGACAGTCACGCTAATTGCCATTGCCCTTTGCTTGGGCGTCTGGTTCATTGTCCAGCGCGAAGACCTAGCGTACCCTTCGGTACTCATCTGGGCATTCATTGGTATTGCCGTCAAGCAGGTCGAACCGTGGGTCCCCGAGGGCGCAACGATTGCGTCCGGAATCCTCGCGCTTTTTGCCGTGTGGCGGGTCGTGACTTGGCTGACTTTGCCACGGTCAACTCAAGGCCGAGACATCGCGCTGGGTGCTGTCACGTCCTGATCCGTCCACTTCATCGGAGGGTTTTCCGTGCCGAGTCGGAACCCCTACCCGTGATGGGCGTCACCGGTACGCGCCAAGAATGGTGTGCAGGTGACGTAGGAGCCGGAACTCGGTCACTTTTGACACGGCGATCACCTCGCCCCCAACTTCGACAACGGGGATGACAAGGCCGAAACGTTCCACTAAATCTGGGTGGTCCTTGATGTTGACCTCCACGATGTCAAAGGACACAATGCGTTGCACGCGTCGCAACGCGGCGAGGGCATCGTGGCAGAGGTGGCAGTCTGGCGCCCCATACAGGACGAGAGTTCGGGACGTTGTGACGTGTTCGGTCACGCGCCAGGTGCCTTGGTCAAGATGGTTTCCAGAGCGTTTGAGAGGACTTCACGGCTCATCGCACCAGGTTGCACCGCTCGGATGACCCCGGTCCGGTCGATGAAGTAGGTGGATGGCACCCCGATGAGTCGGTACCGGTTTCGCAGGTCCTGCTTGGTATCCAAGGCCACGGGAAACGTGAAACTCCCGGTAGTGTCGTCGCCGGCTTTCAGGAATTGCGGCACATCGCGCGCGCCGGCTTCGGTATCCAGTGAAACTGCGATTACCACCAGTCCTGCGTCGCGATGCGTCCGGTATGCACGTTCAAGCTCCGGCAATTCTTCCCGGCACGGCGTGCACCACGTCGCCCAGAAGTTCACGACGACGGGTTTGCCACGGTACGAGACCAGGTCAATCGTGCCTCCACCCGCGGCCGGCAATGCGAAGGTCGGCGCCCGCTGACCAACCGATGGCGGTGGTGGCGGTTTCCCATCAAGTCCGGGGAGCGGCAGGGTTGCGGCGTACCCAATGCCTACCACAGCGACTAGGGTTGCCGCGCCGATGGCAACCCTTCGTCTCGTCGTCCGACTGGTACCGACAGCGACCGGTCCGGACGGGTTTTCAGCTTCAATCACCGGCATGTCAGTCGTCACAGACAAGTTGTACCGCATTGCCAAGCATTCTGATCGGCTTTGTCTGCATGGGGATTTAGGTGCCAAAAGAAAAGGCGCCGGTGATCGATCACCGGCGCCTTTCGGGTAGTAAGGAATTTCCCGTATTGGGGAGGAGCTAGGTTCGGCTCAATATTCCGGCATCGGCGCCTGGGGCCTTGCAGCCTCAGGAATGTCGGTGATCAGGGCCTCGGTGGTCAGGATCATCGCTGCGATTGACGTCGCGTTCTCGACGGCCGAACGGGTCACCTTGGCCGGGTCAATGATGCCCGCGGCAACCATGTCCTTGTAGGTCTCGTCGACGACATCGAAGCCGATGTTCTTGTTGCCGGTAGCCGCGTGCTGGCGTCGAACATTCTCGATCACCACGGACCCCTCGTAGCCGGCGTTTGCCACGATGGCGCGCATCGGTTCCTCGAGAGCGCGACGCAGCACGCTGACGCCCGTGGCCTCATCCCCCTTGAGGTGGAGGTTGTCAAGGGCCGCAATCGCAGCAAGCAGCGTGACACCACCGCCGGCAACGACACCTTCCTCAATGGCTGCACGTGTCGCGGACAAGGCGTCTTCGACTCGGTGCTTCTTTTCCTTGAGTTCGGTCTCAGTCGCGGCACCCACTTTGATGACGGCCACGCCACCGGAAAGCTTTGCAAGTCGCTCCTGCAGCTTCTCGCGGTCGTAGTCCGAGGTGGTGTCCTCAATCTGCGCCTTGATCTGCTTGATGCGCCCCTGCACTTCGTCGTTGCCGCCATGGCCCTCGACGATTGTGGTGTTTTCCTTGTCACAGACGACACGCCGCGCACGGCCCAGGTCTTCGAGCGTCACACTGTCGAGCTTCCTGCCGAGTTCGTCGGAGATGACAGTGCCGCCGGTGAGGACCGCGATGTCCTTGAGCATTTCCTTGCGGCGGTCGCCGTAACCCGGCGCCTTGACCGCGACGACGTTCAGGATGCCGCGCATCTTGTTGACGACCAGCGTGGCAAGGGCCTCGCCTTCGATATCCTCAGCGATAATCACGATCTCCTTGCGCCCGCGCTGGACCAGCTTCTCCAAGAGGGGAAGCAATTCTTGCACGGACGAAATCTTCGTCTCGGTGATGAGAATGTACGGTTCCTCTACCTCGGCGGTCATGCGATCCGCATTGGAGACGAAGTAGGGGGAGCTGTAACCGCGGTCGAATTTCATGCCTTCGACATACTGGACCTCGAACTGGATGCCGCGGCTTTCCTCAACGGTGATGACGCCGTCCTTGCCGACCTTGTCCATGACCTCGCCGAGCAGTGTCCCGATCTCGCGGTCATTCGCCGAAATCGTTGCAATGTTTGCAATCTCATCACGGCCCTGGATTGGGGTAGCAAGCTCGCGGATGGCGGCCACGACGGCTGCTGATGCCTTGTCGAGGCCACGCTTGAGGATCATCGCGTTGGCACCGGCAGCAACGTTGCGCATGCCCTCGATGACTATCGCCTCAGCGAGAACGGTAGCAGTGGTCGTGCCGTCACCGGCGACATCATTCGTCTTGCTCGCCGCTTCCTTAAGAAGCTGGGCGCCCATGTTTTCGAACGGGTCCTTGAGTTCGATTTCCTTGGCCACGGTCACGCCGTCATGGGTGACCGTCGGTCCGCCGAACTTCTTGCCGAGGGCGACGTTGCGTCCCTTCGGTCCAAGGGTG
>CAMDTO010000230.1 GCA_945907765.1 Thermoflexus hugenholtzii JAD2 | reverse complement strand
TGGCGTTCGCGGGGCATCCACTTGATGATCTGTTCGATCGCCTCGGCAAAGCCGATGTCCAGCATTTCGTCGGCCTCGTCCAGGACCGCAACCCGCAAGTCGGTCAGGACGAGGGTGTTCCGCCAGAGGTGGTCCTGAACGCGCCCGGGAGTTCCGACTACCACTTGTGCCCCGCCGGCGAGGCCCTTGAGTTGGCGATCCATTCCCTCGCCGCCGTAGACCGCGAGGACCTCGATGTTGCGTTCTCGCCCAAGGCGGGTCAGTTCGCCGGTGACTTGCCGGCAAAGTTCACGCGTCGGGACAAGGATCAGCGCCTGGACGCTGCGGAGTGATGGATCTATCCGCTCGATGATTGGCAAACCGAAGGCGGCGGTCTTGCCGGTTCCGGTCTGTGCCTGCCCCACGACGTCATTGCCTGCAAGCAGGATGGGGACACACTTGGCCTGGATCGGGGTGGGTTCGCGGTATCCGGCGAGCCAGACTGCGGTCCGGACCGGATCGGTCAGGTCCAATTCGCCGAACTTCCAATCGGCGGGCATCGCCTCGGTCACGGTGGTCCGCACTGATGCATCGCGGCCGGCGACATGACGACCGCCCTCGCCATCGTTCCTTGAAGGCCGGACACTAGTGATCGGTGCCGGCGCCTTTTGCGGACCTGCTTCCGGAACCGAAGGGCGGATCGTTGGAACCGCCCGTGTGACGACGGGAACCGCCTTGGGTGCAACCTGGGCCCATCGCGGCGGTGGTGCCTTGCCGACGGGTGGGTTCACGCGGAACGCCGTTCCCGAGGTGCGCTCAAGACACGACCACGTCGTCGTCCGGAGGTACGTTGACCCGCTACCTGGGGTCAATGAGGGTGAAGACGGGACGCGTGGGAAGGTGGAGAGTTGGGGCGCGATGTTATCGACAAGCACGAGGGCCTCCAGTGGCAGGTGAGGCCAAGCGTTTCGGACCTCACCGGGTAGGACACCGTAGCGGGCACCAAACGAGGTGCGTCGTCATGACGGGTCCAAGATTGCGACTGGTGCGAATGCGCGCGCATTGAACGTTCCCCGGAGGGTCGCAGGGCGTGCGGGTTCGGTCTCGGCACCGGGATCGTTGGTGGTGCCAGAAGTGCCACAGACCGCTTCGACGCGTCGGCCCCGAGGCCTACCGTTCCGATCATCTCGGTTTCGGTGGCCATCGCGGTCATTGGGACGTGCCGGTTTCCATCAGGACGTGTGGCAAGAAAAAAGGGGTGCCACAGGCACCCCTCACCGATCTGTTTCCCGCACGGCCACCGGATGTCCGGGCCGTTGTGTTGCTCGCAGTTGCATCAATCCTTCACATCGTAGCACGTGCGTGGCGAGGGTGCGCCGGTTTGCTTCAGGGTACCTCGTTAGTCGTCACCGGAGTTGGGTCCGGGATTGTCTACTGGAGGCGGATGGATCCACCCGGCAACCTCATCGAGAATCCGGTGGGAGACCATGCCCCACGCGAGGGCGTGGACCACTGGTCGCCATCTTCCGGCAAGGAAACTCGCTGCGAAGACCGCCGCAATCGCTGGCACCGAGTGGAATTCGCGGAACCGGTCGATACCCATCCGTGGCCACCTTGGGTGGAGACGTCCAGAGAACGGTGACCGGTAAGCACTCCGGTGGAACCGGAACGCGCGCACGATCGAGAGGTCACCCGAGTGCCACACATAAGACAGGTAATGATCCACGTCAATCAGGACCCCACCCGTGAAGAGCGCGCCAATCTTGGTCAGGGACCATCCCCGGCGCCAGAGGGGTATGGCCAGGATGGCGGTGGCGATCGCGTGGTGTGGTGGAAGCATCACTGACAAGGGTAAACGAGTTTGCAGGCCACTCTGGAAGGCATTCGGCCTGAGCCGTCCCCGTTTCATGCGTTGTGTTAAATCGCGGTGTCAAGACCCATCTGAAGCGTTTACCCGCCGTTTACCGGCCGTTGTGATGCGGGCATGACACTTCCTCTGTGAACACCAGCGCGGGGCTTCTTCCGCGATGGGTCCACGGTGAGGTTTCCAATGCAACGTTTCCTTAGCCGGATGCCATTAGCCGGTCGGCTCATGCTCGACACCGGCATGCTCATCGCCACCATCGCCCTGATTGACCCGCGTGCGTCCGGGCTTACGATCCATGAATGGGTCGGGATCATCCTCGGCGCCGTCCTGGTTGTCCATCTCACGCTGAATTGGCAGCGGGTCATCGCCGTCACCAGGATGATGGTCGCGAACCTGCCCCGCGAGACGCGCAGCAACCAGATCCTGAACGGCTTGCTGTTCGTGTTCATGGCGGTCGCGATCGGTTCCGCGATTGCGATCTACGAGGGAACATTGCCGACCCTGGGCATCCTGACGAGTGGATCCCGTGTCTGGCAGAACGTCCACGGGCTGAGCGCGAATGCGTCGCTCATCCTGATCGGCGCGCACCTGGCCATGAACTGGCAGTGGGTCATGCGCACCGTCCGGCAGATTGCCGGCAAGACCGTCCGCAAGAACCCATCACTCCGTCCAGCACCATTCCGCGGTGGGATTACCGCCAACCTTCCAGTAGGAGCCTAAACAGATGGACAGGTTCACGCGCTGGATCACGCCACCGTTTGTCATCCTCGCCGCTGCGACCGTGGTGTTGGCGGTTACGTCAATCGGAGCGACGGGTTCTCTTCCCCGCGGTTCGGTTTCACCGGCAAACCTGACCTCGGTTTCTCCGCCAATGTCTGGCGTCCGGCTTTCCAGTCAGGCCCCGATTGCTCGTTCCGGGAGCGCGAACGGCACTGGTTTACAAGCCGCAATCGTTCGCGCAGGCCAGCCCGGAAGACGGACCCTCGGTGAGCAGTCGGGTGGCATCATGGTGCTCGTGACCCTTCTCACCAAGTCGGCTCTTCAGATCGGTCTACCGGGACTGGCGACATATCTCGCCTACATATTCTTCTTGCAGCGCCGTGAAATCAAGACTAGGCTGGCGTGATCGAAGTTTTGTCCGTCCGGTCAGCGGGACCCATTCGCGATGCTTGAAATGGAACCGGATTGGACGCCCGCGGACCGTACGGCTGGTCACCCGCAATGATGTTTGCAATGTGCTGAAATGGTTCCCGTCACATGAGGTCGTTCTGGGCACGCATTCCCCTCGCAAGCCGGCTCGTTCTCGACTTCGGCATGCTTGTGGCGATGATTCTTCTCATCGATCCCCGTGCTTCTGGCATTGCCCTCCACGAGTGGGTTGGCATCGTGATCGCGCCCGTTCTCATCTTCCACCTGACGCTGAACTGGCCGTGGATCGTGCAGGTCATGCGCAAGCTGGTGCGACGATTGCCGCTTGAGACGCGGATCAATTCCGTGCTCAATTCGCTCCTGTTCGTGGTGATGGTGATCGCGATTGTCTCGGGTGTCCTGATCTCTCAGGAAGCACTGCCGTGGATGGGGTTCAACGTCACCGGGTCGTCCACGTGGCGAGGCATTCACGAGGTCTCTTCGAACTTCGTCCTGATCATCATTGGCGCGCACCTGGCAATGCAGTGGCAATGGATTGTCCGGACCGTCAGGCGTGTGGCCGGAATGCCGGCACAGCGCCGTAACGTGCGTGTTGAAGAGGTGAGCCAATGACTTTCCTGAACCGTTGGGTGATCCCGCCCTCAGTCATCCTTGCGGCATCGATCATCGTGTTCGCAGCAACGTCCGTTATTGCAACTGGAAGCCTGACCGGGACGGGCACAGCCCCCGCGCCGGGAGCAACAGGAGAGATCCGGCGAGGGGACCGTCCCCCGCCTCCTCTCAGGGCCGACGGTGGCCTGGAGGACCATCGTCCACCAGGAGGCGAACGGTTTGACGAACATGAAGGTCCGGGTGGCGCGTTGGGTTTCCTCGCGCACGGAATCGGGTTCATCGGGATACCCGGTTTGGTGACCTACTTCGGGTACCGGTGCCTGTGGCGTTCGCCGGGAAGCGGTGACGAGGGCTCAAGCGACTCGTCGGGGTAGCGAATGCCTCGCCTGCGATCGGCGACCGCGATCTCCCCATAATGGGACTTCAGCAGCGTAGGGGCGGAGGGAGAGGGATTCGAACCCCCGGTCCTTTCGGACTACCGTTTTCAAGACGGTTGCCATCGACCTCTCGGCCATCCCTCCGGGCACGACACAACCCGGGCCGGGTTTGTGCCGGGGGGATGGTAACCCACCATTCCGCCAAAGCGGCCCCA
>CAMDTO010000229.1 GCA_945907765.1 Thermoflexus hugenholtzii JAD2 | reverse complement strand
GCCACCTTCAGGGACGGAGTGCTCAGTGCCGCCCGATCCTCGTACCTTGAAGCCACGAACGAATTTCGGGATGCCGAGCTTGGCTTGGGTCGCGCAACAATCGCAGACCATCAAGGTGCCGCAGTCAACCTCTCCGACGCCGTCGCACTTCATCGCGCGCGTCAAGTCAGATTGGAAGCCGCGCGTGCGGAACACATCAAAGCCTGGGTTGCCTTCGACGCGTCACAATGACGTCTCACCTGCCAGACCCTTACGTTGATGCATGAGATCCCGAAGTCTCATCGCTCCGCTTCAAAGGCAATTCCCATAGATACGGAAATTGTTTCAAGCACCCGTCGCCAAGTGACGAGCGAGTAACGTCCCGGTGTGACGGCATTCTTGGTAAGCGCAACGGCAAGCCGGTGACGAGGCGAAACCATCGCCACCCGCCCACCAGCACCGTCGTGACCAAACGCGTCCCGCCATGGAGCCAGCCGGTGACCAGTCGGAGACACTTCCGGCATGCCTCCCAACTGGAAACCCAATCCCATTCCCATCGAGAGCGATGCTCCGTCGTCGCCGAAACTCGGACGGACGGCTTCCGACAACGTTTCGTCCCGCAACAGACGCATACCGCCGACGCCATCCGGACCAAGAGCTGCATAGACGCGGGCAAGCGCCCTCGCGGAGGTGGTGAGGTTCGCCCCCGGCATGCAGCCGTGGATCCATCGCGGATCATTCGCGAACGTCACCATGCGTTCCGTTTGCTCAGTCTCATCTCTCGAAGGCGGAGCGATGCCCGTTTCCGGGGTTGGCGTGCGGGCAGAAATCAGTACCGCCCGCGAAGCCGCTCGCAAGACGTCTGAAGGATCGATGCCAAACTTGAGGTCCGGGACCCCCACTCGCTCCGAAATCTCTCGCTTGACCGCATCAGCAAACGATTGTCCAGTGACACGAACCACGAGGTTTCCAAGAATCGACCCGAATGTCACCGGGTGATAGACAAGGGTTGATCGAGGTTCCCAGATCGTTGACGCGCCTTCAAGTTCCCGGCCTGCATCAGCGAGGTTCCACTGATCGAGCCAGGAGACATTCGCAATCTCAGGCAGTCCGGCGCGGTGTGTCAAGGCGTCACGAACAGTAATTCCGGACTTGCCGTGGCGCGCAAAAGCCGGCCAGTACTGTGCGATTGGCGCGTCATAGTCGACAAGGCCAGCCTCATGGAGACGGTGAACGAGTGTCGCGGTGATGCCTTTTGAGCAAGAGAAAACCAGGAATGGCGTATCGCCCTCTACCCTGCGCCCTGTCTCAGGATCCGCAATCCCGGCAACCGCGTCAACGACAAGCTCGCCTTGATGGTATGCGGCTACCTGGAGACCACATTCCCCCAGTGATTCGATTGCATAGTTCAGAATATGCATAACCGACTTCTGCACCGGTACGATCACCGGGCTCCACCCTTCATGATGACGTTCTTCCCGTCACTTACTGAGCTTGATGAATGAGGCGCGCCACCAAACCGCTGAAGGCGTGACTGGGGTTCAACGACTGATTGAACGCATCGCACACCCGACTGCACTCACGACCGCCGCTGCGTCGCCATCAGACAAGATACGAACGTCAATCCTGACAATACTCGGATCGGTGTAGCCCATTACAGCGACACTCGGAGTGCCGGTCAAGAGTGATTCGAGAAGTGACTTTGCATGAACTCCGGTTTGATCGTCAATATGTACGAATGCGGTGGGAAATGGTCTCCCGATATGGTCGGGAAACTTCAGTACAGCCCTCAGACCTGAAATGCGATTGACACCCTCCACGACCGCCGATGTCCGCCCGAGGGCGTCTCGCAAATCGGCCTCATGGTCGCGTGACGCCCACACGTCAATTGCCGTCAGCAAACCAAAGACTTCCTCTTTGGAGACCTTGAGTGGGCGCCCAATCCCGTGCACCGGGCTTGATTGAAGTCGCGCCGCTTCAATGAGATCACGCCTCCCAGTGAGAATGCCCGAGCCCTGCGGTCCCCGAAGCCCTTTGCCTCCAGAAAACGCTACGAGGTCGGCACCCACGTCAACGAAGTGATGAAAGTTCAACGCCGGAGGCAGGGTATTTGAAGCGTCGACCAGCACAGGCACACTGTACGAATGAGCCACCAGGATCGCCTCTTCAAGGGAGAAACCTCGATCCAGTCCATCGCTCACCCAGTAGACACCGGCGGTGTGTTCGTCAAATCCCGCCTCGAACTCGTCACGCGTCAAAAGGTCGCCGTCACCGACCTCCTGAAAGACACCGCCTCCTCCACGAACTGCGTGCGCGTAGCCCCACGCCTCGTACTCACCGTGGCTGTCCGCAACCCGACTAAATCGGCGGGTCACGAACCCCCGGCGAAACGTGTGCGCCACGTCAGTGGCGCTGGTGTGAGGCAGCGCTGCCATTCGCCGCAGGTCTTTCCCGGTCATGATGGCCGCTGCACCAACCATCAATGCCGCCGCACACCCTGACACGACCAGACTGGCCTCGCCGTTCGTGCGTGCCGAAATCCTCACGCTAGCCTCATCGTGCAGTGCACGCATATCGACACACGCAACCGATGCCTCGGTCATCGCCGCACTGACTTCCGGCCACATGACGGTTCCGCCAAACGCCGTCCAGTGACATGTCGCGTTGATGACCGGTCTCAGTCCGTACCGCTCGTGGATCGTCCGTTCCATTTCAGCCCCTTGGAAGCATGAACCCCGCACCACTGCCAGCCGCTAAGAACGGCCGAAGGTGATGCGGGGTAGACGTGTGCGTGCTTAGTGCGAGTGGATCAATGCGCTGCGGGGTTGTCCTAGTAGTAGCTCTGAGATCGTATACCGCCGGGGTCGGGTGGATCCACGGGGCTACGAACCCACCAAGGTAACCGTTCACAGGGGTCAGTTGGGGACGCGCAACTGGTGACTGGTCCTGCCACGTCCGGTGCAGCCTGAAGGCAGCCTGGGATCAGGCGGAGGCGGGAAGGAGCTGGGGGACGGCAAGGCCGGCCATGCTCGCGGTGCACACCCCAGCCAGGTAGGCGAAGCGGTCCAGGCCGTGCATCCGGCAGGTCGCCGCGACCGTCAGCATGGCACCGGCAAACCGTGCACCACTCCCGGACTGCGTGCCGGAACTCCCCTTGCGCCACAGGACGGCAGGCCGGATGGCTCGTTCGGCCACGTTGTTGGTGGGCTCGACCCCGGGGACATCCAGATACGTCCAGAGGGCCGGCCACAGGTAGTCGATGCCTTCGCACATCCGTCGCACCCTGAGGTCAGCCGACCCGATGCCTTGGGTCAGGAGCTAGCCGAACCCGGACTGCATCTGGCGTGTCCGGTCCTGGTAGGTCCGCAGGGACGTCCGGTCGTAACCGTTCACGGGGGTCAGTTGGGGACGCGCAACTGGTGACTGGTCCTGCCACGTCCGGGGCAGTCTGGGGTCAGGCGGGGGCGGGGAGGAGCTCGGGGACGGCAAGGCCGGCCATGCTCGCGGTGCAGACCCCGGCCAGGTAGGCGAACAGGTCCAGTCCGTGCATTCGGCAGGTCGCCGCGACCGTCAGCATGGTACCGGCAAACTGTGCACCACTCCCGGACTGCGTGCCGAAACTCCCCTTGCGCCACAGGACGGCAGGTAGTGTCCCGGGAAGTGTGTAAGAAGGGTTGGGTGGCGACGGGGGAAGCCGTCAGCCACCGGTCAGGTCCGTTCCTTGGAGTTGCACACCTTCAAGGGAGAGAGGAAGCCGACACGATGGCTGACGACATGAGGATTGCACTCGAGGCAATCGCGCGCAAGCTGGCAGGGATGCACGACGGGGATATCCTGCGCGAAGGGGTCCGCATGCTGGCACACGCGCTGATGGAGGCGGAGGTGGAGGCGGAGGTGGAGACCCACGTGGGCGCCGCCCCGCACGAGCGCACCGCGACCCGGACCTGCCAGCGCAACGGCTACCGCGAGCGCGCATGGGACACCCGGGTCGGCACGATTGACCTGCGCATCCCCCGCGTGCGGGACGGGAGCTACGCCCCGTCGTTGCTCGAGCCACGGCGTCGCGCGGAGCAGGCGCTCGCGAGCGTCATACAACAGGCGTACGTCTCCGGGGTCTCGACGCGCCGGGTCGACAACCTGGTGCGCACCCTCGGGATGGATGGCATCAGTCGCAGCCAGGTGAGCCGCATCTGCCAGGGGCTTGACGACGAGGTGCGTCGCTTCCGGGA
>CAMDTO010000228.1 GCA_945907765.1 Thermoflexus hugenholtzii JAD2 | reverse complement strand
AGGTTTCACCGTCAGGGGACCGCGATACCCGAATGCTACGCCACCCCTGAAGGCACTCTGGAGCGGCTCTGCCAATCCCTGCCGGCGCTGGGAATCGCAACTGGAAGGGGTTCTACTTGAGGAGCTGGAGCGCAACTGACGGCGATTGGTTCGCCTGCGCAAGGATTGATGTTGCCGCTCGCATCAGGATTTCAGCGCGGATCATTTCGCTCACCTCGGATGCGATGTCCGCGTCGGTAATGACACTGGTCGCCGCGGACGAATTCTCGGCAGCTACCGATAGAGAGCGGACCTGGCTTTCCATTCTGTTCTGTTGCGCACCAAGTTGGGCGCGTGCGGCGCTCACGAGGTTTGTCGCTGCGTCAAGCACCGTGATGGCCGTTGCTGCTTCCTGCAGAGTACCAACGCCAATTCCTCCGGTATCGGCGTCGTCGAGTGGCGTCACCCCCGAAGCGATCCCGGTACTTGTCAATTGAAACTACGGGAGTGAGGCGGAAGAACCCGCGAGGCTTGCTGACGTGATGGTCCCAGGCAATCCGAACATCGTTGGCGGAGCTGCTGCGCCCGACCCGAAAGTAAGCGTCTCACTCGTGATACCCGAAAAGGTAAGTGCTCCGGTGATCCCGTCGAACGCGACCGATGCCCCTGCGATGTTCAATCCACCAAACCCCGTGGTGGCGGAGATGGCCGTGCTCATCTGGACCGCGAGTTGGTCAAACGTATCCGAGGATTGGTACGCCACCGACGCCGTATTGGTCCCGTCAGTGATGTCGAACGTTCCTGAGACCCCGAGTTCGTCGCTGCCTCCCGCGTGTGGCTGTTGCGAGGATGTTGCAATTCCAAGGCGTGCTGCCACGGTCCCCGTGGTGTCCGAAATCGAGAACGCGTCCCACGACGTGAAATAGAGCACACCATCCGCATGCTGCACACGTACGCCCAGGACTGCCTGGTTGTCCCGGATCACATCACGCACGTCGAGAAGCGAAGACGTATCGGTATTGACCGTTACCGTGACTGGTGACGACCCTGCACCGGTTGGAATGATCGTCACGGTCCCGCTTTGAGCGCCAGAGAGCAGGCTTGAAAGCGGCTTGACGTCGCCCAGGTCCTAGGCTCGGGCGCCCGGGATTGTCGCAGTGAATGTGTCGCCGGCATTCGCGCCAACCTGAAGCAAAAGGCCCGACCCGCCAGGTTGGGTTGAAACCGCATCGCCCTTCCTCAGTAGTTGCGTCCCGTTGAAGGTCGTCGAGGAGGCGATGCGATCGATTTCCGCCCTGAGTTGCGTGAACTCCGCGTTCAACAGTGCGCGGTCATTGTCGGTGAAGGTGTCGTTGGCAACTCCCGCCGCAAGTTCACGCATTCGGGAAAGCAGGGCGTGGTCCTCGGCCGTTTGCAACAGGCTTAAGCCATCCTGGATGTTCCGCTTCGCTTGCAGGTACCCACGGGTCTGGCCCTTGAGTCCTTCCGCAATCGCCACTCCCGCAGCGTCGCAGGAGGCGGATCCGATCCTGACCCCCGAAGCGAGCCGGGCCGACGACCGATCGAACCGTGCCTGTGACGAGGCCAATCCTCGCAAGGCGCTGCTCGCTGTTTCGTTGTAGTTGAATCGCAATGCCGTGACTAAACCCTAGATAAATTCATATTAACACTATACAAATGTAATGAAGAAGGTTGGACAGAACAGGTGTTTGCGCAGGCAAACACCCCCAGAAACCCCTTATGGTGGAGTTGGTTGCGCCCTTTGAAACCCGGAAGGCGTCAATCCGTTCACTGCTCCGGGTGGGGGTGCGCCTGACACACCTTCGTTACCGTAATCGGCCAAGCATGCGAGTTGCCGTAGTTTATGCGGACAGGAATTTTTCCGCCGGAGACGTTGCTTTGACTGGCCGTTGCACGGACCGATGCCGATTGCAACCGTATGCGGAACACCTCGTGCACGACCTGCGCGCTCACATACTGTCTTAAAACGGACACGTGAATTCGGAACGGTGTCTAAGAGGTGGTAACGGGGCATCAGATTGGTCACCTAGCCCAGAACGCACCCTCATTCTCGGGAAAAAAGGTGCGAGGGGACCAACCCCCAAGACAGGACCGCGCTGCGTGACGGGTCAGGCTGCCGCGGTGATGCAACCGGGCTACCGGGCTGCATTCCTGCTTCGGATCAACACGACTGCTACACCGCATCCTCTAGGCGTTCGGGGCACCAGGTAGCGCCCTTAATGTATGCTCGCAACATGCGAGGCATCATCGCCTTGGTGGGCCGGCCATGGGATCAGGTCTTACCCAAACATCTCGGTCATCGGCAGTTTTCCAGCTTTTGCGTGCTTTTTGCCCTCGTGATCATGGCGTGGGTGATTCCCCCGGTCCCCACCGCCACCGCCACCGCGTACCCCCCAGCTGTTGTAGACGTCCGGGACACCGCATTTGCAGTTGCGTGGACGACCGCTTCCGCCACTCAAGCCTCGGCACGGTGGTCGGCGGTCGGTGCGTCATCGCAATCGGTAACCGCAGATGTTCGAGGTCCTGCGTTTTCTGGCAGGACGCATCTTGTGCGCGTCACGGGCCTCATGCCCTTGACAGAGTACGAGTTTTCAATCGTGTCCGGGGCGGATGTCAGCGCTGGCGTCTCGATGCGTGTCCGAACTGGGCCAGGCATCCCGATTCCGTCACCGGATTCCGTATTGGGCCGCGCCGTTGATTCAGCTGGCCGGGCCGTCCGTGACGCGCTCGTCACGGTGATCGTCCGAAGCGGCAATCGTGAGACGGGGCCAATGATTGCGCTGATCACCGAGAAAGATGACGGGTACTGGACCGTCAATTTGGGAAACGCCCGCGCCCAAGGCGAGCTGGGTGCCTTCGTCGTTGGGTCGGATGCGCGCGTGTCGGTCGCCATTGCGTCCCCGGATGCGGTCCTTGCCTCCGCCGAAGCAGATGTTGAGGTAGCACGCGCCGAGTTTCCAGCAATCAAGGTCGTCGGTGCTCCGGTCTCCACGCCGGTCGTACTTGGTACGGTGCCGGGGGCGCAGCCTGAAACGGTTCCAATGTCTCCCGGGGGTCCAGAACCCAGCCTTCCGTCGTCCGGAACGCCATTGGACCCCCGACCAGCCCCATCCCCAGTTCGCTACCAACCCGCAGTGCCAGCACCTGGGATTGGCGCGCAGTTGCCATCGCCCCCGCCGGGCATCGTCCTTTCGGGTGTCACGGTGATTCCGTCCACGACCGATCCTTTCGAGTTCGGCCCGTCTGCAATTCCCGGCACCGTTTGGTCAACCGAGAACCAGCCAACGCCTGTGCTGGGCGCGGACCCAACCGGGCTGGCTTCACTGGTCAGAGACGTTGCCTACGGTCCAGCGTCACCCTTCCCGATCGGGCATGAGGCGCAGGTCACCATCACGGCATCTAATCAGGGCTGGACCATCCTTGCCAATGCGGGAATTGCAAGGGTTCGCGCAATTGTCGATCCCGACCCGGTTCCGGAAAGCGATGCCCAAGCGGGAAGCCTTGGAGGAGGGATTGTCATTCCCGTCTCCCGGCCGATCAGCATCCGTATCGAGGGCTTCCTTGCTAGCGGTGAGGCTGCACCTCCAGGAGTGCTGCCCGAAACCGAGTTCCGGATTTCGATGCCCGTGCTGCCCGGATCTTCGACGCGATCGAGCGTGTTCGCGTGGCTCGTCGCATCGTATGACGCCAGTGGTTTCATCGGGTATGCACGCGTGCCATCGGTATTCGATGCGGACACAAACCGTGTTTTGGTCTCGGTTCCGCTGAGTGGACTTGCGAATGGTGCCCTGTTCTTGCCAGCATTGCTCGCCAATACATCGGTGCTGATCCAGGACGCCGAGGCGCGGCTATACTCGAGGCCCGATCAGTTTGCAATCGATTTCGGGCTGGCCGGTGACCAGTTCTCGGAGCTCGAAGTCGTCGCCCCCCAGGTCCGCGATCGCCTCTTCGTCTTCAGCCCGGTCACGGAAAACTATGGATGGATTGACGCCCTAAAGGTTGGTCCGAACCCGAGGGACTCTCGCTGACCGGGTCGGTCCAGGCTTGGGCCCCGACATCGCGTGTCATGCGAAGGGTTCCAAAAAAGGCTTGTGGTTCCAGCGGGTGCGCGGGTTACGCCCCAGATACGCTCCCTCACGCTTCCGCAATGAGATAGGCTGGCCGCAATGTGGTGTCCGAGGTGGATGCAAGAACAATGTTTCTACTATCATTATCTTCATTACTGA
>CAMDTO010000227.1 GCA_945907765.1 Thermoflexus hugenholtzii JAD2 | reverse complement strand
AGTCGCCCACAATGCCGTCGGGTACATGGCGGCGAGGGGTTGGTAGTCGAACCAACCGTTGTCGTCGTGCCGGTGAGGCACCAGGAACGTCTGAGCCTGTCCCGCGGCCTCGAGGGCGACACGTTGACCTACCCAGTGTTCAGGGATGGTCATCGCGGACTCGTCGTACTCGCGGACCGATCCGAGTTCAAACGTGCGGTCAATCTGGTTGCGTGCCAAGTCGAGGTGGCCCATGTCGCCGGTCAGCAAGGCAGCACTCGATGAGGCGACGAGTGAAGCCATCCCGACGCTATAGAAACCGTGGGGCCAGGTCCATCCGTAGAGGCCGCCGTACCAGCGCCCACCCACGTATTCCCCAACCTGACCCGACAGACCAACGTTGTCCGGGATGATCCCGTTGTTTGCCGCAGCGCGTGACGCCCACGCTTGGGTGTACTCGACTACCCAGTCGCGGTAGCGGCTGTCTCCGGAAAGGATGGCGGCGTTGGCGACGAGGCCCGTGGCACACATGTTGCCAGCGACATCGCCACGACCCATCCGTTCCTGCATCGCATCCCCCATGCGTCTTGCCAGTGCCCGGTCTTCGAGGTCGTCGTACTGGGAGATACCCGGAACGTCATTGAAGGGCAGGCCATAGCGTCGCATCGCCGGCCCCCAGTTGTAGGTGGGTTCCGGATCGTCGGTAAATCCCCAGCGCGGGCCGAGGCTCCCGTTGTGCGCGGCGCGGATGATCCGGTGGGTGGCGTCGTAATTCGGGGCGTTCGGGTCGTCATTGAGATAGAGGCCGGCAAATCGTTCGGCACGCTCGCGGTATTCACGGCGGGTCGGGTCGGCCTGGCAGAGGAAGTAGAAGTAGAGGTTGCTTTCACCCTGGTGGAACCAGTCGTACCCACGTTCGTACTCATTGACAACCTGAGGGACTGGCTTGAGGGCGCTGACCTGGCGCGTGATGGCTTCCCACTGGCGTATTGACAGTGGCAGGAGATGGTCGCCTCCGCCGAGCAAGTACAGCAGAGGCCAGTTATAGGAACTTTCGTAGAAGTCGTCCGCACCATCGCGTCCGGACAGGGTGTCACCCCAGATCAAGGTGCCATCAGGCTTGACGTACCGGTCAAGGAACGGGCGGACCGAGGCATCAAGGGAGGCGAACAGGTGGCGCTCAAGCACGGCCCAAATGGGTGGGTCGAGCAGCGGTACTGACGCAGTGATGATTGGCAGGTCTTGTGGGTAGCTCATGGCCGGAGATCATATCCCGGACTGGTTACCCCCGCTCTGATCGTGGGGTTTGGCTAGCGCCGGATCCACCCGAGGAGGTTGACAATGATGGTGAGGACCACGCTGATCACGATCATTGACGTGACCGGTGCGTAGACCGAGAGGGTATCTCGCTCAACCGTGATGTCACCGTGCAGACGGCCAATGAACGGGATGCGGGGCCCGGACCAAAGGAAGAAGCCCACCAGGGCAAGGGCTACTCCGAGGAAGACCAACGTTCGCCCGACTTCCGGTGCCATGAGCCCAGTGTAACTTGGTCATTCCAGCTGTACGGCCCTGTCACGTCGGGGCATGCTGCAGGGCGCTAGTGAACCCGATGGGCTTGGTAGGGTGTGAGTGTGGAATGTGCGATTACGCAGCATTGTGGTGGGGATGTGCAATCATTCGCATGTGGTGACCCGATCGCCGGACGAAGCTTCCTCGATCGCTGGTCTGCCTGTGTCCGGCGCCGGATCCTTCTGGCGCGCGTGTGGTCAGTGTCTGGGGAAGGAAATTTCCGCCCCGACTCGCCACGTGATGACTGCCTCTAGGGTTGCCTGACCGGCCTGCATTCGGGTTGTGACTGCGGTCCACTCCGGGCTTGCCGGATTGCTGTTCGCCTTGGTCGATCTTTGGTGTGACGACCATGGCGAGCTGCCCTGTGCCCGGGTCCTTCCCGGGTCATCGAACGCAATCCCGTGCCGCTCTCGCTGACCCGCTGGTGGTCGTGCGGCGCGAAAGGTCACAAATGGAAACGGAAACGATCGGAAGCCCGCTACTCTGGGGCGGCTTCGTAGCCTTTGTGGTGGCGATGCTTGCAGCCGACCTTGGGGTATTCAACCGGGGCGCATACACCGTGTCCGTCCGCAAGGCGGCCATTTGGAGTGGGGTGTGCCTTGGGTGTGCCATGGCGTTCAACGGGTTGGTGTGGTGGTGGTTCGGAAGCGAACGGGCGCTGGAGTTCTCTGCCGGGTACGTCATCGAGGCGGCCCTGGCAGTGGACAACATCTTCGTCTTTGTCGTGATTTTCTCTGGGTTCGGGATCCCGGACCGCTATCAGCACCGGGTGCTGTTCTGGGGTGTCACCGGTGCCTTGGTCATGCGCGCGGTCTTCATCCTTGTCGGTGGCGCCTTGCTTCAGCATTTCCATTGGATGATGTACGTGTTCGGGGGCATTCTGGCGGTGACTGGTATCCGCCTGATGCGCGTTGGTGACCACGCTTCATCGCCGGCCGACAATCCAGTCATCCGACTGATAACCAAGTACATGCCTGTGACTGACCGGCTCGCAGGTGAAGCATTCACCGTCGTCGAGAACGGGCGTCGCGTCGCAACGCCCTTGCTACTCGCCCTGGTTGCCGTCGAAGTGACCGACGTGATCTTTGCAGTTGACTCAATTCCTGCAATCTTCGCCGTGACGGACGACCCGTTCATTGTGTTCACTTCGAACATCTTCGCCATTCTTGGCCTGAGGTCTCTCTACTTCCTTCTGGCAGACATCGTCACCCGGTTCGTCTATCTCAAGCAGGGACTGGCACTCGTGCTGATCCTTGTGGGTGCCAAGATGCTTGCGATGGACGTGTACAAGGTCCCGATTACCTGGTCCCTTGGTCTGATCATCACCATCCTCGCTGGATCAATCGTTGCTTCGCTGATCTGGGCCCCGGTCGTTGGACCGCGGGTAGCTCCTACAGCAGGAGGCGA
This sequence comes from Thermoflexus hugenholtzii JAD2, assembly GCA_945907765.1. Lineage (GTDB taxonomy): Bacteria > Chloroflexota > UBA11872 > UBA12225 > UBA12225 > UBA12225. The sequence goes on along the minus strand of CAMDTO010000227.1, from coordinate 1,365 downwards.
GAAGTTGACCCCGGCAAGCCCTGCACGCCAAGTCACGACGGTGTGACGGACAGGGCTTGACGAAACGGCGACGATGCAGCCGTTTCGGGGCCGCCGCGGTACACCGAAGAACCTTGGCGGTCAGGCGTACTCGCCGCCAGGGACATGCCGAACGGGAGGAACGTTCTCCGAGGGGAGCCACGCTCGCTTTCGGAGAGAGTGGGGGTGACCGAGGGGATTTGAACCCCCAACCGCTGGAGCCACAATCCAGTGCTCTGCCATTGAGCTACGGCCACCGCAGGGATCTCGGGTACGACCACCCAAAGGATGGTGACCAGAGACGTTACGACTCGATTGTAGCGTCAGCCGCCCCTGACCGTCCACCGTTCGTGTCTCCGCCAGTGCGAAGTGGCACACTGGACACTAGTGAGTTGAGCGGAGATTTCGTGCCTCGCGAGGGATCGCCATCAGGCCGAAGGGGAGCACGAATGCGGGTTGTGGTGACCGGTGGTGCCGGATACATCGGAAGCGTGGTCGTTGCACGACTTGTCGGTTCCGGACACGCGGTAACGGTCGTTGATGATCTCTCAAAGGGTCACCGCGAAGCGGTTTCCGACGGCGCGGCATTGGCAGTGTGCGATCTCGGGGATCCGACGGCGCTGGGGAGCATCTTCAAGGAGTTCGCGCCCGATGCGGTTGTCCATTTGGCAGCGCGAAGTCTGGTCGGCGAATCGATGGCCATCCCAGGCACGTATTACCGGCAGAACGTGACGAATACGCTGAACGTCCTTGAGGCAATGGACGCGGCGGGATGCGGGTCAATCGTGTTTTCGTCGACGGCGGCAGTCTATGGTGAACCGGAACTTGAGGTGGGCGGAACGGGGATCGTTGAGGAAACACCGACGGTTCCGACCAACGTGTACGGGGAGACGAAACTCGCCGCCGAACGCATGATCGGTTGGTACGCCGCGACACGAGGGTTCCGGACCATCGCCTTGCGCTACTTCAACGCCTCGGGAGCGGTTGGCGGGCTAGGGGAGGATCACCGACCGGAAGCGCACCTGATCCCGAATGTCCTCCAGGTAGCCCTTGGGCAGGCACCGAACCTTGCGGTTTATGGTGGTGACCACCCGACGCCAGATGGCACGCCAATCCGCGACTACGTTCATGTGACTGATCTGGCGGTTGCCCATATCCGCGCCTTGGAAGTTCTCGACGCCGGAACGGTCACGCACGGTACGCTGAACCTTGGTACCGGCAGCGGATTTTCGGTCGCGCAGATTGTGGAGACGGCGAGGCGCGTCACCGGTCACGCCATCCCGACGGTGACGACGGGGCGCCGGGCTGGCGACCCACCAGTCCTGGTTGCGAGTGGGGTGCGGGCAC
>CAMDTO010000226.1 GCA_945907765.1 Thermoflexus hugenholtzii JAD2 | reverse complement strand
GTGTGCTTCAAACGGCAGCTGAAGCGTACGGTTGGAGTTTCTCGGCAGACCACGCGCTCATCGGTGGTGCGGCCATCGATGCCACCGGGTCGGCACTTCCCGAGCCTACATTGCTCCTCGCGTCACGTGCCGACGCCGTGTATTTCGGGGCAGTCGGGGGCCCGAAGTGGGATAACCCCCTTGCCAAAGTCAGACCTGAGCAAGGCATCCTGGGACTGCGTAAGGCCCTAGACCTCTACGCGAACCTCCGACCTGTCAAGCTGTCGCCTTCGCTGCTCAGTCACTCGGTCCTCAAGGAAGAGATCGTCCGCGGAACCGACATGATTGTCGTGCGCGAGTTGACCGGCGGGCTGTACTTCGGGAAACCGAGCCGCCGGTGGCAAAGCCCGACGGGATGGCGCGCCGTTGACACACTTGCCTATAGCGAGCAGGAAATCGAACGGGTCCTTCGCACGAGTTTCGACCTCGCGCGTCTCCGTCGCAAGAAGGTGACGTCAGTAGACAAGGCGAATGTCCTGACCACTGGTCGGTTTTGGCGGGAAATCGCCAACCGAGTTGCGGTCGACTATCCCGATGTCACCCTTGAGCACATCCTCGTTGACTCCGCAGCGATGTACCTGATCCGGAGGCCAGCCTCTTTCGACGTGATGGTGACTGAGAACATGTTTGGTGACATCCTCACCGACGAGGCGTCGGTCCTCGCAGGTTCGATGGGGATGCTTCCTTCCGCCTCCCTTGGTTCCCGAAAGAATTCGTTGGGTGGCGTACAGGGCCTGTATGAGCCAATTCATGGGACGGCGTTGTACACCCCCGAGGTGGTTGGCACCGGGCGCGCCAATCCGATCGCGGCAATCCTGTCGGCGGCCCTGATGCTTCGGTATTCCCTTGCCTTGCCAGTGGTTGCTGACGCAATCGAGTATGCCGTCGAAACAATCCTCGAAGAGGGGTACCGGACATCCGACATTGCGGGTCCAGGCACCGAGGTCGTTGTTACCGACCGGATGGGCGAGTTAATCGCGGCCGAAATCACCCGGGCGGCTACCGCCAGGCAGCAGCCACGAATTACTGCGCCGAACGTGGCGTAGGTAGCGCAAAACCCGTTCCCGCCACGCGTCGGCAGTCTGTATCCCGCACCGGTTTCACCAACAAAAGGGAAACGGTGTGCGCTAGCCATTGACGTTGATGTCCGGGACTGCATTCGCCGCCTCGTCGGGAATTGCCCGGATCAGGACGGGTGAAAACCCGAAGTATCGAGGGCTCAACATGTCCGAACCACGCCGGCCAATCGACCTGTATGACACGACCCTGCGCGACGGGGTCCAACGCGAGGGCCTGAACCTTTCGCTTGACGACAAGCTCAAGATTGCCCTGCGCCTGGACCGCCTTGGTGTTGCCTACATTGAGGGCGGATACCCCGGGTCCAACCCACGCGACGCCGAGTTCTTCGTCCGTGCACGGGAATTGACCTGGAAACACGCAACCATTGTTGCCTTCGGGTCAAGCCGGTACAAGGGCAACCGGGCCGAGGATGATCCAAACCTTCGCGTACTCGCGGATGCAGGTACTTCGGTCGTGACCATCGTCTGCAAGAACAATGCGGTGCAAGTGCGCGATGTACTCGGGGTCTCTCTTGATGAGAACCTGGCGATGATCCGGGACTCGGTGGGCTTCCTGCGAGAGAGAGGGAAAAGGGTGTTCTATGACGCGGAACACTTCTTTGACGGATGGAAACACGATGAACCATACGCACGCGCATGCATCGAGGCCGCTGCTTCGTCGGGAGCGGAGGCACTCGTCCTATGTGACACCAATGGTGGAACCTTACCGACTGACATCGAGCGAATCGTTCGGCAGGTCAGGAGTTCATTCGGACCGGAAATCGCGATCGGCATTCACACCCACAACGACTGCGAATTGGCCGTCGCCGGGGCAATTGCAGCACTTGGCGTCGGCGCCACGCATGTACAGGGCACAATAAATGGCTATGGCGAGCGGTGTGGGAATGCGAACCTGTGCTCGATTATTCCGACGCTCAAACTGAAGCTCGGGATCGATTGCGTTTCTGACGAGCAACTTGCGAGCCTGACCGATACGGCTCGGTTCGTCGCCGCCGTGTGCAATTTGAACCCTGATCCCCACGCGGCGTTCGTGGGCGCGAGTGCATTTGCCCACAAGGCTGGCTATCACGCGGATGCCATGCGCAAGGACCCCATGAGCTACCAGCACGTCGCGCCAGATGCAGTCGGCAACGTCAGCCGGATCCTCATTTCCGAACTATCCGGGAAGGCAGCGGTGGTCACGCGCGCCGAGGCACTTGGCGTGGGCATCTCATCACCCGACCGTGCACGGAAAGTCGTCGCCCAAGTCAAGGAACTCGAGCGAAAGGGCTTTCAGTTCGAAGGGGCAGAAGCATCATTCGAACTCATGGTGCGGCGCACCCATGAGGACTACCGTGCGCCTTTTGAACTCGTGGACTTCCTCGCGATGGTCGAGTCCAGGGATGGGCGCGACATGCTCGCGGAGGCGATGGTGAAACTCCGGATCGATGGTGAGGTGATACATACCGCCGGAGAAGGGAACGGCCCCGTCAACGCGCTCGACCAAGCGATGCGGAAAGCACTTGTCGGGAGCTATCCCAATGTGGATTCGATCCGTCTGACCGACTACAAGGTCCGTGTGATCGACGAGGGATCAGGAACGGCCGCCCAGACCCGCGTCACGATCGATTCCGCTGACGATGGAGCAACCTGGACAACGGTTGGGTCTTCCACAAACATTATCGAAGCCAGCTGGTTTGCACTGGCAGATTCGCTCGAGTTTGGCCTCACCCGCCTCTCGAGGGGATAGTGCGCCTCCGGCGGAAACGGGATACTGCCGTCTCCGCCGACTGGACCGACCGGTGCCTTGAAGGCTGCGAATGCAAGGGTTCGGGCTTACTGGGGTTCCAAGGGTGGAGCGCCAGGTTCGATACCGAGGGAGAGCAGCACCTCTGAAACAAACCGGCCTTCCGGTCTGGCTCCGAGAATTTCGCCTCCCTTGTTCACAACGGTTTTCGGGACTGCTTGCACGGCATGCTGGGCTGAGAACGACGGGAACTCATTAGCACTGATCACATCCGCGAGCACGTTGGTGTTCGCCATCGCCATCTGGTGAGCCAAACTGGCCACCCCGGGGCAGTGGGGTCAGGTAGGTGTCACAAACACCTGGAGGTGGACCGGTTCGACAATCGCGTCAAGAAGCCCCACCGATGCGGGGGTGAGACGCGTCTCCTGGCGGGATGCATTGACCACGGTATCAAGCAAGGTCATGAACTCGTATCCGGACGGCAATCCGAAAAACCTGACGCGCCCACGCTCCTCGGTATCTGGAGATCCGTTCTCTCGTTCGACCTGACCTGACTGCACGACAATCGCCGGAAATCGTTCGACTCCGTGCAATGCCGCACGAGCAGGGTCTTCACGCGGGTTCACAACCTCAACATGGAGGCGATCTGAAAGTTCCGCGACCTCACGCAGCAACGCCTCGGTCTGGCGTCCACTGTCTGTCTCAGCACGACCGGGCACGAAAAGTCCCGTCGTCGGCTGGATAAAGGTCAGGAGCCGAACGTCGCCGACGAGTTCTTCATCAAAACGCTGTTTCACGCGAACGGCGTCGGCCGGTCGAAGAAATGCCATGGATGCGCACCTTCCCCAATTCGCAAATCAGACCCTCAAGTCGGCGGCGAGCGATCACCATCGTAGGCCCCTCTGCCTAGGCCTCAACATACCACGGCGGGACGTCCCGCCTGGTCGCATCACCCCGTACTCCAGATGGGCGGTGCCCCCTGTGCTAGACTTCACTCTGCCCCATGACGCATGAGCGGGGTTAGAGAGTCTTGTGAAAGTCACGACTGAGAAGCCCGAACCCGGAGTCGCAACGCTCACCGTCGAGTTGCCTCCGGAAGATTTCACCACGGCGGTGGACAAGGCACTGGCAAGGATTGCGGGACGGACATCCGTTCCCGGCTTCCGGCGGGGCAAGGCGCCTCGGACCCTGGTTCGCCGTCAAGTCGGTGAAGCTGCCGTCAACGAGGAGGCTATCAACCGCCTCGTACCGGAAAGCTACGACAAGGCTATTGAGGAACTCGGACTGTCTCCCATTGAGAGGCCGAAGCTTTCCATTGTCCAGGCAGACCCAGGCGAGCCACTGGTCTTCACTGCGACCGTGGCACTTCGGCCGGAGGTCATCCCTGGCGAGTACTCGAGTGTGGAGATCGAACCGGAGGTCATAGACGTCTCCGACGACGCAGTTGAACGGGTCATTTCCCAACTGCGTGAGAGCCGTACCACGTGGGAACCAA
>CAMDTO010000225.1 GCA_945907765.1 Thermoflexus hugenholtzii JAD2 | reverse complement strand
CGGAAGCCGTCCGTCCGAGTTTCGGCGACGACGGAGCATCGCTCTCGATGGGAATGGGATTGGGTTTCCAGTTGGGAGGCATGCCGGAACTGTCTCCGACTGGTCACCGGCTGGCTCCTTGGCGGGACGCGTTTGGTCACGACGGTGCTGGTGGGCGGGTGGCGATGGTTTCTCCTCGTCACCGGCTTGCCGTTGCGCTTACCAAGAATGTCGTCACACCGGGACGTTACTCGCTCGTCACTTGGCGACGGGTGCTTGAAACCATTTCCGGTTCTTTGGGAATTGCCTTTGAAGCGGAGCGATGAGACTTCGGGATCTCATGCGTCAACGCAAGGGTCTAGCAAATGAGACGGTCATTGTGACGCGTCGAAGGTAACCCAGGCTTTGATGTGTTCCGCACGCGCGTCTTCCAATCTGTCTTGACGCGCACGATGCAGTGCGACCGCGTCGGAGAGGTTGACTGCGGCACCTTGATGGTCGGCGATTGTTGCGCGACCCAAGACAAGCTCGGCATCCCGAAATTCGTTCGTGGCTTCAAGGTACGAGGATCGGGCGGCACTGAGCACTCCGTCCCTGAATGTGGCTGGCGCGTTCATGAATTCGTCCCTGCCTCTACGGTGACCATACATCCTGGGTGCCGAAAATAGATTGGGCAGGCGTTCATAAGCAGTTGAATGATAGAAGCCTCAGCGTGCAGGGCGTTTCTTTCGCCAGCATGAGATCACGCTCGTCCAGATAACGTGGGATGTCGTTTTCAGTCGGCCGACGTCACTGACAGGTCGGACGTGAACCGGTCGACGTCTGTATCACGGAGACTCGCTACGATTTCCCGCATTCGGTCCTCTGAACTCATCGTCGATGGAATTCGCAAGACAATCGTGATAAGCCTGCCAAGGGCTTCGATCGCCGCTCCGCTTTCACCGCCGAAACCGGTGCCACGCAGGAAAACCTGTTCGGCGCGACCATCATCGGAACGGACGATTGTCGCGACCACGATGCCAAAAGACGTATCGATCCATGTTGTCGTACAAGGCGAACCTTTGCCTAACTCGCCTAGCTGGTTGGGCATCAGTGCCGGGTTCAGCCGAACCGCGTCGGTCATCACCGTCGTTTCGTGTCTTGCTTGCATCGCTACTCCGTCAGGCCGGGGCGGATCCTCTTGGACGCCGCTCACTCTTGCGTTCTAGTATAGAACACAAGTTCTATTCACGCGGAATGCGGATTCTTGGAGCCTCGGTCACTCCGTGGCACACGATGGCCGCGCCATGCTGCCACTCGGAGGAGGGCAAACGTCACGCTTGGAAATTTTCGTGGCCTACTATCCCGTCAGATGAACGTGGCTCAGGTCAGGACAGTCGAACGCAGAGCCCCGGCACCGGGCGAGGATCGGGGCACTACTTCCAACCCACCCAATGTCGCTTGGGTGCGCGTCGCAGCGCTTGCGGGTCCCGCGGTCGTCGATGGTCTTTTATCGATGACGGTTGGCGTAAGCGGGTTGCTCATGGTGGGACGCCTTGGTGACTCGGCTTTGGCAGGGATGGGGGCGGCCCTTCAACTCATTTGGTTCGCGATAAGTTTTGGCGCGGCACTTGGAACCGGGACAACTGTCCTCATCGCGCACGCGCTTGGTCGGGGCGACGAGGTCCAAGCGAGGCACACGCTGGTGCAGGCAACCTTGGCAGCGGTGGCTGTCAGCTGTTTCATCACGTCACTGTCCCCATGGACACGTGAGGCGGTCGCGCTTCTGGGAGGTGACACGGAAGTCACTCGGCAGGGAGCCGAGTACCTCCACGTCACCGTCGTTGGCGCAGTCGTTCTGGTTCCTTCTGCAGTGTTTGGTGGCGCATTGCGCGGGTCTGGTGACACCAGGACGCCAATGATTGCCGGATTACTTACAAACGTCGTGAACCTGCTCGTCAGCCCGGCGTTGGTATTCGGTCTATGGGGGTTGCCGGCCCTTGGGGTCGCTGGTGCCGCCTGGGGAGCAACGCTTGGCCGCGGAGCTGGAGCGCTGCTGCTGTTGACAATCCTCCTGGAAGGCCGTGGGGTATTGGCATTGCCGTTCGGGAGAAGCGCCATGTCCATGTGGAAGTTCGACAGTGAGGAAATGAAAAGGATCGTTCGCCTGAGCTTGCCGGCCGCCGTCGAACAGGGGCAGTCGACCATGGCGACGTTGCTGTTCGGGGTGCTCGTGCTTTCCCAGGGAACGTCGATTTCTGCGGCTCAACGAGTGGTTTTCAACCTCATGGGGATTTCCTACCTGCCGGCAATTGGCTGTGCGACAGCCGCAACCATTCTCGTGGGTCAGGCGTACGGGTCCGGTGTCCCTCATCCCGGGGGCCCGGCCGCGATAACGGCGACCAACCGGGCCTACATGATTTCGCTTGTTTGGCTTGTTGCGTCTGGCGGAACATTCATGCTGTTCTCCCCGGCGTTGGTCGCGCTTTACACGGGTGTTCCGGAGGTAATTGAAGCCGGCATTCCTGGTCTCAGGGTCATCGGTTTGTACCTGCCGATTTCATCGCTTGCAATCGTTTTTGGTTCGGCACTCCGAGGAAGTGGAAACACCCGCTTTCCGATGATCGCGAGCGCACTCGTGATGTGGCTGGTGACGCTCCCGCTCGCATGGGTAGCGGGAAATGTCCTTCACGCAGGTCTGGCCGGGATGCTTTTTGCATTCACTTTTGGGGGACTGTTGGGTGGAATCGTACTGTTGATTCGCTGGCGCACGATTGAATCTTCCCTTCGGGCCAGTTAGTCAGAAGTTGCCGCTTCGTGTCCAGATAACGGAGTTCCGAGCGGTCCTTGAATCGGTTCCCGTTTGGGCGACCGACCTTGACCCACTCGCCCAACAAGACTCATGATTTCCGCAGACCTGCCGATACTTGGTGGGAAGCCAGTCGCACAGCAGTCGTAATTGGACACTGTGGCCGCAGTGACCAGTAACGGGGCGGGTGGGTTAATGCACAGGGGTTCGCCAAGGATGGCGGCTCCACACAAAGCCAAGGAAGGGCAGCGGCCATGGCACTGCGGATCAACTACAACTACGAGTCGGTATCGGCTCAACGAAATCTCACCGGGACCCAGAGCAGCTTCTTCAAGGCCATCGAACAACTCTCGAGCGGTCTCCGTATCAACAAGGCGTCGGACGATGCAGCCGGCCTCGCGGTGAGCGAGAAGCTCAAGAATCAGGTGCGTGGCCTGAACCAGGCGCAGCGGAACGCCCAAGACGGGGTCAGTCTGATCCAGACTGCCGAAGGGGCGCTCAATGAGACCCACTCACTCCTTTCACGAATGCGCGAACTTGCGGTGCAGTCCGCGAACGACACCCTGAGCAATTCAGACCGACTCCACTTGCAGGCGGAGGTGAACCAGTTGCTCAGCGAAGTCGACCGGATTGGCAATTCGACGCAATTCAACAACGTGGTGCTGTTGAACAACAACACGGCAGCCGGTGGAGTCGGTGTCGGAGCCTTCAAGTTCCACATCGGAGCGAATGCCGAGACGACGTCGATGGTTGGGGCGAATGAGGTGAGTCTCTACAGTTCCACGCTGAACGCAACGGCGTCCGGCTTGTCGATCACGACGGTGAGCGTTTCGACGCAGTCATCATCGAACGCAGTCATCTCCGCTCTCGACGCGGCGGTGGGAACGGTGAGCACGCAGCGCGGTTTGATGGGTGCGATCCAGAACCGTCTCGAGCATTCGATCGAGAGCCTGGGAGTGGCATCGGAGAACGCGGGGGCGGCGAATAGCCGCATCCGTGATGCGGACGTTGCGAAGGCGGTCTCGGAGATGGTGCGGACGCAAATCCTGCAGCAATCGACGATGGCCGTGCTGGCCCAAGCAAACCAAGCACCGCAGATGGCGCTGCAGTTGCTGAAGTAGGCGGTCCAGAAAGGCAGGTTAGCCGTGGCCGCGGTCATCTGCCAATTCACGAACTTTGAGAGCGCTGGCACCAAGTCTTGGGGCCAGCGCTCTCTCATTTTGTCCGGATGAGACAAGAGGACAGTTTTCAATTCGTTGACCAGGCGGCCCGACAAGCTCCACGTATCGCGTTGGGCGTCTTGGATCTGGCGGGACGAGACGAGGCGCCTGCCCTCAAGAGATTTGCTGAGTTGTCGAAGATGCTGGTGAAGCCTCTACTGGACGTCACGGCCTGAGTGACTGAAAAGAGGCGAAACAACCGGATGCAAAGGATTGCGCCGGTGCACTACACCAGGGAAGGAACTTGGCAATGGCCCTACGCATCAACTACAACTTCGAGTCGATATCGGCTCAGCGGAACCTCTCGAGCACTCAGGGCAGTTTCTTCAAGGCAATCGAGCAACTCTCGAGCGGATTGCGGATCAACAAGGCCTCGGACGAC
>CAMDTO010000224.1 GCA_945907765.1 Thermoflexus hugenholtzii JAD2 | reverse complement strand
ACGCCTGTTGTATGACGCTCGCCAGTGCCTGCTCCGCGCGACGCCGTGGCTCGAGCAACGACGGGGCGTAGCTCCCGTCCCGCACGCGGGGGATGCGCAGGTCAATCGTGCCGACCCGGGTGTCCCATGCGCGCTCGCGGTAGCCGTTTCGCTGGCCGGTCCGGGTCGCGGTGCGCTCGTGCGGGGAGGCGCCGACGTGGGTCTCCACCTCAGCCTCCATCAGCGCGTGTGCCAGCATGCGGACCCCTTCGCGCAGGATATCCCCGTCGTGCATCCCTGCCAACGTGCGCGCGATTGCCTCGAGTGCAATCCTCATGTCGTCAGCCATCGTGTCGGCTTCCTTTCTCCCTTGAAGGTGTGCAACTCCAAGGAACGGACCTGACCGGTGGCTGACGGCTTCCCCCGTCGCCACCCAACCCTTCTTACACACTTCCCGGGACACTACCTTCGGGCCAGTCACACTCCTCGTGAACAACGCGGGCAACGTCGCCTTTGGCGGGATCGATTCGATGACGCCCGAGGATTTCCGTCGGGTCATCGACAGCATCTCACCGGGACGTGGCTTGGCATGCATGCGACGGTGGCATCCTTGAAGAAGGCCAAGGGTGGCGCGATCATCACTGTCTCTTCCACCGCGGGTTGATGGGATATGCATCGATTGGCGCCTACACCGCCTCCAAGTGGGGGGTGCGAGGCCTGACCAAGAGTGCAGCGCTCGAACTCGGGCCGTTCGGCATCCGGGTGATGTCGATCCATCCCGGGCCAATCGCGACGCCCATGACGGCTGGCATGGGTGAACACATGACCGCGTCGCAGCCGATTGCCCGCTTTGGGACCGTCGAGGAGGTCACACGCCTCATGCTCTTCATGGCTTCGGAAGCCACGGACAGCACCGGTTCTGCGTGGGTGATTGACGGTGGCGCCGTCCTCGGACCAATCCAGGAGTTGGGCTCTGGGCGACACTCAACCGATGACGTTGCAGTAGCGGCTTCCCGAGTTGAAGCTGCTACGGGGTTGGGTCGCGTCCCCACCGTCTACCTCCGCGATGGATCCAGTGACCTGCGCCGCCTCCGCCTAGAAGGTGGTGTGCATCTGGAGGGTCCGCCCTCCAGATGCCGCGATGGGACACGCCTCCATGATCTCCAAGACATGGCGGGCGTGTTCCGGCGTCAGGACGGGTGCGCGGCCCTCGCGGATGGAAGCCACCAGGTCGGCTACGCCCACCGCTTGACCCGCTCGCGAGATTCGCAGCATCGGCGTCATCCAGCCTCGGACCCCGTGGGCAGCGTCGTCCTGGTAGAGGTCGAACGTGGGCGACGCCCCCCGGTCGCTTCCGGGCCGACCCATTGAGACCGTGCCACGTGTGCCGAAGAGTTCCAAGGTTGGCGCGTTCGATGCCTTCACACAGAAGCTGCTGTCAACCACCGCAAAGGTCGCGTGACCGAAGTCGAGAGTGATCAGGTAGTTGTCAGGCACTTCGGTGGTGATCTTCTTGCCGTCGAACGCGCCGGAACGCACGGTCCGCACCGGTTCAGCGATCCCGGCGAGGCAGGACACCGACGTCGCAGGGCCGAGGATGCCCGTGATCGTCGTCAGGCCGTGGACCCCGAGGTCGAACAGCGCGCCCGCACCGGGTTGGTGGAACCACGACGGGTCATGGTCGCGGTACTGGAAGTACTCCGGTCCACCGTGGGATGCGGAAACCCGTGCCAGGGAAACCTTTCCAAGTGCGCCGGCAACAACCAGACGCCGGACCTCCTGGATTTCCGGCCGCAGCATGTGGATTGGCGACGCCGAGATCCTGAGCCCCCGCGCCTCGGCCTCGTCAATCAGCTGGGTGGCCTCGGCGACGGATCCCGCCAACGGCTTCTGCGAGTACACGTGGAGTCCGGCCTGCAAGGCGGCTAGGTTGACGCTGAAGTGGGCCGGAATGCTTGTCAAGTTGACCAGCGCATCCGCCGTGACGGACGCAAGCATCGTCGCGACGTCGGTGAATGCCTGTGGAATGCCGAGTTGTGCGCATTGCCGTTCGGCCCATCCACTGCGAGGGTCACACGCGGCGACCACTTCCACTCCATGCATCTCACGGATCTGGGGCAGGTACTGGTTCAGCGCAATCGCGCCCAGGCCGGCAATGACGAGACGGATCGGTTCGGTCGACATGGCGGAGTTCCTCGGTGCAGGCGTGGGTGCGGTTTCGCTCATTCTTGCACGCCGCTGGGCAAGTCCCGCTGCGGCACTTCAAGTGCGTGACAGTGACCTACATTTGCTTGACCACAATGATCGGGTGAGGGATCGTTGCCGTGCGGGTCGCTTGGTAGAACGATCCGTGACCCGACGTCCAAGGAAACCTTACAAATGTCGCAGAACGACCGGACCATCTTCGCGTTGACGTACACCTCAAACAGCGGCGATGAGGTAGCCCTCGCGAATCACGCAGGCAAGGCCCTTCTGATCGTGAATACCGCGAGCAAGTGCGGCCTGACTCCCCAGTACCATGGACTTCAATCGATCCATTCCGAGTGCAAGGATCGCGGCCTCGTTGTGATCGGTTTTCCGTGCGACCAATTTGCGCACCAGGAGCCGGGCGACGACGCCACGATAGCAGATTTCTGCCGAATAAACTATGGGGTCGACTTCGCGCTTTCCACCAAGGTGGACGTGAATGGTTCGGGTGCGCACCCGGTCTTTGCCTTCTTGAAAGAGCGGGCCGGAGGCTTGATCATCGACGCCATCAAGTGGAACTTCACCAAGTTCCTGGTGGCGCCAGATGGCCGGACCGTCAAGCGGTATGCACCCCAGACCTCCCCGGAATCCATCCGGGGGGACATCGAGGCGGCGTTGCCGGTACCGTCCCATTAATGGGTGTCGCGTCGGTCATGGGCGGGCCACGATGGCCTGCCCAAGCCACTCACGCGCCCGGCCCAGGTATGCGGTCGCCGTCTTGGTTGACGCTCCCAACCGCCAAAAACCGTGGGGCGCTCCCGGGACGACGTCAAGGGTGACGGAAACGCCGGATGCCATGAGGCGTGTGGCGTAGGCACCGTCCTCTTCAAAGAACAGGTCGATATCGCCGACACCGATCCACGCCGGTGGCAGGTTTGTCACGTCGTCGCGCCGCGCGGGTACGGCATACGGCGGCGCACTTGATCCCCCAGGGTCTTTTCCCAGGTACGCCCGCCACCCGAACAGGTTCATGCGGTTGTCCCAGACGAAGTGCTGTTCCGCGTCAAGGTCGCGACGTGCGGCGGTACGGTCATCGAGCATTGGGCACAAGAGCCACTGTGCCACCGGGTGTGGCGGATGGCCGTCGCAAGCCCGCTGCACCAGGGCTGCGGCGAGACCACCACCGGCACTTTGGCCTCCGATAGCGATCCGCGAAGGATCGATCCCGAAGGTGCTGGCGTTTCGCAAGAGCCACGTCCATGCGTCATGACAGTCGTCAATCGCCGCTGGGTACGGGTGGGCGGGAGCGAGGCGGTATCGAACCGACGCGACCACAATCCCGAGGTCTCGCGCAATCTCCGCGCAGAACCGATCATCGGTTGCGGGGTGCCCGAGGATCAAACCGCCTCCATGGATCCACAACAAGGCACCACCGGACTTTCCCACCTCGGGGATGAACAGGCGCACCCCCCGTCCCGCATCGTCCCGGCGTTCGAACCGTACCCCGGGAACCGTCCGACCCGGCAACAGGAGTAGGACGCCGTAGCCCAGACACCTCAGGAGTGGCGACTCCATCGGCACCCGAAACTTCGGCACATACGGGCGCAACTCAGGCGCGACGCGGTTCAGGTCCACGTGGTCTTCCCTCGGTTTGGCATCCGCAGCCCGTACGCCTCGCCGCCTCGCCGGACATGTGGGAAGACGGTTCCCCTATTTCATCAGTTTCACATCTTCGTCGAGAAGGGCCTGCGCGTCGCGCTGCGCCTTGGCCAATCCGTCACGAGGGCTGATCTCGTTCTTGAGGATCGCATTGACGGCGTCCTGCACTGCCTTGTTCAGTTTGGGCCACGATGGCAGGGCGGGCCAGCGCCAACCGTTCGGGGCAAGATCAATGAACCCCTTCATTTCTCCATCGGTCTTGATGTAGTCCTGGAGTTCCTTGGATGCAAATGCCGCCTTGCTGACGGGAAGCGACGTCGCCTTGATGCACATCTGTGCCTGTGCGTGTGGAGCATTGAGCCACCGCGCAAGCTGGGACGAGGCGGCGCGCCGCGCCGCCGAAGTCTCCTTGAAAATGACGACGTTGTGCCCGCCGTTCGTTGTTGCGATGATTTTCTTCCGCGGGTTTACCGGCGCGTGGATGACCCCGAACGCGGGGGCATTGGCTTGGCGAAGCGTCGGAATCCGATACGGTCCTTGCAATTCGAAGACCGTGTCATTCTTCGCCTCCCGGTAGGTCTCGGTCTTGCCATCGGCGGGTGC
>CAMDTO010000223.1 GCA_945907765.1 Thermoflexus hugenholtzii JAD2 | reverse complement strand
TCCTTGTGCGTCACGCCGAACCGCTGTTCCTCATCCACCACCAGCAACCCGAGGTCACGGAACCGGACGTCCTTGCTCAGCAACCGGTGGGTGCCGATCACCAGGTCAACCGATCCATCCACCAGACCCGCAACCACAGCATCCTGTTCCCGCGTCGTCCGGAAGCGGCTCAGGACGTCCACCTTCACCGGAAAGGCCTGCATCCGCCGACTGAACGTCTGGAAGTGCTGCATCGCAAGGACGGTCGTCGGCACAAGCACCGCAACCTGCTTGCCTTCCTGGACCGCCTTGAAGGCCGCCCGTACCGCCACTTCGGTCTTGCCGAACCCGACATCCCCGCAGACCAGGCGGTCCATCGGCTTGGTCCGTTCCATGTCCTGCTTGACGTCAGTGATCGCCTGCATCTGGTCGGGTGTCTCCACGAACGGGAAGGCCTCCTCCAGGTCGCGTTGCCACTGCGTGTCCGGGCCGAACGCATGCGCCTGCGCCACGTCACGTGCCGCGTAGAGGACCAGCAGTTGCTGTGCCACTTCCGCGACCGACTGCTTGACCCGGTTCTTGGCGCGCTCCCACTCGCCCCCGCCCAGCTTGCTCAAGGCCGGGACGTGCTCGCCCGCACCCACGAACCGCTCAACCCGGTCGAGCTGGTCGGTCGGGACATAGACCTTGTCCGCCCCCTGGAACTGCAGCAGGAGGTACTCGCGCTCCCCACCCTCCGCCTGGCGTCGCACCAGACCCTGGTACTGGGCAATCCCGTGCTCCACATGCACAACCATGTCGCCAACCGTGAGTTCCCCCAGGAAACTCTCCCTGGCGTACCGGCGCCGACGCACCGGGCGTCGCGGCCGCGCCCACCCGAAGACCTCCACATCCGTCAGGACCACCAGCCCCAACGCGTCGTGGACCCACCCCTCACCCGCCTGTCCCTGCACCAATGTCAGGCTTGGTCGCGTCGGTTGGCGCTCCAGGGTCTCAACCGGCGCAATGTCCAGTCCATGGTCCGCGTAGAGTTCCGCCAACCGCGACGCCTGTTGTGACACGATCACCACGCGGTTCCTGGCATGCAGGCGCCGGCGCGACATCTCGACCACGTCCTTGATCCGGCCACCGTAGGTCGGTGCCATCTCGAACTCCGCAAGGACAACCGCCGCATCCGGATGCACCGGCACAAGCGTCGTCGTCTCCGCCGCCGGTCGCATCTCATCCGGGTCAAGCACCCGATCAGGAGCATCCGTCGGCACCGCCGTCTGGCCCCATCCCTCCCCCTGTCCGTGATGAAGCTGCAATGGCAGCGGATCAGCATGGACCTGCGTCGCATCCTCCTCCGGATCCCCGTCCGGGGCGGTGGCAGGCAGCGGTGCACCGACCACGAGTTCCGTCGATCCACCCGGCGTCCGGTAGGAGAGGTGCATGGTCGCCACGTCCGCGAGGCGTCGCAGTGTCGATGCCCGGTCGTGCCACGCCGCCGCAAACCGCGATGGGATCGAACCATTCCCCATCAGCCGGTCACGCCGCTCCCGCGTGTGCTGGTCCAGGTCATCAAGACTGTCAAGCACCGTCCGGGGTTCATCGATGATGACCAGCGGATCGGGAAGGTAATCGAGAAGCCACCCGGGACGGTGCCCCCCCGCATCAATCAGGTACCGGGCAAAGAATGGCAGGGCCGCAAAGAACGCTCCACCCTCAAGGTCACGAACCTGCCAGTCCCACTCCTCGCGCACCTCAGGTCGAAGCGTGTCGCAGTCCAGCGCGTTCAGCACGGCAGCAGCACTGGCACCGTTCCACAGCGGGAACTCCGTCGCCGGTGCCAACTGGAACACCTCCAGCGTCCCGGTCGACCGCTGGGTCACCGGGTCGAACATGCGCAGGCTTTCCACCTCGTCGCCGAAGAACTCCAGGCGAACCGGCCATTCCGCCAGGGGCGGAAACAGATCGAGGATGCCACCGCGACGACTGAATGATCCCGGCGCCTCCACCAGGCCGACACGGGTGTAGCCACTCGCCGTGAGTTGCGCCACAAGGCCGTCCATGCCGATCGTCGCACCCGGCGTCACCCGCACCACCCGCGGCGCAAAGTCCTCGGGCGAGGCAACCATCTGCGTCAGGCCCGCGACGCTCGTCACGATCACCGTCGTATCAAGCGATAGTCCCGCCTGACGCGCACCGGCAAGGTGGACCAGGACCCCCGCACGCGATCCGACGGTATCGGCAGCTGCGGGCAATTGCTCATAGGGCGCCGCGTCAAACGCCGGAAGGTAGTGCACGTCATCCGGACTCAGCGACCAGGTTTGAAGATCGTGTACCCACGCCTGCGCCTTCGCCGGATCCGATGCCAGCAGCACGATCGGGCGTCCGGCACGCGCCTGCAGCGACGCGACAACCGTTGCCTTCGCCGCCTCCCGCACGACCGCACTGGCTTGTGGAGCCATCAGCGCCGGTGACCCGTCGATGATCAGATCCGAATCGAGTGCATTTGGCGGCAGCGCAACGCCGGCGAGATCAACGAGGCGGCGCATTGACGGTGACTCGTCGAACAGCGGAAGGAGGCCGGAGAGTCGCATGGTGCCGTTGATGCCTTTCTCGTGCTCCATCGAGGGGAGCGCCGGTGGGTCAAGCGCAGCGCAATGAGTTCAGGGGCGATGGGGAGGCAGCGTCTGCCGGTCACCACCAACTGCGCGACCATCCGTGTCCGCCCCGGTCGCACCAGACGCCCCGCGTCCCGGTTCGGTGCCATTGTGACGGTTCATCGTCACGCGCACCCCTTCGCGTACCCAATCGGTCGCCGCATCGGCGGCCCGATCAACCGCCCCGGACACCAGTGACCGGTCATCGGGCGTGAACGATCCCAGGACGAACTCGATCGCATCCATTCCCGATGGTGGGCGGCCAATCCCCACCTTGATCCGCGCAAACGGCACGGTTGCGTCCGGACGTGCGACCGCACCCGATGGCTCGCCCTTCCCTGTCCGCGCAGTGACCCTTGACAACAGGCGGGAAATCCCACCGGCCCGACCGGCTCCCGTCCCTTGCGCTGGGGATATGGCAGCGACGCGCGGGGTGCCCCCCTCCAGCGCGGGCGCGGGGCTGGGGGCTCGGGCATCACCGGCCACCGAAGCTTCAAGACGGGCCACCGCATCACGGATGCGCGGCGTGGTCCGCGCAAGGTCCCGCAGATGCTGTTGGATGGACAGGATGCCCCGGTGTCCTCCGGCACTCCCGGACGGCCGCACGCGGATGCGTCCCGCCGCCAGATCAAGGTCATCGTAGATCACCAGGATCTCGTCAACCCCAAGTCCATCCCGTTCGATCAATGCCCGGACCGCCTTGCCACTGTCGTTCATGAACGTCTGGGGACGAACCAGCACCACCGGGCCACCATCGATCACCAGACGGGCCACCTGACTGTGGCGCGCCGTCACCGCCGCACCCGCCGACCACCGCTTCGCAAGGACGTCGAGGACAAACCACCCGGCATTGTGGCGCGTCGTGCGGTAGGTCGGACCCGGGTTCCCCAGGCCAATGATCGCCTTCATCGTGATCGTAGTGGTCGGTGTGGTCGGTGTGGTCGGTCGCAGCGCGCCCTGAAGACTACCGTGTTGGCAGAAGCAGCGTGTTGCAACCACGGTTGGACCGGGTGCATCAAGAAAACCCCACACCACTGCGCTTGTGCTAGGCAGCCCCAATGGGGTGAGGCGCATCCATCCCATCACGGTCATCCGCAGGTGGGTCATCGCGGGGTTGCGCAGGTTCCCCGGAGACCGGCCAGATTGCTGCGGACAACGCCGACCACTCGGCCAATGTCAGCGTTTCCGCCCGGCGGGTGCGGGCAATCCCGGTCGTCTCAAGGGCCTCATCAATGCGTTCAGTGCCAGTTCCAAGGTCGGCCAAGGCATTGTGCAACTGCTTGCGCCGGTGCGCGAAGCCAGCCCGGACCGTCTGGAGAAACCGGGCCGGCGATGGCAGTAACGGAACACAGGGTTCGTCGTATGGTCTCAGGCGGATCACCGCCGAGGTCACATCCGGAGGCGGGAAGAACGCCTGCGACGGCACCTCGAACAGGACTTGCACGTCCGCCATCACCTGCACCTGCACACCGAGCACCGACAGGTCGCCCGGACGCGCCGCCATCCGGTTCGCCACCTCGCGCTGGATCATCACCACGATCTCACGCGGGCGGTCAACCGCCGGGAATGACAGCATCCGCCGGATCAGGGCGGTCGCCACGTTGTACGGCAGGTTCGCAACCAGCGAATACGGCCGGCCTTCGAACAGCGTCGCCGGATCAATCGCCAGGGCATCAGCCTCGACAATCTCGAGATTTGGTGCATCGACCGTTGTCCGCAACGCCCGCACCATGCGCCGGTCAACCTCGACGGCAACCACTCGCCGCACCCGCGTGACCAGTTCGGCAGTCAGGGCACCGGCACCCGGGCCAACCTCAAGCACCTC
>CAMDTO010000222.1 GCA_945907765.1 Thermoflexus hugenholtzii JAD2 | reverse complement strand
ATTGTCTGGTCGACGTCAACGGTCCGGGCAAGAACCCAGATGCACCCGATGCTAATGCCGACTCCGACGAGTGTTGACGAGTAGCTCCGTGGAGACTGCGCATTGGGTGCAGTCAGTGTCATTGTCGGCGCCGCTCCCGAATCAGTTTTGTCACGTGAATGGAGGCCGACCTGTTTTCACGTCGTCCCTCCGCGCAGTCATCAGACCGCACTAACGAGCCGCCGATACGGCCCCTTGCGGGACCTCCACAGTGACGAATAACGGAGTCCCCATCGTCTCCGGAAATCCTGCAATGGTGACCGTTGATTGTGGATACCACTGCTTCAACTGGTTCAACGAGGGACGGTCGTCGGGATGAACGATATAGAGGCGCTTGCCCGGTCGCCCATCGTGGGTGCGCGCAGCGGCAGCGTTCTCGATGATGGGGTGCCACTTTATGTCCCCGGCCTCGATAGCAACGAGGCGCCAGTCGACCCAGTATGGTCCCGGCAGGATGAATGCGTCATCCTGCCGTCCGCCAAACGCCACAAACCCCTTGATGACGTCACCGAAACGGCTTGCATGCTGGCTCGACAGGGTGTGCTGCGCAGGATATGTCGTGAAATACGCGTCAAGGTTGGACTTCCAGATTGAGCCAATGACTGCAATCGTGAAAAACCCGACGAGGATAGAGCCAAGACTACTAGCTGGCGTCGGCTTCTGAGGCCTCAGGAGCGATCCGATGGTTACCTGCTGACCCTCAGTCCTGGTGGGCGCTTGCACCGATACGCCAAGCCATCGCGCAAGTCTTGCCAGTACGGCGTAGAGCGCAGTCGCCGTCAACAGGGCCACTACCGGTATCGCCGCTCCCATTCGCACGGTACTTGGGTTCTCACCGGGATAGGCAATGCTCATGATTGAAGGGAGGAGCGCAAAAAAGAGAAAGATACCCAGGTGCAGTTGGCGGATATCTCGATGCCGGATCAGCGAGTACATGCTGTATGCAGCGCCAAGGACGAACAGGCCTCCGCTCACGGTATCCAGGATCGGAAGCCCAGGAATGGTATTGACCCATACCGCATCACCTCTCCAGTTGAAAAAGAGGAGTGCGTTCACGATATTTTGAAGAAACATCAGCACGGCGTTCGGTGGGACGGCGTTGACCTGGTCTGAGGCGAGTCTTGACATGCCCCGGAACAGGAACATTTGGGGTTCCTCCGAGGCATAGCGTGCCAAGGGCATGAAGACAAGGAACGCGGTTGCAGTCATGAGAACCGAGTCGGCCAGAAGCCTCGACGCGTGCTCGACCCGACCCGGCCGACGTCGGTCAATCAGGTAGGCAATGCCCAACGACACTGCGACACCTATTGGGACCAGTCGGAGTGCGGTGTACGTGTGCTGTGCAATGCCAATGACCAGGCCCAGGAGAAGGAAGTCATTGCGCCTCCGATCCCGCAGCGCCTTGAAGAGGAAGTACGCAATGGCCGCTCCGAATGCCGGCGGAAACGGGAATCGAAGTCCAACCCGTGAGACCTGCAGGAGCCATCGCATCGCCACCTCAAGCGACAGCGCCACGAGTGCGACGCGAGTGCCACTAACTATCCGAGCAAACAGGAAGGTGAACGGCAACGTAAGGAAGCCTATGAGCACCGTCCCGAGCTTCATGGTCAGGTAACTCACGCCAGCAAGGGGAGTCATCAGCGCGATCAGATAAAACTGCATCGCTTCTCGGCCGGTATTCCTCGGAAAGAAAATGCGGTATTGACCGTCAAGGACATCCTGGACGTCGAGAAGCTTCTCGGCGTGATCACTGGTCATCTCGCGAGGCACCTCGGCCACACGCCATGAGAGCACGAGTGCACCCGCAATCAGCAGCACGATCACCGCGATGGCCGTCGGCGTCAAGCGCACTCCATCCGATGGATGCCAACGTACGCCCTGATGCCCCTCAGACGGCTTCCCCGGCCGCTGATCAATCTGCCTGCGCTCAGGCGTGAGGTAGGCGAGACCAGAAGTCAACAGTCGAAACGCAGTGACCTGACGATCACGCTCCCAGCAAGCCCACATGAACGTCAAGACTGACGCGACCCAAACCGCCACATTTGTCGACGTGAACTTGTTTCCGCCACAAAGGACAAAGGTAGCCGCACCCAGGGCTGCTGCGACAGCCACCAGCCTTTGAGAAACCTTCCGGGGAGCCAGGCGAACGGTCGGGTTCCGCGCTTTCATGGACCGCGCTGCAAGCTCTCCCACGGTCTTCGGGGTCGTTGCGGGGATCAAATCCTGTGCGCGGGTCTCATCATCTGCCCAATCCCGAGGAATCCGATCACCAGCCACCGCAATCCCTGCCAGAAACATGGCGCAACCAAACAGAAGACCCGAGATCGTCGTGACGCCATTACCCAACACCCCCGGATCGGCATGGTCCTGAAAGTAGAGTACCGATGCAAACCCAGTCAGTACGCACGCCGTGCCGAGGGTTTGCGACCGGTTCGACAACAATCGCCCGAATGACGAATGACGCGATAATCCGCGTCCCCTGCCAACTTCGCGCCGCGTCGTCAATGGTCCAGACCCAGTCACGACAGTCGGCCACAGAGCACCTGACAAGGTTCACCGTGCGGCGGCGCGAACGCAATTGTCCAAGTCATTCGGAGCCTTAGGGGGTGTTGGAAATTTTCTGACACAGCGTCTTATCAACAGATGACGGTGCCGTTCAAGCTGATGGTCGCACCGAGCACACTGATTTGGTCGGAAGGGTACCGAGTCGCTCGGGCGAGTTGCGTGGCACACTGCCACCCACGGACCGCAATGCATGCAGGTTTCCCGATGCCCGGAAAGATCTACCACCGTGGTTGGCACATCCCTGACCCTCGATCAACTTGTTGCCGCCGGTCTCCTGATCGTCGGCGCGGGCACGCTCATTGAGGCCGGAGTTGAAATATGCCACCCGACTCGAGCTGGCGAGCGTCGCCTCGTCGCCATTGGTGCGGGATGCCACATCCGGTCCGGGACCGTGGTCTATAGCGGTGTCGTGCTTGGTGACCGTGTGCAGACCGGGCATCACGTCATGATCAGGGAGAATGCAACGGTCGGATCGCACAGTGTAGTCGGAACCGGGGCAGTGGTCGAGTTTGGAACAATCGTTGGCGAACGCGTACTCATTGAAACCCGTGCATACGTCACCGCACTGATGGTTGTTGAAGATGACGTCTTCATCGGTCCAGGCGTGGTCACGACCAACGACAGGCGCATGCTCTGGCGACGTGAAGGCGCCGGTCAGCGCTTGGTTGGCCCAATTCTCAGGGCCGGGGCGCGGATCGGTGGAGGGGCAGTCCTTTTGCCAGCGGTCGAGGTAGGCACCCGGTCAGTTGTCGCGGCGGGTGCGGTTGTTACCCACGATGTGCCAGCGTTCGCCGTGGTCGCGGGAAACCCCGCCCGGATCATCCGGATGCTCTCGCCCGACGATGAACCAGTGCTGGACGTGGGTCAGTAGTTCGGAGTGCGTCGGGTATCCGGACCAAAACGCCGCGACAGCGCGAGGCGAACGAGGTCACGAGCCGTACTGAGAATGCTGCGCCAGCGTGCACCTGTCGCGCGACCCGCTGTTCGAGGCACGTAGCGGACGGGAATCTCGACGATCTGGCCAACCTGCTGGCAACGGCGCAAGAGTTCCGCAAAGAGGGCGGGGCTTCCCGTGCACGTGAGGGCATCCCGGCTGACAGCGTCACAGCGGTACATATGGATGTAGTTTGGATTTCGCACCGCTATTCCCACAAGCTGGCATACCGCCCACTGGTTCAACATCGAGAGAACGTCGCGCCACGGTGAGTAATCGCCGCGGGTTGCGGTATATCCGGCGACGGCAGCGACACCCGGACGGCCCGCATCGAGGTACCGTCGGACATCTCGAAGATCCATCGCGAGATCAGCGGGGATCACCATGAACCATTCACCTGAGGCAGAATCGAGAGCGGTCGCAATTGCAAACCCGACCCCGCGATTGTGCACCAAGCGGATCACGTGGATGCGGTCATCACCGTCCACAGCCGACCTGAGTTCACGGTCGGTGCCATCCCGGCTCCCGTCGTCTACGACAACCAGTTCCCATGCAACCCCGAGTGCCTCGAGTGCCACCCGGACGGCCCTCACCGAAGCGGCGATCTGAGTGGCTTCGTTGTACGCTGGCATCCCGACGGTTAGCAGGGGGCGTTCCGCACGATTTCCCTCAAGTGAACCAGATGACGGCCGAAGCATACTGTTCATCGAACCCAGAACTTTCGCGCCTGACGGTATCGTCCAGCGAAAAAAAAGTCACGGGCGGTCACGAGCGCTAGTTCAAGTCTGATGACGCTGAACGGGCTGGAGGTGACGGCCACCACGTCACAGTGCAGGGTGCCAGTCATTTTGGGAAACTCTTGACGATATGTCACAAGGGCTTCAGGAGCATTCGAGGCACGGAGAGGGCGAAGACGTCGACCATCCAATGGATTGGGCCGTGA
>CAMDTO010000221.1 GCA_945907765.1 Thermoflexus hugenholtzii JAD2 | reverse complement strand
GGGATTCCGGTGGTCACCACGTGGATGGGCAAGGGTGCGATCCCGGAAGACCACGACCTGAACGCGTGGAGTGTCGGGGATACGGCCAGCACGTCCGGGAATACCTTGGCGGCGAACGCCGATGTGGTGCTTTCGGTCGGATGCCGGTTTGTCGACTGGTCGGCGAGCAGTTACCGGGCAGGCGTGAGCTTCACGATCCCGCCGTCGGCGCTGATCCAGATTGACATCGAGCCGCGAGAGATCGGCAAGAACTACCCGGTGGCGGTCGGTCTTGTGGCGGATGCCAAGGCGGCCCTTCGAGACTTGCATGCAGCCGTTGGCGACGTGACGCCGGCTCGGAAGTGGCGTGATGGCACGTATTTTGGTGAGATCGTGCGGCTCAAGGCCGAATGGGATGCCATTTGCGCAGGCCGTCGCGACTCGGGTCAGGTGCCAATGACGCAGGCGCGTGCGACGAAGGAACTGCGGTCGGCCCTCGACCGGCGTGCGATCGTCGTCACGGGAGCCGGGATCGTGCAGGCAATCATCCGGCAGGAGTTCCCAGTCTATGAACCCCGCACCCATCTCACCAGTGGTGGTTTCTCGACTATGGGGTTCACCGTGCCGGCAGCAATCGGCGCGAAGCTTGCCCAACCGGACCGGCAGGTTGCCGCGGTCTGCGGCGATGGCGACTTCCTGCAGACGATGCAGGAGATCGGTGTGGCGGCCATGATGGACCTGCCCGTGTTGTTCGTGGTCTTCAACAACTCCGGGTTCGGTTCAATCAAGGGTGGGCAGTTGGCGAACTTCGGCCGGACCGCTGCGGTCGATTTCCTGCGCAAGGGCGAGCCCTACAGTCCCCATTTCGCGAATATTGCCCACGAGTTCGGGATACCCGGCGAACGGGTGACCGAACCGGACCAGGTTGCACCGGCAATCCGACGCGCCTTGGCATCGGGTGGCCCGGCATTGGTCGAGGTGATTGTCGCGCGGAACTTCCCGGAAGCCGGGACGAACAAGACCGGTTGGTGGGACGTGCCGGTGCCGTTCAATCACGCGGCCCAACGCGAGGCTTACCTGGCTGGCAAGGCTGAGGAACAGGTCTGATCGATCTGGTCGCAGGTCACACACGGACCTGCGACCAGAAAACCTTCCCGCCGTCAAGTAAATACCCTGATTTGGTTGCCGCAGACTCAAGTTGCACCACTACCTGCCGATAATGTAAGCAGGGATCGATGACCGGATTTCCGGTCTCCAGGTGAAGGAACACGAGCGATGCGCGTTCAGGATGGACCCTTGGGCCACCTGAGGGATGTGGTGGACCAGAGGAACGCACAGGTCGTCGCGGAGATCAGTGCTTCGGCTGCCTCTCGGGCAACCAAGTCACGGGTCACCGCACAGCAGGCGGTCTCCCAGAGTGCCGAGAGTGCGACGCGGACTCGTCCGCGGATCGTGACCCCGCAACACGTGGATACTTCCGTCTAGCCCGCGACAAGTCACCTCCACAATTGCCTACGCCCGCCCCGGTGAGTTCCCGGGCGCGGTTCTAGAGAACCCACTCTGACGGGGTCAGGTGGGTTCTTGTGTTTTCTGGGCTACCGGATTGGTGGAACATCCCCCCTTTGCCTTGGGGGAATGGGCATCTCGCCTACACAGACCTGGTAATGCGTTGGCGCAAGGCGGTGCCAAGCAGGTTGACGCCCAGGACGCACAGGAAGATCATCAGTCCCGGGAAGAACATCAGGAAGGGTGCGTCCAGGAAGTAGGCGCGTCCGTCGGCAAGCATCAATCCCCATTCCGGGGTCGGTGGCTGGGCGCCCAGACCAAGGAACGAGAGACCTGAGAGGGTCATCAGGAGCGATCCGACATCGAGGGCGGCCATCACGATGATCGGCCCCCAGATGTGCGGAAGGACTTCGCGGGTCGCGATCCGCCATGGCGTCGCCCCGATTGCGCGCGAAGCCTCAACGAACGGTTCGTTCCGCACTTGACGGACGAGTGTCCGGGTGACACGGGCGTACCCAGCCCACCAGAAACTGACCGTGGCGATCACGACAGTCAGGAGTGCCGGCCCAAACAGGGCGGCGACGACAATGCCCAGGACGAGGGTCGGCAAGGCCATGATCACGTCCGCGAGTCGCATCACGACCATGTCAATCGCGCCTCCGGCATATCCCGCGAGGAGACCGAGGCCCACGCCGATGGTCAGGCTGAGGGCCAGGGCCAGGATGGTGGCGGTGAGTGATGTCCGGCCGGCCGCCGCCGCGCGGGTGAACTGGTCGCGTCCGAGACGGTCCGTGCCGAATGGGTGGGCGAACTCCGGTTCCCGAAGACGTTCGGCCGAACGTGTCTCCGCGATTCCGTATGGCGACACCAAAGGCACGGCAACGGCCATCACGATCATGCACGTGAGTATGGCGGCACCGGTCATGCCCGCAATGCCAAGTCGGCGGATAGCCGTGAAGGCAGGGATGCCTGCGGACCAGTCGCGCCGCTTGGCTTGTCGGGTGTCAGGGAGTTCTAAGGCGCGGATCAAGGTAGCCATGCAACAGGTCCACGATGAGGGTGCCGATTACGACAGTGAAGGTGGTGAACAGCATGTAGCCTTGCACGACGGGGTAATCGCGCGCAAGGATGGAATCGAGCAGGTACTTGCCAAGTCCCGGCCAGGAGAAGATGCTTTCGACGATGACCGCACCTCCAAGCACTTCGCCCAGGCTGATGCCAAGAAGGGTGATTGCTGGCAGGATTGCCGGTCGTGCAATGTGCCGGAACAGGATGACCCCCTCTGCCAGTCCCTTTGACCGCGCGACGGTCACATGTGCCCGTGATTGCTGTTCGATCAGGCTTGTCCGGAATACTCGCATGACGGGCGGGGTCATGACCAACCCGAGTGTCAGGGCGGGAAGGACAATGCGGGAAGGATCGGGAGGACCTGTCACATCGACCCAGTTCAAGCCGACCGCGAAGGTCCAGAGGAGTATGAGCCCGAGCCAGTAGGCAGGAACCGAGACCAGGATCATCGCAATTGCACTGGTCACATGGTCGATGAAGCCACCGGGATGCCGTGACGCGAGGGCACCGAGACCAAGTCCGAGGATGGCCTGGACGACAAGTGCGGTCAGGCCGAGGGATAGCGTGGCCGGTATCCGGTTTCCCATCTCGGTTGCCACGGGACGCCGGGATCTGAATGACGTACCGAGGTCACCCTGTGCCGTCCTTGCGACCCATGAGAAATACTGCTCCGGCCAGGAGCGATCCAATCCGAGTTCATGGCGCAGGGCGTCGCGTTGGGCACCTGTTGCACCCACCTGGCTGCCTCCTCGTACCGCACCGAACATGATCGCTACCGGATCACTGGGGGCGGCGTGGATGAGGATGAAACTTGCGGTCACCGCCCCCAGAAGGACGGCGAGTGCAATGGCAAGACGGGTGATGGCGTAACGCAACATTGGTTGGGAAATCCCGTTCCGTTGAGCTGTGCGCGACGATGGTGGCCGTTCGCGCGCGCAAGGTGCGAACGGCCACCGTGCCCCTAGCTGGATACCCAGAGGTCGGAGTGGACTTCGTACTGCCACCACTGGAAGTGCGGGACGTAACCGTGCACTTTCGTGCTGACGGCATTGAGGCGCGCACGACTGGAGATTGGAATGAAGGGAACGGTATCGGCGTGGCGCTGGTTGATGTGAAGGGCCTGGACACGCCGGTCCTCGGCGTCCGTCAGGGTCTCGAACCCTTTCAGCAGGTCGGTCATGACCGCGTCGTTGTACTTCATGTAATTGAGGTCGCCATCGGCGGCCACGTGCCTGGACAGGACGCTTTCGGGGTCGCCATCGGTACCCCATCCTTCCACGAAGATGTCCCAATTACCCGCCGACCGTAACGAGTCAAGAAGACCGTAGTCGGGTGAACCAAGGACCTCCACCTGTGCGCCCATCTTTGCCCACTGGGCCTGCATGAGTTCGGCAGTTGGCTTGCCACCGCCCCACCAGATCAGGCTGAACTTGAGAGGCTTGCCATTCCGGGCCCGGACCTTGCCACCGGATGCGAGGGTCCAACCGGCTTCGTCCAGGAGATGGGCCGCGCGGGTGAGGTCCTGGCGCGTGTATCCGACCCGTCGGGCTTCGGGATAGGCGACGTTCGTGCCTAGCCATGAAGGTGCAGTCCGGGCGAGGCCGTTGTAGGAAACATTCACGATCTCATCGCGATCAAGCGACCAGGCGAGTGCCTGTCGGACGCGTACGTCGCTGAATGGTTCCTTGGCAATGTTGAGGTAGGCGGCGGCGCAGTCCGTGCTGGGGATGGTGTAGAGGCGGGACGTGCGGCTACGCTGGATGCGTGCGGATGATTCGGCCGTGATGCTCCGGACGATATGCGCCTCACCGGACAGGGCCGCAAGTGAGCGGGCATCCGGGTCACTCACCTCGTTCAAGACAATGCGTGCGATGCGTGGCGTCTCGCCCCAGTACTTGGGATTTCTTTCTGCCACGACCTGCACGCGCGGGTTGAAGG
>CAMDTO010000220.1 GCA_945907765.1 Thermoflexus hugenholtzii JAD2 | reverse complement strand
AGCTTGCACGGCACACCGACGAAAAGATCGTTGATGCCGTACTCACCTTCGAGGTATGCCGACGAAGGTAGGATCTGCTTGCGGTCAAGCAGGATCGCCGTGACCATCTGTGCGGTCGCCGCCGCCGGCGCCTGATACGCACTGCCTGTCTTGAGAAGGTCCACGATCTCCTGCCCACCCTTCCGGGTGCGCTCGACGATGGACGCGAGCCGCTCTGGGGAGAGGAGTTTGGCGACGGGAATTCCGCCGACCGTGGTGTAACTCGTCAGTGGCACCATGTCGTCGCCATGTCCACCAAGGACGTAGGCGTGCACACTGTCCACCGACACGCCGAGTTCCATCGCAAGAAATGAGCGAAACCTGGCGGTATCAAGGACGCCCGCCTGCCCAATAACGCGGGACTTTGGAAAGCCAGCTGACTTGAATGCAAGATGCGCCATTGCATCGAGCGGATTATTGACCATCAGGAGCACACAGTTTGGCGAGTGCTTGACAATCTCGGTGACGTTGTCAGTCACGATCTTCTGATTGATGAGGAGAAGATCATCGCGGCTCATGCCAGGCTTCCGTGGTGCGCCCGATGTGAAGACCACGACATCACTGTTCGCCGTGAGTGGGTAATCTCCCGGCAAGGTCGCTCCGGTGATCTTGCAGTCGTAGCCCACAATCGGTCCGGCTTCGGTGAGGTCAAGCGCCTTGCCCTGTGAAATGCCGTCAAAGACGTCGGCAAGGACGAGGTCGGCAATGCCGGTCTCGGCTAGGCGTTGGGCGACGGACCCACCGACGTTACCGGCTCCGACGATGGTGACTTTCTTTCGCATGGTGTTCTCCTCAGGTCAGTGTAGCGATTTGGCCGGTTTCATAGAAAAGGCGCCAACCCCAGAGGGGCGGCGCCAGTTGAGCGATGGCGTGTGTCACGCCGGCCCTCAGTGGGTACCTCCAAAGGACGCCTTGGTGAACTCGCGGTTCATGCGGGCAATGTTGGAGATTGATATTCCCTTCGGGCAAACTGCCTCGCACTCCCCCTCATTGGAACACGACCCAAAGCCTTCAGCGTCCATCTGCTGCACCATCCGGATGGCACGTCGCGACCGCTCCGGGCTCCCTTGAGGGAGGAGCGCAAGGTGGGAAACCTTTGCGCCGACGAAGAGCGCCGCCGATGCATTCTTGCACTGCGCCACGCACGCCCCGCACGCAATGCACGCAGCCGCGTCCATCGCCATGTCTGCATTCTGTTTCGGGACCAAAACTGCGTTGGCGTCTGGCGCAGCGCCGGTGTTCACCGAGATGAAGCCGCCTGCAACGATAATCCGGTCAAATGCGCTTCGGTCGATGACGAGGTCGCGAACGACAGGGAATGCGTCAGCGCGCCAGGGTTCGACCACGATTTCGTCGCCGGATTGAAAAGTCCGCATGTGTAACTGGCACGTCGTTGTCCCAGCCAATGGGCCATGGGCCTTGCCATTGATCATGATCCCGCATGACCCGCAGATCCCCTCACGGCAATCGGAGTCGAAATGGACCGGATCCTTGCCGCTCCGGATGAGTGATTCGTTGAGAACATCAAGCATTTCCAGGAACGACATGTCGGGAGAAACATCATTGAGGGTGTAGTCGACGAGCTTGCCTTCGGCATCAGGGCCTTTCTGACGCCAAACCTTCAACTGGATCTTCATCGAATTTGCCGCGGAATGACTGCCCTCTAGGCTGGGACGTGATTGAGCAACCATGGCTGACCTTCCTGGTCCCGACTTGCGGACCCGGCGCGACTTGATTGGTCCCCCGGATATGGAAGGGACCACTCCTGACCTTCCCAGCTCCCGATATCGGGCTACTTGTAGCTCCGCTGGGACGGATGAACGTTCTCGAAGTCCAGTTTCTCCCTGTGCAGGACTGGTTCGGTGCCTACCCCAGTGAACTCCCATGCGGCCACGTGCGCGAAGTTCTCATCATCGCGAAGAGCCTCACCCTCTGGGGTCTGGCTCTCCTCCCGGAAGTGGCCTCCGCAAGATTCGGCTCGTTCGAGTGCGTCAAGGGCCATGACTTCGGCGAACTCGAGATAGTCGGCCACCCGGCCAGCGTATTCGAGGCTCTTGTTCATGTAGTCGTTGGTTCCGGGAACGGAAACATCACGCCAGAACTCTTCGCGGAGGGCCGGAATTTCCGACAGCACCTTCTGGAGGCCCGCTTCAGTCCGCGCCATGCCAACGTAGTCCCACATCAGGTGTCCCAGACGCCGATGGAACTCTCGTGGTGTCGTCTTGCCCTTGACACCGAGGAGGTGCTTCAACTGGTCATCGACCCGGGTCTCAGCTTCGTTGAAGGCCGGATGATTCACTGGCGCATCGGAAAATCTTGTTGAAGCAATGTAGTCGGGCACTGTATACGGGGCGACGAAGTATCCATCGGCTAGGCCCTGCATGAGCGCTGATGCCCCCAAGCGGTTGGAACCATGGTCAGAGAAATTCGCCTCGCCGAGTACGAACAGGCCGGGCACGCTGCTTTGCAGGTGGTAGTCAACCCACAGCCCGCCCATTGTGTAATGTACGGCGGGGTAGATGCGCATGGGCTGTGCGTACGGATCCTCACCGGTGATGCGGTTGTACATCTCGAACAAGTTGCCGTAGCGTGCCTCTATCACGTCCCGTCCCAGGCGGGTGATGTCATCTCGGAAGTCGAGATACACGGACAGGCCTGAATCGCCTGCCCCCCGCCCGTCGTCGCACACTTCCTTGGCATTTCTTGACGCGACGTCACGTGGCACCAGGTTGCCGAAGCTCGGGTACTTGCGCTCGAGGTAGTAGTCGCGCTCGGCTTCGGGGATCATGTTTGGTGGTCGGCGGTCACCCTTGTTTTTCGGAACCCAGATACGCCCGTTGTTCCGCAGGCTCTCACTCATCAAGGTGAGTTTGCTCTGATGATCACCGGAGACCGGTATGCAAGTGGGATGGATCTGGGTGTAGCACGGGTTCGCCATGTAGGCTCCGCGCTTGTGGGCACGCCACGCCCCGGTCACATTTGAGTTGACCGCGTTGGTTGACAGGTAGAACACGGTCCCGTAGCCACCGGTGCACAGAAGCACGGCGTTTGCGGTGTGGCGCTCAATCTCGCCGGTCACCAAGTTCCGCGCAATGATCCCCCGAGCATGCCCATCAACCACCACGAGGTCGAGCATCTCCCGGCGGGGGACAATGGTCACCGAACCGGCCTGGACCTGTCGCATCATGGCTTGGTACGCACCGAGCAGGAGTTGCTGCCCGGTCTGGCCGCGCGCGTAAAACGTTCGCTCCACCTGCGCTCCACCGAATGACCGGTTGTCGATCAACCCGCCATACTCGCGCGCAAACGGCACTCCCTGCGCCACGCATTGATCAAGGATGTCCACACTCACCTGGGCAAGACGGTAGACGTTTCCTTCGCGTGCGCGGTAGTCACCGCCCTTGATGGTGTCGTAGAACAGGCGGTAAATCGAGTCACCGTCGTTCTTGTAGTTCTTCGCAGCGTTGATACCGCCTTGGGCAGCAATACTGTGTGCACGTCGGGGGCTGTCGTGAATGCAGAACGCTTGGACGTCGTATCCCTGTTCACCGAGCGACGCGGCTGCCGAGGCACCGGCCAACCCGGTCCCCACGACGATGATCTTGAACCTGCGTCGGTTCGCAGGTGCGACCAGCTTGTTCTCGAATTTGCGAAGGTCCCACTTCTCGGTCAGCGGGCCGCTAGGAGTGCGTGCATCAAGCTTCGGACCGGAAGCTTCGGAGAAGCGCGAGGGTGCAGCTGGCTTGACGGCTGGACGTTCCGGGGTCGCAATGACCATCTTGAATTCCTCCGACGTTTCGAGGCGCTAGCCGACCATGGCTGCGTAGATGGGAAGGACAAAGAACCCCAAGCCGATGACGGCACCGAAGAGCCTCCCGGCCCACAGGATCACCGGAGAGTACCGGGGGTTGCTGACACCAAGCGAACTGAATGCACTCGCAAATCCGTGGTAGAGGTGCATGCCGACCACAGCCATGCAGAAGAGGTAGAACGCTACATTTAACGGGTTTGCAAATGTCTCCACCACCACCTTGTACACGTCGCGAACCGTCTCTCCGTCCACTTTCGTCTCATAGTAGGGCCCGTACTTCATCTGTATGAGATGGATTGGGACGAACGCTCCGAGTGAGAGGCCGGAGATGATCATGGTCGTGGACGCCCACGTCTTGCGGCTACGCCCTCCCGCCCACTGGCTTGCGGCGTACCGGCTTGGTCGCGCCTTGCGGTTCGCCAGGAAATTCATGAGAGCCTTGACCGAGTGGATGATGAACAGGGCCAACAGCCCGATTTCCACTATTGGAACGAGGACCGGAATGGAAATGAGCTTGTGGGCGTACCGGTTGAATGATTCGGCTCCAGCAAACAGGAGCAGGTTTCCAGCGAGGTGAACGGGTAGGAAGAGGGCCAGACCGATGCCGGTAATGGCCAGAATGATCTTGGTGCCAATTGACGACCAGATGAACGCGCGGTGCTGAACCGCTCCATCAACGGTCGGGAATGGCTTCGGCGTGTATG
>CAMDTO010000219.1 GCA_945907765.1 Thermoflexus hugenholtzii JAD2 | reverse complement strand
GAAAGGTCTTGTGAAGCCGTGCGATGTCGCTAGCGTCAACAGAGACTGCATCCACTGCGACCGTATGGCCCGATGCAGGGTCTGAACCTCCGCTGGTCGGTGTAGACGTCATTGGGACTGATGCTCCCTCTCGTGGGTCTCTGGAGGATCGTTTGATATCACGCGTTCGACCGCGAAGACCCGTTCGATCACATCGTCGATCGGAGGGTCTTCGACGGTCAGGTCGATGACTGGCAAGGAGGCGAGTACCCGTTCGGTAAGCCTGGCGGTGTCCGTCTTCGGGACCCGGATCGTGACGCGCCCATCCTCCGAACGCATGACTTCACCAATGCCATCGACAAGATCGCCGATTCGATCGCTCCCTGATTCCAGTTCGATCGTCAGGGTCTTGTACGGTGAGAACCGTTGCACGAGTGAAGACAAGTCTCCGTCAAAGAGCAACTTGCCGTGGTGGATGACGATCACACGCTTGCACAGTGCTTCGACGTCAGCCATGTAGTGGCTCGTGAGGAGGACGGTCGCGCCGTGGCGACGGTTGTATTCGGCGATGAACGTCCTGATCCGCCGTTGCATCGTGACGTCAAGCCCGATGGTCGGTTCGTCGAGGAACAGCACCTTCGGTTGGTGAAGGAGGGAGACGGCAATCTCGCACTTCATGCGCTCACCGAGGGAGAGTTGGCGAACAGGCTTGGGGAGCAGTGGTTCAAGGTCCAGGAGATCAACGAGTTCGTCGAGCGTGCGCTGGTACTCCGGCCGAGGGACCCGGTAGATCGCTCGGTGGAGTTCAAAGGAGTCGGTCGCCGGAATGTCCCAGGCCAGTTGATTCCGTTGGCCCATCACGAGCGTGATCTGGCGCAGAAATGCGCGTTCGCGGCGTGACGGCTCAAACCCCAGTACACGGACTTGACCTCCCGTTGGATACAGGAGGCCCGCGAGCATTTTCAGCGTCGTGGTCTTGCCTGCTCCATTTGGCCCGAGGAAACCTGTTACCTCGCCCGAGTTCACCACGATGGATAGATCGTCCACGGCATGGATATCACGCGTGGTCCGCTTTACAAGTGAACGCAGGGACGCCATCATCCCTGGTTCGCGGACCGGAACGGAATACGTCTTCCGCAGGCGGGAGATCTCTACTGCAGGGATGACCATTACGGAGAGGGTACCGTCATCCTGCTCAGGATCGGTTGGTGGTTTTTGCGCGAAGTTCGCCCCCCCTTTGGCTGGCATGTGCCACACTGCGCGGAACATCCAACCGAAGAAGTGAATGGTCACGGCTTCCGGCACCGGAGAACACGACCACAGACGGAGCAAGATAATGAGTGGCGAAGTTGTTGGGATCCTTGGCGGTGGCAACACTGCATTCGCAGTTGCGGCGAAACTTGCGCTTGAAGGGCATCGGGTGCGCCTCTGGGAACATCCGTCGCAAGCAACGGCGATCTCCGGGATCGCTTCGATCCGTCAGATCCGCCTGACCGGGGTAGGTGGCGAAGGGTCCGCGACGCTCGAGTGCGTTTCCACCGCAGTCGCAGACGTCCTCGACGAGGCAACGCTTCTGCTTGCTCCGGTTCCGAGTTATGCGCAAGCCGCGTTCCTCGATGCCATCAGTGCAAACCTCTCGCCAAGGCACGTGCTCGCGTTTCTGCCTGGAAATTCCGGCACACTCGCGGCGTCGCATCGCTTTCGTGGCGCCGGCAAGGTACCCGCACCACTCCTGATCGAGAGTGACACTGCTCCGTACGTCTGCCGCAAGCTCGGTCCCGACCATGTCCATGTCTTTGGAGTTGTCCCGGCCATGGGAGTCGGCGCGTTGCCATCGTCACGGAGCGATGAGGCCGTTGCACTTCTCGAGCCCCTCTTCCCCGGAGTTGTCGCGTACCCCCACGCGCTTGCAGCGGCGCTCGGCGCGATGAACCCGATTGTTCATCCGCCCGGAGTACTCATGAATGCCGGGCGCATTGAATACTCGCGCGGCGACTTCTACTTCTATGAGGAAGGTGTCACCCCCGGCGTGGTGCGGGTCATCGAGGCACTCGATAGTGAACGCCGAGCCCTTGGTACGGCGTTGGGACTCTCGCTCCTGCCAGTTGCGGACGCCTTCCACTCGGCGGGTTTCGGCCCCAAGGGCGACCTTTGGGCAACCATCAACGGAAGCAGGATGCTTACGGCGCTCCGGGCCCCCGGGTCGTTGCAGACCAGGTGGCTTTCCGAAGACATTCCGTTTGGCCTGCGGACATGGGTTGGCATTGGTGAACAACTCGGCGTCGCAATGCCTGTCGCCCGAGCATTGATCGAGCTTGGAAATGCACTCATGGGATCGGATGCCTGGTCAGTTGGCAGGGGCCCCGCCGAACTCGGCATCATGGGACTTGACCGCACAGGCATCGAAGGCCTACTTTCGTAAAGGAAACCGCCGTACCCCGCTACACTCAAAGGGTGAGTACTGCAGGGATACCAAGCGCAAGCGAGCGTGAACGCGACAGGGACACCGCGCCGGCTTCTCCAAGCACTGGGGAGAAATGGTCCCCACGCGTCGAGGGAGAAGAGGGTGACCCGACGTGGTTTGACTTCGTATTCGGCGGGGCGGTCATCGGTGTCGTTGCCCTTGGCATCTTGTGGGCGATCGGGTATGTCACTTTATGACAGACCCTGTCCTGTGCCCGGATCACAGCCCGTGAATGGGAAAGACGAGTTGCTTCAGGGTGTCAATGGCTCCCCGTGCATCGTCCATGACCCGTGATGATGCGCCTGCATCAAGGCTTGGTGTTGGGTTGGGCCCGTGCAACCAGTTGTCGTTGACCTGCAGTCCGGCAAAGGTTGCAAACATCGATGCCCAGATCCGGGGTGTCGCTTCAACGTCATACCCGCCGCCTCCAATTGCCACCAACCGGCCCCCGGTGAGGGACCTGAGACGCTCGGCCGCACGCACGTACGCGTTTTCGCTGAGTAATAGATGTGCGAGTGGGTCCGCGTGATACGCGTCTGCCCCACACTGGACGACCGTGAGGTCCGGCCGGAACGCTCCGTGGAGCGGCGGGACAATTTCCTCGAACGCCCACAGCCACGTGTTGTCATCCGAGTAGGGCGCTAGTGGCACGTTTACTGCAAATCCCGTGCCTGGTCCGGTCCCTATCGCATTCGCGAGACCTCCCGGGGGCCCGGGAAAGAGGAAGCGGGTCGATTCGTGGATCGAGATCGTGAGGACTTGGGGGTCACTGGCAAACATGGCTTCAACACCATCGCCTTGATGGACGTCAAGGTCGACGTACATGACCCGCATCCCGCGTTCACGTGCCCACGCGATGCCGACGGCAGCGTCATTGAAGATCCCGAACCCACTCGCCGACCCGGGCATGGCGTGGTGATTGACGCCCGCCGACGGGACGAAAGCGAGGTCGGCGTTGCCACTGGCCACCTGTTCGATTGCGTGGATGACGCCTCCGCTGACATTTCGGGCAATCAACCCCATCTCCGCATACGGTGGGTTGTCGCCTTGCGCCGAAAATCCGAAGCGCCTTGCTTCTCCGGATGGAACCCTGCCAGTGGCGCCCGGAACCGATAGTCGGTCAACCATTGCGATGTACGAAAGATCATGGACACGCGCAACATCCCTGTCGGTTGCCGTTGGGGGAGCGACAACCTGAACCAGTTCCACCCATCCGTTCCGGGGGTTGGCAATGAGGTCATGTGCGTCGTTTGCTCGCGTGGGCTTGAGCGGGTGGGACGCCGGCAGGTGCGTGGCAATCATCCCGGGACCGTGGATTAGCAGGTTCATGGGTTGCTCCCGTCGATCAATGAGGCGGCAAACCGGCGACGTCTATGGTCAGTCGGCGATGGCTGATGCTCCGTCGCGCGTGACGAACAGGACTGACCCGCCGGAACGCCTGAACATGACCTCGACCCCGTGATAGATCTCCACGGTGTGCACCTCCCGCGCCGTGGCGGCGATCAAGGCGACAGTTCGGCCCGGGACGAGCAGACGCACGTCGACACGCCTGATCGATGGCCAGAGGATGACCGCAAGCGATGAACCCGGCAAGGCGATGCACGGCACCGAGAGTTCGAAGACCGGATGGCCGTACACCGCATATGGTGCACGTGTCACTGGCACACCAAGTTCCTGGACAATTGCCTCAAGGCTATCCGTGTCGAACGGCATGCGTGTCGGTCCGGTCGTCTTCGGCGACGAATGCCCACGTGGAGCGTCGGGCGGGTGTTGAACGTCGGGAGAGTTGATGGATGTCATCCAGTTCGTTGCGTCGGGAACACAGGAACGCGCAGCTTGATGGAATTTGTGGGTCCGGAACCGTTCGGGTGAGTTGGACCCAGACCGTGCCGGATCAGTACTGGGGTTCGCCACGGTGCCCCGGGCGCGAATTGAACGCGCGACCGACCGCTTAGAAGGCGGATGCTCTATCCACTGAGCTACCGGGACATGACCACCAAACCTCGACGGCCGGGTGGAGTGGATTCGCACGCACGCTTGCGTACGGATCCGTCGGAGACTATAGACCCATGATCTGAACGAGTGACCGCACACTCGCCGCCGTGCGGTGGAGCGCGGCGTGCTCGTCAGCAGAGAGGTCTATCTCGATCACTTGGTCGATGCCTCCCGCACCGAGCTTGCACGGCACACCGACG
>CAMDTO010000218.1 GCA_945907765.1 Thermoflexus hugenholtzii JAD2 | reverse complement strand
GTCCCTTCCCTGGATATCGTGGTGATGACGCAGGGCATCTTCGCCGGGCGTGGGCGCAAGGTGAACGAGGACGGCATCGAACTGGACATGGCGGTCAGCCATCTCAGCCGGTCGGTGATGGTGCGCGAGATGGCGCCGGTGATCGGTTCTGCTCGCACGGATGGTTCCTTGGCGCCACGGATCTTCGTCATGGGGTTTCCGGGGGGATTGCGAGAAGCGACCTTGGACAACTTCAACTCGGAGCGCCCATATGACTGGGAGAAGGCGCACTCCAACACCGTGGTCGGGAACGAGGCCCTGGTGCTGGAGAGCGCCGAGCGGTATCCGAACGTGCGGTTCTATGGCCTCAATCCCGGGATCATGAAGTCCAACATCATGGGTGGCCTGCTTGGAGAGGGAAGCGTGTTCCACATTGCGCAACAGACCGTGATCGGCATCATCTTCCAGAGAGTGGAACAGTACGCCGCGAAGATCCTGCCCCTCCTGTTCGCACCGGGTATCGACGGGCAGACGGGTGCGATGTTTGACCGGAACGCGAACCCGATCTTCGGGAACCCGTACCTGACAGACCGGACGTACCGGATGCGGGTGACCGAGGCGTCGCAGGCACTGATCGGTCGCGCCCGCTAGTTGGCCGGTCTCGGTGCGGGTAGGCCAGACGGAGATGCGGGCAGGGATGCCCGCGGACGACGAGAAGTCTGCGGACCACCTGGGATGTGCGGTCAGCTGGGCTCGACGATCAAGGCGAGGGCGCGTCCCATCGCAAGGATCGGGTTTTCGTCGCTCAGGTGGACTCCGAGGTCGGTCATCACTTGCTGGTAGATCCAGGCGACTTCGGCGGTGCCGGTCAGCGTGGCGGGAATGCGCAGGTCCTGCTGACGCATCGTCGATCGGCCGAGGGCGCGGGAGATCGCATCCTCGGAGATGGCGATGGTTCCATGGGCAATCAGGGAGTCGTTGCGCAACTGCTTGATCGGTTCCAGGACACAGACGGCGGTGCGTGCGCCGTTCAGGCGTTCGACTTCGGCCCAGTCGTGATTGGCCACGGCCGCTTCCTCGAGACCCTGGAGGATTGCGATGCATCCACGGACGGACATGAGACCGTCCTTCTCGAACGAACCGAAGTGTTTGGATGCGCACGCCCCCTTGCGCACCGGTGACTCGGGGTCGAGATCGTTCCACCACGATTGGGCCGTCGGAAGATCGGTGATGCGCCGCTCTGCTACAAGCTCGGCCCGCAGGCGGAGGGCCATCTCGATGGCATTCCACATGCGCGCCAGGAAGTCGGCGATGCGCCCGTGTCGCAGGCAGATCTCGGCGTTCCAGAAGAGTTCGGCGAGTTGCCAGTTTGTTGTCGACTGGTTCACCGGTTGCACCATCAGTTGGTCAAGGTCGCGGGCGAGTGTCGAAGAGGCGTTCCTGATGCGCAGGGAGGCGGTCGGACGGTCGGCAATGGCGCGTGCATTGGTGCGTGGGCGGGAGAACTCGAACTCCAGGCGTCGCTGCATCAAGTCGCACAGTTCGGAAACATCGGCCAGATCGGTTCCGGCAGCCCGGATCACCCGGGAGGCAAGGGCGAACAGTCCGTCATGCAGCAGTGGCACGATGACTGACCGGGGTTCCGGGGTCAGGACCGGCGGGTGGTTGGAGGGTGCGGGGGCGATGATCCGGCGCGGTTGCAGGGCGGTGTTGGCGGTGGAGTACCGGGTGAGGATCTTCTGTTCGGCACTGCGCATCCGGGAGCGGTAGGCCTCCCGGCGATCCAGGACAGCCGGTTCACCTTCGTCGCGAATCGCTTGCCAGGTCTCAAACAGTTGAGCGAGTTCCATGAGGATGGTGGAGGCTTGACGCCAATCCTCGGGCGCGACGACGTCAGGTGTCCACCGGGAAGCATCGCCAATGGTGGTCAGGCCCCACGCATCGAATGTCTCACGGTACTGGGTAACGGTCCGCTCCAGTTCGAGGCGAAGTGTCCGGGCATCGCCCTCCCGGAGTTCGGCGAGGCGTGCCTGCTGCAGGGCGTGCAGTGCGACGGCGAAGTTGCCAACCGCGTCCCAGTCGCATGCCTCGGTCGGCAGGGCCCCGATGGTGGCCAGGATGGCGCCGAGGTCGGTGGCGGTGAAGCCTTCCGTACCGACTGCATGGGGATCCGTTTGCCCGGTGACTCCACGGTCTTCGTAGTCTCGCCGGGGACCATCCGGAGGCGACTCGCCGGTTTCCATTTCTCCGGGGATTTCGGTCAGCGCACCGGCATCGTGTGGAACCTGGGTGACGACCACCAGACCTGGCGTGACCACATCCACCGCGATGGCATCAGGCTGGGTTTGAGCGGTTTCCATCAAGCCGGCGGGGACAGCGGCCGGGATGTCGCCAACTGCAGGCGTCACATCTGGTGAGATGGCGATAGGTAGAACGGGATCAGGCGGGGCCGGTTCGGAAGGCAGAGTGGTGCGCCTGACCCTTGGTCTGGGCGTTGCGATCCTGCGTACCGGCCCCCGCCGGACGATGGGCCGGTTTGCTCTCGGCCGGAAGGTCTCCATCTCAGACCGGATGGCTTCCACGCCGGCGCACTTGATCACATAGACGCAGAGGGAGAGCTGCATGGGTTCGCCGGGCGGTGTTCCGGTGGCAAGTTGCGCGATGGATGCGTCTGGTTGGGAGGTGTCCGGGTTGGCAACCTCGACGGCGCCATCATCGGCATCGTCCGGATCATCCGGACTGGCGGATTCCTCCATCGGGCCGATGGCATCCACGAGCTGCGTGAGCACGTCCGGGTAGGTGAAGGCGGCGTGATAGGCGAGGACAGGCAGGCCGACAGTTCGCTTGCGGGCGAGTTCCCCCAAGCCGGTGCGCACGAGGTTATCAGGAGCGGTTTGGAGGAAGCTCGCACCGAAACCGGGGAAAATGCGGTGCCTTTGGATAAGTTGGCCGAGGTCGCTATGGCGCAGTGAGGCAAGGGCGGTGCGTCGTTCGATCAGGCGTGTAATGGCGAAGCTGAGGAGGACGTCGTCGGACGGCATTTCCCAAGCGGGCGCGGACGGAGGGTCTATGGGACTTCGTTCATGAGGGTCCTGCGCGTCCGGCATGCCACGTCCTTCAAGAACTGTCGTGCGCGGTCATTTCGCAATACTACCCGTGTTTCACCGCAGTGATGATCCACATGGTGATGGTCGATTAATGGTGGTGGATCATTCGTCTGGCGCGCCCGAGACGTTCTCTCGTGCGGTCGGCGACGAATGTTGACAGAGTGTTGGCACGAAGTCCGCAGGAACGCGAACCGATTTGACCTTCCCTTAGTACACGCTGCCGATACTCCCTTTGTCAGCTTGGTGGCACCGATCCACCGCTGAACTTCACACGGGAGACAGGTACATGAACCTCATTGGCAAGCGGGCGATCATTGGCGGGGCACTGGCGGTGGTGATTGCGGGTGGTGCGGGATTGGCATCGACGAGTGGGTCGGCATCGGCACAGACGGTTCCCACCCCCGCCGCGACGGAAGTGGCGAAGGGCGCGCAGCACGAGGCGGTCCTGAAGGCACTGGCGGCGAAACTCGGCCTCTCGGTCGAGGCGGTCCGCACGGCCATGCAGGAGGCCCGCAAGGCGGCCGGCGTGGGTGGTGCGCCGAAGTCTGGTGGCAACCATTCGGTGGCATACGGCGCACTGGAAGCGGCGGCCAAGGTGATCGGGATCACCGAGGAGCAACTGGACGCCGAACTGCCGGGCAAGTCGCTGGCGCAGGTGGCGCAGGCCCACGGGATCGACGCGGCGGTTGTGAAGGCAGCGATGGTTGCCAATGCATCGGCACGGGTTGATGCCAACCTGGCGGCGGGCAAGACGACGGCGGACAGGGCGTCAGCCCGCAAGGCGATGCTGCCCGACAGGTTTGACCGCCTGATGGCGCACGTACATCCGGCGAGGTCTGGCGCGGCTGCCGGGACTCGGGGACAGCGTCCACCGGCACCAGCGCCAACCCCCGCGGCTGCGAAGTCGTAGCACTCCCTGACACGTCAGGCACCTTCACCGAAGCACCCCGGTTGGGATTTCCCGACCGGGGTGCTTTGGTTGTGGTGGGGAACCCGGGGCGAGCGAAGCGCGGATACAACAGAGGATGCCCTGCGTGCCTCTGCATATGTGGAAATTGGCGATGACTGAGAACGGTCTGGTTGCCACCGTGTCCCCACCATGGTCCGTCCAGTTTTGGGTCACGGCCCAAGACCGACGTGGAGAAGGGTTTTGACGTGCGTGGACTGTGCTGCCAGGACGGGGTTCCTCGACACCCGCCGATGGTTGCATGGTGAGGTCCATGAACGCCCGATCAGGTTTGCTGTGGATGCCACGCTGGGCAGGGATGCCCGCTGACCAAAGTGCCTCGCGTCGACCGCCACTCCACCCTGACACGGACAATTTTGGGTGGCCACCCAAGCATTCTGGGTGGAGGGCCATCGTTCCCGTGGCACGTCTGGGTACGTACCGGGGACCGTGTTGCGTACTAGCTGTCGTCTCTCACGACATTGTTGACAGGGGCTGGGGGGAACGGCATGAAGGCCTCGCCCGGTACGGTGCTGGTTAACGACACCACAC
Organism: Thermoflexus hugenholtzii JAD2; assembly: GCA_945907765.1. Classification (GTDB taxonomy): domain Bacteria; phylum Chloroflexota; class UBA11872; order UBA12225; family UBA12225; genus UBA12225. Next base: position 62 of record CAMDTO010000218.1, on the reverse strand, counting down.
CCGCCAAGGAGGCCTTCGGATGCAACACTATCACCCGCACGCCAGATTGACCACGCACGGGC
>CAMDTO010000217.1 GCA_945907765.1 Thermoflexus hugenholtzii JAD2 | reverse complement strand
AGGCTCCGGCCACGGTAGGTCAGGGTCGTTGCATCGGTCTCTTCAACACGGATTTCAAGGTAGTCGGCCGTGTGCCCGGAAAGGGCATCAGCCAGACGATCACGAAGGGACGGGACGTCACGCATTTCCATCTGTCACGGTTCCTCTGGTACGCGAAAGTCTACAAGCGCACCAGGCGTCAGTCGACAGAACGCGCGTAGCGACGAACCGTGCCGTTCGGACGGCACGGAGGACCCGCTGCGTCGTACGCTGAACCCGACGCCAGGCCAGCGGGTTGGCGTCGGAAGGGGGAACCGTGGCAACACGCATCAACCGGGCAATCGAGCTCCTCGAGGCCGGGCAACCGATCTACTACACCGGTGGCCACACCGGGCACGTCCTGACGTACGAACAGGGCAAGCACGATGCCCACACCTGGGCCGACTACATCAACGTGGGCATGGAACACGGCGCCTTCGACATGACGGGCCTGGCGTCCTACATGCAAGGCCTCGTCGACGCAGGCCCCACCACGTCGGGCCACCGGACCCCGACGGTCATCGTCGAGGCCGTGGTCAACGGGACCGATGAGGCGAACGTGCGCTTCTCGTCCTGGCAGTTCCGCCAGATCCTCGCGCGCGGCGTGCACGGCATCCTTTTGTGCCAGGCCGAGACGGCGGGAGCCATGCGAGCATTCGTGGAAGCGTGTCGCTACCCGCATCACCTGCAGGCGGTCGACCCGATGCTGCCGACCCCGCTCGCCCGCCTCAACGGCGCGCCATCGATCTCCGTGAAGCGCCCGGACGCCAAGGGACAGCCGTACCTGCGGGTCGGTCTCCGGGGCAAGGGATCCGAACCGTCGGCAACACCCATCTGGGGCGTGAACGGCGACGACTACCTCTCACGGTGTGACGTCTGGCCGCTCAACCCGAAGGGCGAACTCCTCCTCGGCGTCAAGCTCGAAAGCCCTGAAGGCGTCGCCAATTGCGAGGACATCCTGGACGTTCCCGGTATCGGGTTTGCCGAAATGGGACCTGGCGACCTGTCCCTCTCACTCGGCTACCTCCAGATGCCTCGCGATCCGTTCCCACCGGAGATGCAGGCGGCTCGTAACCGGATCTTCACTGCGTGCAAGAAGCGTGGCATTGCCTACCTTGAGGCGGCCTCGGTGACGAACATCGCCGAACGCATCGATGAAGGCATCCTGGTCATTGCCGGAGGACGCGAGGAGACGGCGACGCTCGGCCGAACCCACTCCAAGCGGACGATGCCCTACTGATTCCCAGGGCGCGGGGACGGATCAGCCGTCCGCCCCGCGTGCTTCCAGCTCGTAGATCTTGGCGAGTTCACCGGGAGCAAGGGGACGTCCGGCCTGGATCATGCGCGTCAGTGCCATGAGCAGGTCACGTTCCCAGTCGGTCTCCGGTTCGATCCGCAAGATCCGGGCAAGCAATTCCCGTTGCAAGGCCGGACCAGGCGTCTCAAGCGACGGAGAGGCCGGCTCCGGGTCTTCCGGGGGCGGGGGCGCCGGGCTGACCGCCGTCCGTGACGCCAGGCCGGTCCCGGGATCCCGCGCGGGCACCTGGATCACCACGGTCACCGTTGCCGGACCACCATTGGAAAAGACCTGGAACTGGCCGGAATGTTCCCCGGGGGCCAGGTTGGCTGTCGTGGCGATCACCTCGAACGAGAACGTGTTCGCCCGGAACTGCTGCTCGGAAAGCGCAAGCCATGGCGTCCGCGTCGCGACAGTGCCGATCAGCGTGCCCGATCCACTGTTGGTCAGGGAGACCGTGCGTACCTTGCGGGTGCCGGGTTCGGTCTCGCCGAAGTCGATGATCGAGGGCGCACCGGCGAGTTGCGGCTCAGCCGTTGCGGCGACCCGAAGCGTCACGGGCACGACCTCGTCACCGCCATTCAAGGTCTTGACGACGATCTGTGCCGAATACGCCTGGCCTGCTCGGAGGCCCTGGGTGTCCGCCGTCACGAACACCACGACCGAACTGCTGATGAACGACCGCTGGTTCACGGTGACCCAGGCGCGGTTCGAGGAGACCTCGCCGAAGAGGGTGCGCCCGCCGACATTCTGGACCTTCAGGGCCAGGCGCCCGGTCGACCCAGCGGTCAGGATGCCGAAATCGAGACGGTCGGGACGCACAAGGATCTGCGGATCACGTTCGGGTGGTGCCGGCGGTGCCTCAGGGACCGTGGCGCGCCGGGTCCGGCGGGGGGCTTCCTCGCCGTCCGCCCCGGTCGCGGGGCTCGCCGCCCGCCGGGTCGATGCCCGCGCCGGAGCTGCGCGCACCGACGCCACGCCGGCCTGCCGGTCGCGCGCCGAGAGTTCCCGGTCGTGCGCTGTCCGGCGTGCCGGTTCGCGCAGGATCTCATAGGCGGCGGTGAGCTTCTTGAACTCCTTGCCCGCCTCCGCCAGCAGTTGCGTGCGCAACGGCTCGGCATAGTTCTCGTACTTGTCGGGGTGGAACATGTGGGACCGGAGACGGAAGGCCGCCTTGATGTCCTCGACCGACGCGCCACGCATCAGTCCAAGGACCTCGTAGCAGTTCATGACCCCGGTATCACCCACCCGCAACCTGCCATTCCGCCGCAACCATCGCGCGGCACACGTGTCGACCGACCTTTGAACGACCGGATCTCATCCCAACCCCCACGCGAAGCGACAGACAGCAGATGGGGTGGAGGCCTTGGGAAGTCTAGCAACGGCGGACGGTCAACCCGTCGGCGGAGGATCGCCTCCGGGTTCCCCGACCCCGAGCCAGTGATGCCACATGGCCCGGTACGCCGCTTCGAAGTTCCTGGCCAGTCCGGCGTAATCGAAGAGCGGTGACCCGAGCATCATCACCCGCAACGCCGTCCGGAGGTGCACCAGACGGTCCACATCGGACGCCAAGTCCCGGGCAATCCGCACGTAGTCGTCCGTGTCGGACGCGATGTACTCGGGCGTTCCCACCTGCGAAAGCAGGCTGACCCCCACCCGGCTTGTATGCCATTCGCCCGCAAGGGTCACCACCGGGACGCCCATCCACATCGCCTCGCACGTCGTGGTCGTTCCCGTGTACGGATAGGTGTCGAGTGCGATGTCGATCTGGTGGTACGCCACCAGATGGTCACGCCGCCCATCGATCCACTCGAGGAGGTCGAGGCGTTCGGGGTCGACACCGGTCTCGATCAACGTGGCGCGCACCGCGTTGCGGGTCGCCTCTTCGATGAATGAGCGGTTCTTGACGACGAGGCGTGCCGTCGGGACTGCCTTCAGGACGGCGGCCCACAGGCGCATCGTCGTCGGGGTCACCTTGGGCAGGTTGTTGAAGCATCCGAACGTGACATACCCGTTGGCGATGGCCGGCGGAGGCGTCAGCGCGGGCGCACTGCTCGGCTGGAACGCCAGGAACCCGGTCGGCAGCCGGATCAGCTCCTCGGTATGCCACCCGTCGGTCTGCCCTTCGGGATCGCACCAGTTGTCGGTGAAGCGGTAATCCACCGTCGGGAGTCCCGTCGTTCCCGGGTACCCGAGGTAGGTCACCTGGATGGGTGCAGGCTTGCGCGCCATCACCAGCAGGCGGTTCTCGCCGGTATGCCCGGCAAGGTCCACCAGGATGTCGATGCGGTCCGCCCGGATCAGCTCGGCAATCTCCTCGTCGGACTTCGCCCCGCACAGGCGCATCGTGTCGGCGAGCGTCTGGAACCGGCTCGTCATCCCGTCAACCCGCGTGCTCACGTGGTAGGTGAAGACCTCGACGTGCATGCGGTTGTGGTAGGTCAGGATCGGTTCGATGAACGCCGAGACGGAGTGGACCCGGAAGTCCGGGGACAGGTACCCGATCCGCAACTTGCGATTCGGGTCGGGATCGTTGAGATAGGGCCCGTAGCGGGACAGGTCCCCCACCTTTGCCATCGCGAAGTCCTGCCCGAACGACTTGTGGGCCTGGAAGATCCTTTCCGGCGACAGCTGGTCGCTGTAATGCATCGTGAAGACGTAATTGCACCGCGTACTCTGGTTCCCCGCGGCGTCCCGCGCTACCGACGCACCGAACGCCTCCAGGGCCATCTCGATGCGCCCCTGCATCACGAGGGCCGCCGCGATCTTGCCGTACCCCTCGGCGTCATCGGGCGTCAGGTCCACCAGGTGCTTCCCGACCTCATAGGCACGCGCGGGATAGCCTTCCAGGTAATAGCCGGACGACAGACGCCCAAGGGTGCCGGCAAAGTTCGGATCGATCTTGAGGATGCGCTCGCACAGGTCGATCATCTCGCGCAGGCGTCCGAACATCGCAAGGACCGCCGCCAGCAGATCCATGATCCACGGCACGTCCGGCGCGAGTTTGTCCGCCTTCTCGAGGTTGGGAAGCGCGAGATCGATGCGGTTGGTCTTCGCCTGCAGCATCCCCAGGAAGGCCAGTGCGCCACCGTGCCCGGGATCAAGCTTGATCGCCTTGGTGATGACCTCCTCGGCCTCTTCGGACCGTTTGGTGTCATCAAGCAACTGGGCAAGGTCGCAGCAGTACCGCGCACGGGCACCGTCCGGGATTGCTGCCAAGCCGACCAGGCGCCGGTAGATCGGTTCGGCTCCGGCGAAGTCGCGAGCGGTCCGCAACTCGGTGGCACGGTTGAACTCCGCCTCGATGGCCGGCGGGCCGGAGAACCACCGCGGATCACGCATCTTCTGCGCG
>CAMDTO010000216.1 GCA_945907765.1 Thermoflexus hugenholtzii JAD2 | reverse complement strand
GAGTTGGCGTGCTCGCCACGCCAACTCGGCTGCAGGTGGACGCCTCAGCGAGCATGCTCTGAGGATTGAGTCATTTTCGAGCAGGCTGGCAGGGGTACCGTCGAAGACAATCGACCCCTCACGCATTGCGATCACCCGCGTCGCGTGGCAGGCAACGAGGTCGAGGTCGTGCGTGACGATGATCGCGGTGCACCCTTGAGCCACCCGCCCAGTCACGGTCACCATGAGTTGCGCGGTGTGGTGATCGTCCTGCCCGAACGTCGGTTCGTCGAGCACCAGGATGTCCGGGTTGGTCAGGAGTGCCCCGGCGACCGAGAGACGCCGTTTCTGCCCGTGGCTGAGGGTGAACGGGTTGGCGCGTGCCAGTCCGTCAAGGTCGGCGCGTCGGAGTGCATCATCGACCCGCTCCGACACGGCGCTGGCGTCAAGCTGTTCGACACGCAATGCAGCTTCGAGGTCGGCGCGAACAGTTTGTCCAACGAATTGGTGCTCCGGATACTGGAAGACATATCGGAGGCGCCGACGCTGGTCGCCTCCGGGAACTTCCCCGATCGGCGTGCCATCGAGCGCAACCGTCCCGGCTGTTGGTTGCACGACACCGGCAAGCATCAGTCCAAGAGTGCTCTTTCCGGCACCGTTCGCTCCCACGATTGCGATCAGTTCCCCGGGAGCACACGTCATCGTGACACCCGAGACCGCGTCCCGATCACTTTGCCGATGCCGGAACGAAACCCCATTGAGCGCAATCCGGGGTAGGACGGGATGGGTCACCATCGGTGTAGTGTGGACGTGTGGTTCCGGGTCAATGTCGGTCGGTGAAGGTGAGTTCGTTCTCCGTGCCCACTCCCCGAACGTGACCGCCGCCTCGTGAAATGATTTTGGCAGCGAGGGCGACCTGGCGAGGTGCGCCACCGTGGCCCAGACGGGCAGGCGAATCCCGAGCGACCGGACGGTTTCCCGGCTGCCTATGAACACGTCGTCGGGCGTGCCGGTCAGGGCTACCCGCCCATCTTGGTCGAGAACGATCACGCGGTCAAGCAATGGCAACACGTCATCCGCGGTGTGTTCGATCACGACCAGCGACCGCGACCGGTGACTGGCGTCCCGCGAGTGACCGGTGTCGCAGTGGTTCGAGGTCGGGGTGGTGATTGCCGGGGAAACAGGGTGCTCACAGGCCTGGGGTCCTGTGGCGTCCTCACAAAGAATCGAAGCAACCGTCGACCACACCGTTGCTGCCCCAACCGGGTCAAGGTTTGCGACCGGCTCGTCCAGGATGAGCACCTCTGGATTGCCTGCCAGAAGTCCGGCGAGCGTCAACCGCTGACGGGCGCCACCGGAAAGCCGGTTCACCTCTTCGGGGACCCGGACGTGGGCACCTGCCTCGCTGTCGGCGTTGCGCGCCAAGCCAACCGCCAACCGTGCCCGTGCAATCAATTCGGGCATATCGGATCGTGGTATTCCACGGTTCTCAAGTCCGAATGCAATGTCTTCGTCGATCTTGGACAGGACGACTTGAGCGTCGGGATCCTGGAAAAGGATTCCGATCCGCCGGGTCAGGTCACCGGGAGGCAATGCGCTGGTTGCCTCGCCGGAGACCTCGACGGACCCGCTGACCCAATGGACGTCAACCGAGTGCGGAACCAAGCCATTCAGGCACAGGGCAAGGGTGCTCTTGCCCGCGCCACTCGGTCCGGCGATCAGGATGCGTTCGCCTGGTGCAATGGTCAGCGAAACGTGTTCCAGACAACGGCGCTTTCGTCCGAAGTGCCTGATCGTCAGATCCCGGACGTCAATCCGAGGTGCGTTCACGCGGTCTCCAGTCACGGCCTCGTTGACGCCCGGGATGGATTCGTTCGGTCACCCGCCGAATCCCTTACACCTCTTCCATCTGGGCACGACCGATTGCCGTGTCCTTGAGTGCCCCGGTCAGGACAAGTGCATCACCGAGATATTTGGCGATGATGCCCGCAACGGCGACTCCGACGGTGCGCGTCACCAGCATCGTCGCCAGGACCGGCACGTCAAGCTCGAAGTAGCCGTATTCCCACCAGCTGTACGGCAATGACACGAGCCCGGCGGCAATTCCGGCAATGACCATGGTGACGAGTGTCCAGCGTCGGTAGCCGAAGATCGCAAACACCGCCTCGGCACCGATCGACTGGAGGACACCGTAGATGACGAGACTGGGGCCCCAAGGAGCGCCTACCAGCATCTCGGCAAGCGCGGCGAGGGTCTCAGAGGCCACCGCGGCACCTGGGCGTCGGATCAGATAGGGGCCAAGGAGACCAGCAACAAACCAGAGTCCGTTTGCAGCTTCCTGCGTCGGTATTCCTCCAAACGCGGCGACCCATCCGTAGGGACCGGCCCAAGCCACATAGATGGCCCCAAAGACCAGTGCGACCACCACCACCACCATCAGGTCAGTGGTACGCCATGCTTGGGATGTCCCGGGCCCGTTCGGGCGGGACGGTCTGACAGTTCGCGGTTCATTCATGCTTTCCTCCGCCGGCATTACCCGGATCAGGTTCGCAGGGTCGGCGCTTGCCGGTTCTCCGGCGTACGCCCTCTCAGCCCTCAGGCTCCCCTAGCAGGTATTTGGTTGGGCGCCTCCCACGCACCGGGAGGTCGTCAGCGATCACGACACTGCGGTGCGCCGCTAAGACGAATACTACGGCATGGCTGCGCCGGCGAAACCAGGGTCCGAGGAGTGCTCAAGATTGGCCCGGGCGATATCGAGGAACCAGGCGTGGAACCGCGCGTCGGACGTGAGTTCAGGATGGAACGATGTCGCAAGCCAAGTGCCTTGGCGAGCAGCCACGATGGTTCCGTCGTCCAGGGTCGCAATTGCCGTGGCACCCGGGCCGACGGATTCGATTTTCGGCGCGCGTATGAACATGGCTGGAAATGGCACGTCGGTGTCCATCCCGTCTATGACGATGACGGTCTCGAAACTCTGGACCTGACGCCCGAACGCATTGCGTCGTACCGAGATATCCATCACCGAAAGCAAGGGTTGGCCGGGCAACGTGTCAGTCACGTCCCTCGCCATCAGGATCGCCCCTGCGCAGGTTCCCCAAGTCGGCAGGCCCCGGGCGATCGCGCTTCTCAGTGGCACGAGGACACCCCAGGCCTCCAGAAGCTTGCCAATGGTGGTGCTTTCGCCTCCTGGCAGGATGATGCCGTCAAGACCGTCAAGATCGCGCGGTAGCCTGACTTCCCGAACGGTTGCACCAAGTTTGGTCAGGACCCTTACGTGCTCCACAAAGGCACCTTGCATCGCAAGGACGCCAATCGTTAGCCCGGTTCCCGAAAGAGAGGACGTCTCCCTCCACCCGAGTTGGGTAGAGGGAGGAATGACGGTGCCGGATGGCATGGTTACCAACCCCGGCTGGCAAGGCGCTCCCCGGCGGGCATGCTTGCGACTTCAAGGCCGCGCATCGGTTCGCCGACCCCGCGGCTGACTTCGGCAACGATCCCGGCGTCACGGAAGTGGGTGGTCGCCATCACGATTGCCCGCGCCATCTTGGCAGGGTTCTCACTCTTGAAGATCCCGGACCCGACGAAGACGCCGTCAACGCCAATCTGCATCATGAGGGCTGCGTCTGACGGTGTCGCAATGCCACCCGCAGCGAAGTTGACGACCGGCAGGACACCGGTCGAGTGGATCTCGCGGATGAGCTCGTACGGTGCCCCAAGGCGCTTCGCCTCGGTCATCAGTTCCTCGATGGGCAGGCTGCGGATCTTGCGGATTTCACCGAGGACGGCGCGCGCGTGGCGGACAGCCTCGACGACATTGCCTGTTCCGGCCTCGCCCTTGGTTCGGATCATGGCCGCGCCTTCGCCGACACGACGAAGTGCCTCTCCAAGGTCCCGGCAACCGCACACGAAAGGCACCTTGAAGCCGTGCTTGTCGATGTGGAACTCGTCATCCGCCGGGGTGAGGACCTCGGATTCGTCGATGTAGTCGACACCGAGTGCCTCGAGGACCTGGGCCTCGACGAAATGTCCGATGCGCGCCTTGGCCATGACCGGGATCGTGACCGATTCGCAGATTGCCCTGATCAGGTCGGGGTCGCTCATGCGGGCTACGCCGCCTGACTTGCGGATATCCGCGGGCACCCGCTCGAGCGCCATGACCGCACAAGCGCCGGCGTCCTCGGCAATCTTGGCTTGGTCGGAAGTCACCACGTCCATGATCACTCCACCCTTGAGCATCTGGGCAAGCCCACGCTTGACGGCCCAGGTGCTTTCGGTACGGGCATGAACGCCAGTGGCCCCGTTTGCCGAGACTTGGGATGCGACGGGGCGATCAGTGATGGTTGTCATGTTCGGTTCCTCCCGCGCGGGGCGATGCATCTCGTGGCGTCGCCACCGGATACCCGGCAACTGTGTGGCCGACACACTTGCGTGCCCGCCATTCGAACACCGGCCGTACGTTTCCGCCTGACCGTTGCCAGAACGTTCATACTGTTTTGCCGACGGTGTAATGGTACGGCGTGTCGGGGGGCAGTGCGCAGCGCAGCGCGAGGTGAACTCTCGCTCCGTACGCTTTTGTCGGTTCCGGGAGATTGGACACGTTGCTCAGGCGATGCGCCTATCCGAATCGGCCGGTGATGTACGCCTCGGTGCGCGAATCGGTCGGGTTGGTGAAGAGTTGGCTTGTGGGGCCG
>CAMDTO010000215.1 GCA_945907765.1 Thermoflexus hugenholtzii JAD2 | reverse complement strand
TTTCTCGACGTGACCGGCGCGGGAGGGTTGCCAATGCCGGGCCTGGCGCGAATGGCTGAGGTGACGCGCGCGATCAGCGATGCGGCTCGTCGCGGCCCGGCACAGGCAAAGGGCCGCTGGCTGCTCCACGAGCCATGGACTCTCGTTGGTCGCGGTCCAACAGTCACGCTGAAGAACCGGGTCGTCATGCCGGCAATCCCGACCGGCCTTGCAAGCCCGGGCGGTGACGGTACACCCGCGATGAACGAATGGTATCGGGCACGGGGAGTGGGAGGCGTTGGCCTGGTCCTTGTCGAGCCCGCACACGTACTCCGTGATTGCACTCGGCAGCAGAGTGCTCCGGTTCCGGGAGAATTCAAGGCTCGCCTCGTGATCGACGCGAAGTCCGGCCGTGAAGCGCTCCGGTCGCTAGCCGATGCGATCCGGATGAGCGGCGCAGTTGCCGGGATCGCACTCGTGCTGCCAGCGGAATTGGACATTGCTGTCTTGACCCAGAGCCAGATCAAATCGTGGGTTCTCTCAGTGTCGATTGCCTCGAACATATGTGAGGACGCCGGTTTCGAGGTAATCGAACTCATCTTTTCCGATGACGGGGCCGTGCACCGGTCGCTGCGTCGGAATTCAAACCGGCGGACGGATCGTTTCGGGCGAGGAGAAACCGGGCGCTTCCGCCTTGCACGTGAACTGGCTCGCGGGGTCATTGCAGCGACAACATGCCCGGTCATCGTCAAATTCGCGATTGATCAGCGTCGCTGGGGAGGCCTGCCTGCCGAGGCTGCGACCCGGCTTGCCGTGGCATTTCAGGAAGACGGCGTGGCGGCGTTTGAAGTAGTAGGTGGCGACCGATGGGACGATGCATCGCTGCTCCTTTCATGTGGCGTTGGTGAGGGGCCAGGTGTTTCGCGCACGTCGGGAGCGATTCACGAGGTGCTGCGCGTACCGATCATCGCCTCTGGGCGCTTGCTATCCCCGACCGGAGCAGAGGAAGTCCTGCGCGACACCAATGCGACGGCCGTTGCGGTTGGACGGGCACTGATTGCCGATCCATCATGGGTAGCGAAGGCACGTGCCGGCGTCGAGGATGAAATCATCCCTTGCATTGGGTGTCTGGGCTGTCACGTTGCCACAGATGATGGCACCATTGGATGTGTGGTAAATGGTGACGGGGTGGAAGACCCGGGCCGGACGGTTGAGCAAACTTCGCGTCCTATGAAGATCGCGGTTCTTGGAGCGGGCCTGCCTGGACTCGAATTTGCCCGGGTTGCGTCATCACGCGGGCATGACGTGACGGTGATACCGGGGAACTTGCCTTTGGGTGGTGTCACTGGGCTGAGGTCTTCAATTCCTGGCAACGCTGAATTCGGACGCGCATTTCTCTATTTCGGGGACCGCCTGCGCGAATATGGAAGCGGCCTTGGTGACGATGCCGCAACTGATGCTGACGTGGTGGTCGATGCCAGACCCCTGCCCGGACCCAAAGTGGGTTGGGCCGTGGGACGATCAGTCCTTACCGCGAGTTCGGTCCTCGGCCGGGACCTTCACCAGATGTACGGCATCGGCAGGAGGGTCGCCATATGCGGCCCGGGTGCGCTCGCCGGCGAGGTGGCCCTGTTCCTTGCCGGTTGGGGTCGGCGCCCTACAGTCGTTGTTCCTGGAACCGCGGAAAATCCGTTCCCGGATGCACACCCCATGCACGCTCAGAGGCTCGTGGAACGGCTTGCCGGGTACAAATGTGACGTCGTTACCGACGCCACTCCGGTTAAGTGGACCGAAACCATAGAACGCAAGCACAAGCTGACCGTGCAACGAAGCGATGGAACGGTGACCGTCCTCGGCCCTTTCCAGACGGCGGTTGAGGCAACCGGGTGGTCTGAACCGGAACTCATCCGTCCGTCGGACGCGTTGGTCAACGGAATACGGGCGATTGTGCTAGGCGACTCCCAGAATTTCAGTACGGTGCGGACGCTTGTGCACCGGGCAAACCAGCTAGCCCGAAACGTCTGAGTTCGTGCGTCGTCTTGCCCGGCCCACTCTCGTCCTAGAAACGGGCGTTGGCATGATGGGTGAGGCTCGTAAAAGGGACTGGACTTGCGGGCCCAGTCAGAGTCCTGCCAGCGCCGATTCCAATTCCGGATGGGCCTTGCGCGCCTGAAGGCGGAGAAGCCCGAGGTTCGCCGAGATTGATGTCACGACGACCAGCACGGCATTCTCTCCGATCATCTCGATGACAACCACTCCATCCTCGTATTCGAAAATGGCTTGTCGGACTGCACCATGGCCGGTCTGTTCGCCAAATTCATTTGCCGGAACCAGTCCACTCGCAGCGACCGCACCGATGGCGTCGGTTTCCACCGGTGGACCATCGTTTGAATGGGCGGCCTCAAGGACAAGCCCATCCAGGCCTGCAACAAGCGCTGCGCGCACGCCACGCACGCGAATGATCGACTGAAGGATCTCGTGGACCGTGTTCATAGGAGTATCCTCACTTGTTGCGCCAGGGGACCAGACGTGGTCACCTGCCGGATGGGTCTCAGGCGGCCGCTCTGCACTGTCGGAGGGAGGCCGTCACCTGACGTTGTAGAACGCGGAACGCCCAGGATAGTTTGCCTGCGATCCAAGTGCCTCCTCAATCCTGAGCAGCTGGTTGAATTTGGCAACACGGTCACTGCGACAAGGCGCGCCAGTCTTGATCTGCCCGGCGTTCATTGCCACGGCAAGATCAGCGATGGTGGTGTCTTCAGTCTCTCCGGAACGATGAGACACGACCGCTGTCCAATTTGCGCGGTTCGCCATAGCAATCGCCGCGGAGGTTTCCGATAGAGTCCCGATCTGGTTCAGCTTGATGAGGATCGAGTTCGCGGCCCGGTCACGGATGCCTCTGGCGAGACGCTGGGTATTTGTCACCAGCAAGTCGTCGCCGACCAGCTGCACCCTGTTGCCGATTCGTGCGTTCAGTGCCTGCCATCCGGCCCAGTCATCTTCGGCGAGACCGTCTTCAATGGACACGATTGGATAGCGCGCACACCAGTCGGCCCAGAAGTCGACCATCTGTTCCGAAGACAGGATCCGCCCCTCTTTTTCCAGATGATAGGCACCGTCGTGATAAAGCTCGGTGGTCGCTGGGTCAAGCGCGATCGCGATCTGTTCACCTGGCCGGTATCCGGCGAGTTCGATTGCCTTCAGGATGTTGTCAAGCGCGGCCGCATTCGTGGCAAGTGATGGCGCAAACCCACCCTCGTCCCCGACATTCACTGAATATCCGCCGTCGTGCAAGACCTTCTTGAGCGCCTGATAGACCTCCGCACCCCAGCGTATCCCTTCGGCAAACGATGATGCCCCTACCGGCATCACCATGAACTCTTGGAAGTCGGTGCTATCAATGGCGTGCTTGCCACCGTTCAAGATGTTGCACATGGGAACGGGGAGCGTGCGAGCCGAAGGACCGCCGAGGTACCGGTAGAGAGGCAACCCGACTGCAGATGCTGCTGCTTTCGCGACGGCCAGGGATGCACCAAGAATCGCGTTTGCCCCGAGCCGAGACTTGTTCGGAGTCCCATCAAGCGTGATGAGCGCAGCGTCGACTGCTTCCTGTTCAAGCGCCGACATACCAATGAGCCGCGCGGTGATCTCGCCGTTTACGTTCGCGACTGCGTGCAAGACACCCTTGCCACCGTATCGCTTGTGGTCACCATCGCGAAGTTCGGCAGCCTCATGCGCTCCCGTTGATGCTCCCGATGGAACCGCAGCACGTCCCATTGCGCCAGATGCAAGAACCACGTCGACCTCGACGGTCGGGTTTCCACGCGAGTCGAGAATTTCACGACCTGTGACTCTCTGAATGGCCGTGCCGGAAGAAATCGAGCCGTGTGTTGCGATCATGGGACGAAATCCAATCCATGGTTGGTGTCTGGCGTCATCGACGAGAGGTGGTGCCAAACCGTGCAAATCGTTTTCGCCGCCAACAGGCAGCGCATCCGTGCTTCTCGGGGACTGCGTACCACTGATGTCCCGTCCGAGATTGGTGCGACAATCGTGAATGGTACGCGATGTAGTCCCAGGGAGCGTTCTCGCCAAACTCCCGAAACCAGACGGCAACCTATTCTTGAGAATGTGTTTTGAGCCCAGGCGTCCCTTGGTTACAGTGCTCTTGCGACGAGTCTCGCAACGCAGTTCACGACTTCTTCGGGCGCGAACGGCTTGGTAAGGAAGGCATCTGCGCCACGCCTCACAACGTCCTCGGCTTCGCGGAAACTCAAGGCTGTAATGACCACGATCGGTATTCGTGCGGTTGCAGTACGGCTCCGCAGCAACTGGATGAGCCGAAAGCCGCTCACCTGTGGAAGTTGCAGGTCAAGGACGACCACGTCGGGCACGGCTTGATCAAGCAGGTAGAGCGCCTGGAGACCGTCGTGCGCAGTGACCGTCTCGAAGCCACTCGCCTGCAGGTTAAGCGCGAGGACTTCCGCCAGACCAGGCACATCCTCAACGATCAACACTGTGCGTGGAACAAGTTTTACGCTCTTTGTTGCCGATTGCGCAGTAACACTGCCAACGGCAACTTGAACGAGCGTTCCAATAGCGGAAGAGGTGTCCGCCGCATTGGCGGGGCTGGTGTTCATGGACATCGTTCTGGTCTCCAAGCGCCATTGCTGGATACACGTACGCCATTGTCTGAACGTCTAGGACGTGCAAGAATATCGTGGGACCGAAACGGTGCAGCCAGTCCGTTCACGCACCGGATGCAGGTTGCGGGGCATGCACACCTACTTCCTCATATAGCCTAT
>CAMDTO010000214.1 GCA_945907765.1 Thermoflexus hugenholtzii JAD2 | reverse complement strand
ATGACCGTCCCTTTCAACTGTATTGCGAGGTCCGATTGCACCCACCACGAGAAGGCGGCAGAAAGGGCGAGCATTCCCATTCCGAACAGCGCCATGCCCCCGAACAGGTCAATTCGCTTGCCGGTAACTCGCCTGATCCCCCACTGAAGCGGCACCAACGCGATGCCGGTTCCCGCCGACACGAGGGCCGCTGTTCTCAATCCTTCGAACCGGGCAACCACAAAGAACAACAGTCCCATTCCGATGTCCGTTGCAATCGCCGGAAGGCTTGCCCGCAGGCGCGCAACATCGACACGTGGGTCGCCGTCTGTTGTGCCAATTGCTATTCCGCTGACCTGTTCAGAGGGCCCGGTTGGTGTCGCCGAGGAATCGGTGCCCCGGGGCGGACCGGGTGGAGAAGTGCTCTCTGGAAAAGGCGTGCGGTCAGTGCCAGTCACGGGATCTTGGATCCCAGCACCGGCCCGTCACCACCGAGATGAGCTGCCTCGCCAGACCGAAGTGACCTGAACACGGCGTCAATCGTCTGCATTTGCGAAATGCTGTCATCGGGTGGAATACGATGAGGTGCGCCGGTCCGCAAGCAATCAGCAAGATGTCGCAATTGCTCGCCGAATTGGTAAACCGGTTCAAACTCGGTTGACTGCGTTCCCTCTGCGGTCATTTGCACGAGTGTTACAGACTGGTCCTCGTTGTTCCACGGATTTTCAAGGCGCAGCTGACCGTGGGTGCCACCGATCTCCACGTCGTGTGCATGCCAGGTGTTGTGCGCTACCGAGATTACCGCTGTGCGTTCGCCGGGAAAAGTCAGGAGGATCGACGACGCGACGTCAATCTCACCTTCAAACTGCCCGGAGGCAAACACCGAGGTTGGTTCGCACCCGAACACGTGCCTCGCATGGTGGATGTTGTAGCAGGCGAGGTCGTAGATGCTCCCGCCACCCCTGGCACGGTCCCATCGCCAATTTGCCTCAGGACGCCGGTTGGCGGCCCCGACGCTTTGGCAGAACGCGCTGCGCACGGAGACGAGTTCCCCGATGATTCCGGCGTCGATGCGCCGTCGGATCTCAAGGTGGACCGGGTGGTGCCTGAACTTGAACGCCTCGGCTATCAGGGTTCCGGATGCTCGGCAGGAATCAACGAGCGCCACGGCTTCTCGCGCGTCCATCGTGAAAGGCTTTTCACAGAGGATTGCGCGAACCCGCTTGGATTGGGCGAGGTAAATCCCCATCGTGGCATGGGAAATGCCCCACGTCGAGATGATGGCGATATCGGGTGCGATTGCCTCGGTGAGGGCCGCAACGGACGGGTACCGGTTGGATACCGGCACGTGCCATTCGTCTCCGAAGCGGGCAAGTGCCTCAGGGGAGACGTCACAAATCGCGACCAACTCGACACCCTCGACCTCCCGGCAGGCTCGGGCATGGGCGCGCGCGATTCCGCCGGTTCCGATGATTGCGACACCTATCGCGGGTTGTGTGTACATCGACGGCTCCAGACGGATCACGACCGTGACCTGGCACTAATGACTACGCCCCGAGGCGGTCAATTCCGAATTGGTTCCTTGTTCGCCTAGCGACTTGCCTGCTCCCGGACCAGTTCGGCGTGACGTTCGGGGGACAGGATTTGGAGCAGTTCAATGCGGATTCCATCTGGGTCTACCACCATGGCGACGTAGCCGTGGCGCTTCGCTAAGCGGGGACGGAACGCAATCTCGGCGCCCTTTGCTTCGAGGTCGGCGAACGTGGCATGAATGTCTTCCACCTGAACACAGAAGTGTTCGTACCGCGCCATTTCCAAGTCGGGTTCAAGATGTTTGTGGGTCCCGGGCTTTTGAAAGATTTCAAGTTGTGAGCCGTCGTCACCCAATGTGACGTACACGCCCCGTACGCCTGTTTCCGGCCAGTTCATTTCCTGGACACGGCGGCTGCCAAACATGGTGGGGTACCAGGCCACTGTTCGTTCCACATCAATCGCTGTAAGTCCCACGTGCTCTAGGCGTTGGACAATTCCCAAGGTCGTGCTCGCTTTCCTCGCAGGTCGCGCCGTGTCGAACATGCGCGTCTGACGGTACTACTACCCGGCGCCTGTCACTCTGGTTTTTTGACCTTGAAGTACATCGCGCTCCATATATCGTCAATCGAAACCTGACGACTTCCGGCAATACGGTGAACCAATCCGGCATGGCGGTAGAGAATGTCACGATTGAGGTCGGTTCCAAGTTTGCCGGCCTTGGGGTATGCGATCCAGGCGCTTCGCCCGGTACTCTGGGCCTCGTGGACGTGTCCTACCAGTTGGTCGACTTCGGCGAGGGTACGCACAAAGAGGATCACCCCGGAAGACGTCCCGTCCACACCCTCTGGGATGTCATCAAGCAGGACATTGTCAGGCTTGCCCACCATCGTAGCGGTCGACCCCGGCTTGAAAAGCATCTTCTTGGCAAGGCTCATCAAAAACCTCCCGCGCAGCTTGGGTGAGCGCGATGGTACCGAAGCTCGACGGAGCCTCGTCAGGGACGCACGATGAACAGCGGGTTTGTCCAAGCGCGATGACCGTTTGCGTCTTCCACTTGAATGCGTACGTACCGTTCTCGTCCTGTCAGATGAAGTTCGGCACCAGTCAGCAATTCACCTTCGAGGACCCCTTCCGGCCTCCCGCTTGCACTTCGAAGTCGCCGCGCACCAAGTGACGCGCCAAACCTTCCGGCGTTCAGTCGCGCACCCTTCATGCCATCGGCGACCGCCGTGATTGAACGTACTGGACTGCATTCGACTTGGATCACATTCGATCCTGGATCCCACTGCACGTCGATGATCTCGGGACCGGCACTGGCATAGAAGTTTCCTGCGCGGACCGCCGACAGGATCGCTTCGGCTGATCGGTCCGCAGCCCGTACTACGGTCCAACCGCGGACACTGTCGTAACCAGGCCGATGGCAGTCATCAACGCCGATGCCGAGCACGTTGTGTCCGTGGGTGAGCAAGTCGTCCCACAACAGCGATGCATCCCCCCGACCGATGTGCACATCCGTGTCAGCGTTGTAGACTTCGATGCCGAGATACCCGTGCAGTCCCTCGAAGTCACGGAGTGTCAGTCCGCTCCAGTATGGGTGAGCGATGACGGCCATGCCACCACGCTCCCGGATGGCGTCGATGTACCACTGCGCCGACGGCACGCCGTTCCCCTCGGAGCGCCTGGGAATTGGTCCGTCTACCCCTAGTCCGGTGATGTGGTAGGTAGAACCGGTTGCCGACGATCCATTTTCCGTGTTCACTTCGATCCCGCGGATCACGGTGACTGGGTGAGGTGTGCCAGTGTCCGTCACGGTCACCTCGTTTGGTCCGGTCGCGTGCCAGTGGTCGGTCAAGGCAACGAAGTCCCAACCGGCATATGCGTAGTGCGCAATCAGGTGATTTGGTGTCATCGCCCCATCAGAGACTGTGGTGTGGGCATGAAGGGTTCCCCGGAACCACTCCCCAGACGCTTTGAACGGATTTGCGAGGTTCATCGCAGCTTCTCCTCTTGGTTAGGTTTGACGAACGCATGCCTATAGTGGCGTGTGACGAAATCGGCGTCCTGCCGACTCGCATCATAAGTGTGATGTTGGCAAGAGTTGTCTCACGGACCTGACCAAATTGATGTGACAATCCGGCTTTCGACTTCGTGGGCCCGTTCGGTTCGGATAGACCGCACATTCTGACAAGGGGGATGTTGATGAGTGAACAGGCAGTCGGTCGTCGAACGGGTGTATCACATCGTGCGGTTTTCGGGGCTATCAGCGGACTGGGTGTCATCGCGTCGTGTGGTGGGGAAACGACACCGGCACCGGAGGCAGCGGTCAAGCCGGCAACAGTGGGATAGACGATCTGGGGTGGTGAAGAAGAATAGAAGGCCCACAACGCCACCAAAGACGGGTTCGAAAAGGCATACCCGAACCTGAAACTTGACCTGACGGTCCTTCCCCTGCGGGACCCGACCATCAATTACGATGATAAGTTAAGTGCCATGTTTGCCGGGGGCAATGCCCCTGACGCGATTCGCGTCAACGTCCGCAACTTCGAGAAGGCGATGCTTTCTCTTGATGACTACGTCAAGAAGTACAAGGACTTTGACCTCGGGGACTACATCCCAAGTGTTCTTGAGGCGGGGAAGTGGAAAGGAAAATTGCTGCAAATCATTGGCAAGCTTGATCCCCAAGTTCTCTATTCCAACGCCACGAAGTTCAAGGAACAAGGCCTACCCACCCCTCGGGAACAGGCGGCTTGGGCGCTGACAAAAAACTGTCTGAGGGCGGCGGGGAGGTGGCGACGTGCGCCACAACTTCAGGGCGAAAGGATGGCCGGGTCCGGGGTCCGCGTCCGACCTGCATGCCGGACCCGGCCGTGGACCATCATGCCACGACCCATTGCCCCCGCATCCCCGGCGGTCGCCCCGGTTCCCGGTGATCCCCGCCCGTTGGTCGACGCGACCCGCGAATGGCTTGCCTCGCTCGTCGCCGGGACCGGCCTAGACTTGCACCCATTCATCGGACAGTCATGGGTTTGGGAGCGGACGGGGCAGACGGTTGGGAGGCTTCGAAGGCGACGGGGCTGAGGTTGCCAAGGCTTCCGTGCCGACGGTGCGGGTTGTACCACGTTTCGACAGAGGCGAAGATGGCTTGCACCACGTCAGCCCGTGAGGGCCAGGGCCTCCGGTGGATGAGCTCGACCTTCAGGGTTGCGAAGAAGGTCTCCGCGACGGCGTTGTCCAGGCAGGTGCCCGGCCTCCCCATCGAGCAGGTGATGCCGGCCTGTCGCAGCAGTGCCTGGAAGGCCCAGGCGGTGTAGG
>CAMDTO010000213.1 GCA_945907765.1 Thermoflexus hugenholtzii JAD2 | reverse complement strand
ACGTCACCACCATCGCGCGCCTGGACACTCCGGTCGATGTGCGCTACCTCGGCTACGGAGGCATCCTCCAGACAGTCCTCAAGCAACTCATGGACTGACCGCCTCCCAACTGGCAATCCACCAGGCGGCGGGTACTCCACCCGGGGTCCCGCCGCCTGGCATTTCCGCGACGCACGTCACAGCACCAGCGACGCCTGGTCCATTGCGGGACGGGAGCATCGTTGCCACCTTGGCCTGTCGGGAATGACGATGCATTGACTTGCTACCCTTGTGCGCATGGCAAATCCGGTGCCTTGGCGTTCCACCACCCTTGATCACGAGCCGCCAAGTGAGGCACAGGGCATGACCATGCGTTTCATGTTGGGGTGAGGTAGTCACGGGAGGGTTTCGATGCCATGGTCTTGTCCGGTCATCCGGTCAGGCCAGTACTTTCATGCATCATTGCAGTCCATTGACGAAAAATACCCTGTGAACCAAAGAGTTCGATGCGACTTCGGGCCAAGGAACCCGTCGTGGGTTGTGTCCCCAAGCGCGAGGAGTAGTGAATGTCCACCGAAACACCGCCCACTTCCGCATTGGATCAGGTTGCTTCCCGGCCTTCCTCACGCACAAGTGGCGCGGAACGGGCGCCGACCACAGCGTTGCCCAATAGTCATGACCTCCATGCCTACGCACCACCATCAGAACATCACACCTCCACACGGACCGGGATGCCCCGGCTTGTCCGGTCGTTCGGCAAGTGGCTCCTCACCGACCCCGGGACCACCGAGGATGCCCCACCTGAAGGGCTCGGCGCACCGCATCTCGCGGTCCTCGATCCCGTCCCGGCACCCCGGGGCGAGACCAATCCCGCCATCGACGTCGGCATCCTCGTCGATGCGGAGACGCACGGGGGGGGGCACACCAAGCACCACGAGACCCATGCCTGGTGGAAGGTCATGTGCCTGACCGGCGTCGACTACTTCTCAACCCTTGGCTATCAACCCGGTATCGCCTTCCTCGCCGCCGGTGCCCTCGCGCCGGTTGCAACGGCCATCCTGATCCTCGTGACACTATTTGGTGCGCTTCCGATGTACAACAAGGTGGCACTGGAAAGTCCTCACGGGGAGGGATCCATCCAGATGCTCCGGGGCCTCCTGCCACGGTGGCAAGGCAAGATGTTCGTCCTGGCCTTGCTTGGCTTTGCAGCCACCTCGTGGATCATCACCGTCACCCTTTCGGCTGCCGACGCCACCGCCCACATCGTGGAGAACCCGTTCTTCCCGTCAACCTTGCATGAGTACAAGGTCGAGATCACCCTCCTCCTCATCGTTGCCCTCGGTGCCGTCTTCCTCAAGGGCTTCAACGAGGCCATCGGCGTCGCCGTCGGACTGGTGGGCATCTACATGCTTCTCAATGCCGTGGTCATCGCGATCGGCCTCGCAAAGGTCGTCAACAATCCGGAAATCCTGTTCGAGTGGCAGGACAGCCTCAACAGCAAGTTCGGCAATCCAGTGATGATGATCGCCGCCGCCGCTCTCCTCTTCCCGAAGCTTGCCCTCGGCCTCTCAGGCTTCGAGACTGGCGTTGCGGTCATGCCCCAGGTCAAGGGTGATGCGGGCGACGACCGCGAACGACCGATGGGGCGCATCCGCAACTCCCGCAAGCTGCTTGCCTCATCAGCACTCATCATGAGCGTTTTCCTGTTGGGGAGTAGCCTGATCACCACCGTGCTGATCCCGGTCGAAGCATTCCAACCCGGAGGCAAGGCCAACGGGCGCGCACTCGCCTACCTGGCCTACGAGTTCCTCGGGCCGGTCTTCGGAACGATCTACGACATCTCGACGATCGCGATCCTCTGGTTCGCCGGCGCATCGGCACTGGCCGGACTGCTGAACCTCGTTCCCAACTACCTTCCAAAGTACGGCATGGCACCTGAGTTCATCCGCGCGACCCGCCCCCTTACCATCTTCCTCACACTCGTCTGCATCGCCGTGACGATCTGGTTCAAGGCGGATGTCGACGCGCAGGGTGGCGCCTATGCCACCGGTGTCCTCGCCCTGATGGCCTCGGGCGCGCTGGCCGTGACCCTGTCCTACTGGCGCGAGGGCCGGACCAGGCTCATGTGGGTCTTCGGTGGCATCACCGCGATCTTCTTCTACACCCTCGCCGTGAACATCGTCGAAAGACCGGATGGCCTGGAGATTGCGGCGTTCTTCATCCTCGCGATCATCACCACCTCGATCATCTCGCGCGTCTTCCGGTCGACCGAACTCCGTGCCGACCGCATCATCGCCGACGACGCGGCACTTGCGATCATCGACCAGTCACGCAGTCACGGCACGATCCGTCTCGTCTGCAACCGGCCGGAAAGCGAATCGGTCGCAGCGCTGGACCGCAAGGAAGCCGAGGAACGCGCCGTCCACAACATCCCGGCGCAGGATCCAATCATCTTCCTCGAGGTCTACGTACCAGACTCCTCGGAGTTCTCCGCGGAACTGATCGTCACCGGCCACCGGGTGGGGAACCACAACGTCCTCCGGGTGAGGGCCACCACCATCCCGAACGCGATCGCCGCCGTCCTCCTGTGGATCCGCGATATCGGCGGGGTGATCCCGCACGCCTACCTGGAATGGACCGAGGGTTCCCCCCTGGCCCATGCCGTGAGATTCCTCGTGTTCGGCCGGGGCGATACTGGCCCGATGACCCGCGAAGTCCTCCGCGCCCACGAGGACGACCGCGCCCTGCGCCCATTCGTGCACGTCGGGTAACAACCCGGATCGCCTGGGGCGGTGGCGCAGGCAAACTGCGCCACCGCCCCTTTTTTCGTACCCGGTGCCGGAAGTGACCGCCTTCGTGGTCAAGCATGACGCGCCTGCGCGTGCCCACCGGGTACGAAGCGGAACGAATAACCGCGTCCCTCCGATCGGATTGCCCGTCTTGTTTTTCAGCCCCTAGAAGGCGATGGGCATTTTTTCCTGCTTACTTGACTGGATAACGGATCGCGAGTACCCTGCAATGCCGGGAGCGTTGGAACAACAACGCTTGGGTTGACCGAACGATCTTGTGTTTCCCCGTTGGGATTATTCGGCTCACTGGGGGGCCGGTTCCGGCGCGGAACCGCTTGCGTGACGAGGCAGTCCCGGATACGGTCGAGGAATGGCAAACGTGGCGATGGCAACATGCATTGCGTGGAGTGCACGAGTTGCAGTGATCCTTGCCGCCCTTCAGGGTGTGGCTAGCCCTGTCCATGCCCAGACCATTCCCGTCACACCTGCCACCACCGCACCCCCAGTCGCACCCACCACACTGTCCATCGCGGCACACACCCCTTGGACCTGGCGTGCGCGTTCGGCTGGAAACACCACTGCCAACCCCACCACGTGCGCCACGACCGTCAACTCACCCACGGCCGACTGCCCGGTCACCATGAAACTGGTCGCGACCAACCTCAGCGCTGCCACCACCACCTTCCGCGTCGGTGACGTTGTCCAGGTGGAGGTCGCACTCACCACCACCCGGGCCCTCGATATCAATGCCGTCCAGGCCTACGCCGACTTCCCGGCGTCCGACCTCCAGTTGATCGCCGGGCCATCGGACCTCACACCACTCATTGCCGGTGATCCCGCCTCGCGGCCGGGGCCGGGGCCGGTATCGGCTGCCAGTGGTGCATTTGGCTTCAACGCAACCGTTCTCCGGAACACCTTCACCCAAACGGGCTCCGGCGCAACCGTCGAGTCACAGGTCAACTTCGACGCCGGCGTGAACCTTCCCGATCCAGGCACACCATCGACCCCAGTCACTCTCTCACCCGGCACCCCGACCCCACTTGGCCGGTTCTTCGTCCGGGTCCTCCGCAACGACACCACCTCGATAGACATCTCCCTGCGGGATTCATCCGGCGATGATGGTCGGTTCAGCATGGTCGCGTTGGTCGATGCTGACGATGCCGGCATCAACGTCCTCGGTCCTGTCCAGAAGGCCACCGTTGACGTCGCCACCACCACCACCGGTGTCGCCCTCGTTCCCGCAACACCCCCCGCCGGGACCGTCAGGCGTATCGGTGATGTGATTCCAGTCCGCGTGACACTGAATCCAACCACAATCATCCGCAATGCCCGCACCGTCCGGACGTTCCTCTCGTTCGATCCCGCCAAGCTCGGGCTTGTCACCGGACCGCCGATCAGCGGAAACGCACCACCGCCATTCGTGGCGACCGGAACCTTCACCCCGGATCTGACCGACAGCATTCTCGGCACCCCCCAGAACCCGGCCACCGCGTCAGCCTCGTATATGGAAGCGGTTGCTGGAACCAAGGTCACCGGAACCATCGACCTCACCGTCAGTGGGCGACGACTCGACCTCACACCCGCATCCGGTCCGGCCACCGTCGCAACCATCTACTTGCGAATCCTTGCCCCCGGTGACGCCTCCATCACCCTCGATGATGCCGAGGTCGGTGAGTCCCCGTCCGGAACCATCACGACCACCCGCGTCCGGACACGCACCAATGGCTCGCCCCTTGCGTTCGCCGTCACCACCGTGACGGTCCCAATGGCCACCATTGCCGGCGCGCGAGGCACCCTCGGCATCGGTCTCACCGTTGCGTCACCCCTCGTCGACCCGAGCGGCGCCTTGCCAACCCTTGCCGTCGGCACTTCGGGTACCGCCTCCCAGACATTCACTGTCACCGACGGTCGCTACCTCGACGTCGAGGTCAGCCTCCTGGCCGGCACCGCCGATGTCCAGCAGGCCGACCGTTTCGCCATCAATCTCTCCCTGCCCACCGGAATCACCCTGCCTGCCGACACCGCGACGTCCACATTCCGTGCCCTTGGTACCGGGATCGTTCTGGATCTGGATAA
>CAMDTO010000212.1 GCA_945907765.1 Thermoflexus hugenholtzii JAD2 | reverse complement strand
TTCGATTGCCAAGGCGCGGTCGATCCTTGGGTACGCGCCGCGGTACTCGTGGCGGGATCACGCCTGACCGGGTACAAGACTGGATGACCGTTACCCGGTTCCTACGCAACGGTGAGGATGACGCCATTGCCGGCTGGGTCGCGCAGGAGTGGCCCGGCAGGGGTCTCGGTCGCTGCAAATCCGGCCGTGGCCGCGCGATCAAGGATGGTGTGTCGTTCGGCATCTGACACAAGCGCGATGGTGTACGAACGCAGGCCCGCGCCATCCTCGGGCTTGGGCGGGATATTGCGCCCGTTCCAGACATTGAATGCCACATGGTGGTGGTAGCCCCCGGCACTGGTGAAAACGGCCTGTCCGGGAAAGTCCATGATGCGTGTCAGGCCGATGACCCCGACGTAGAATCGTTCGGCTTCGTCGAGGCTGCCCACATGAAGGTGGATGTGGCTGACGTCGGTTTCGGGAGGCGCACCCGTCCATGGGGCCGCTCCGTCCATGAGGGCATCGAGGCCGGGGGTGTCCAGTCGTCCGTTTCCGAGGCGGATCACGATTGATGGGTCGGGCCATTCCGATCTGGGCCGGTCCCAGTTGAGTTCGATGCCGTTCCCCTCAGGATCGTCGAGGTAGATTGCCTCGGCAAAGCGGTGATCCACGAGTCCGGCGAGGGGAGTCTGGGTTGCGGCAAGATGGGCAAGCCACCGCGCGAAGTCGCGCCTTTCGGGGACGCGTAGGCAGAAGTGGTAGAGGCCCGAGGTGCGTGCCGGTCGTGGCGCATCAGGACTGCCGGTCAGATGGAGGAGGTCGGCGCCTCCGGTTCCCATCGCCACGAAACCCGGGGTTTCACGATGCACCCGCAGACCGAGGTTGTCGCGGTAGTACGCCGTGAGTTTGGGCAGGTCCCGCACGGTCAAATGAACGACCCCGAGATGGGTGTCGTCATGCGCGGTGAACGGGACGGCGAGCGAAGTCATCGGATGTCCTTCGGATGGTGATCCTGACAATCAGATTACTATGGAAAACGTAGCAATGGCAAGGGGGGCGTTGTTTGGTGTGACATTGGGCTGGGATTGTGCGTAGCCGATGTGCCTGAATGGACACCGTGATGGGGATCATGGCCGAACTTGGAATTGGCACACGTCTGTGGACGGACGTATCGATTCAGTTTTGGCCGTCTCATGCAGACCGGGGTTTTTGAGTAGTCAGATACCCGGTGACCGTGGCGGATTGCCGTCATGCCGGACGCGAACTGGACGCATTCAGTGCCCGTTCGATTTGCCTGTCCGGGACAAGCCAGATCGCGGCGCTACTCACGTAGAGGGCTTGTGAAAGCCAGGGAGCGAAGATCGCGCAGGGGATGCCGCACGACACGATTGCCAAGGTCACGAGGCCCTTTCGGTTCGATCTGATGGCCTGGGCGAGGACCGATGCCGGCCCGGCCTGGCTGACAAGAATATGTTGCAAGTTCCAGTAGGAAAACGCAGCCAAGAGCATGACCACCCCGTAGGCAGCTACGGGAACGGGAGCTGTGCTATTCGCTCCCATCCATCCGGTGGCGAATGGCATGAGCGAAAGCCAGAACAGGAGGTTCAGGTTGGCCCACAGGACCGCACTGTCTACCCGTCCAGCGGCCTGGAACAGATGGTGGTGATTGTTCCAATAGGTTCCCACGGTCAGGAAACTGAGCGCGTACGTCAGAAAGACTGGCACGAGGGGACCCAGGGCAGTGAGGTCACCACCCGTTGGCACCTTGAGTTCGAATGCCATGATCGTGAGGATGATGGCGAGGACGCCATCGCTGAATGCCTCAACGCGCCCCTTCGACATGGTTGCCTCCCATTACGATGCGGCCAGAACCGGCCAAGCTCGCTCCGCATTACTGCGTGAAAGATACCAATGGGAGATGGTAGTGCCTCGACGTAGATGCCGTGCTGATCACTGACCGTCACGGAAGAGTTGGGCGAAGACGAGTCGCCCATTGGCATCCGTGGCAAGTCCGACGGCAAGACGACCGTAGCGCGGATCCAGGATGTTCGCGCGATGGGTTGCGCTTTGCATCAGTGCGCGTTCGGCACGCGTCCCGGCGGTCTCGAGAGGCAGTGTGACCGTCAGGCGGACGAGGTTCTCCCCAGCGTAGGCGTACGGGATGCGTGCGTGCTGGATCAGTCGCACGAACCCTAAGGCACCGCTGTCATCGAGGTGTGACAGGACGGTGCGGGAAACCTGGTCCCCGGCGCGGAGGCGGGCAAGCGGGATCAGGGTGGGGTCGACGGTGAGAGCGGGCAATCCGGTGCTGATCCGGTCCCGGTTGGCGGCGTCGAACAGGGACCGCTCGACCTCTGTCAGGACCGGTGGAATGGCCGGATCGGGTTCACCCGCGGTGGGTGCCTTCTCTGGCGTGGATGGTGGTAGCGGTTGGCCGTCGGGTCGGGGTTCAGGCTCATCTTCTTCGTCTGAAACTGCATAGGCCAGTCCCGAATTAGGATGGATGGGAGCGACGAGTTCGGACGGGCAATTTCCCTCATTGGTCCCGTTTGCGGCATGAACCCGCTGAGCGCTTGCATCTACCGAAAAGGCAGCAGCGAAGAAGAGTGCGATTGCGGTGCGAACCAGCACACGCCACCCGTCGCGTCGGCGCGACCGGGATGTTGGTGTGGATGACCGGAGTGGGGTATGAAGTCGCATCATGGCGGTCGGCGTATTCGTGTGGCGCGGTCAACGGTAGCACCCGGGTGGCCTCGGGATTGTGGGCGCGCCATCAACGGTGAACGGGACGTTTCATTGCGAGGATGATGCCCGTCGCCCCAGAAGCACCGATCAGCGTGTATGTCCCGTGCCGGAATGGTGCAAGCACCCTGCGGGCATGCCTTGAGGCATTGCGTTCGCAGACGTACCCGGTTGCCGAAATCATCGTCGTTGACGATGGGTCAACGGACGCCACGGCATCGATTGCTGGGGCAGTCGGCGGTTCGGTGCGCGCAGTGTCCCATCCCGTGCATCTCGGCCTGGCGCAGGCGCGGAACACCGCCCTCGCACAGGTGCGGCACGAACTGGTTGCTTCAGTGGACGCGGACGTTGTCCCGGAACCGGAGTGGTTGGAGTGCATGGTGCGCGCAATGTCGACGCGGGCGACGGCACTGGTCGCTGGTCGCTTGGTGGCGAGTGACAGGTCACGCGTCGCCGACCGGTGGCGCATGGCGCATCTCACGCAAGACGCGGGAGACCTGCCTCAGTCGAATCCGCGACATCTCAGTGGATCGAACACCCTTGTTCGCCGGGGAGTCATCCAGGCGATCGGGGGCTACCCGGATGATGAGGACGGTCTTGTCACCCCGGGTGTCGGTCGCCGCCTCGCCAGTAGTGGCTACACCTGCCGGTATGAACCGCATGCGCGGGCATGGCATTTGCGCCAAGACACGTCGCGGACGGTACTTCGAACATGGTGGGGATGGTTGCGTCCACCCGCGGAACGTGCCAGGTCGTTCGCGAGTGGTGAGGGTCTTGTGGCAAGGCGGGCGGATGTGTTCGGTCGGTTCCGCCGGGCGATGGTCGCGGACATGGGGTCTGGTCAGGCCGATCTGGCATACATCAGCTTGCTTGGGGCGGTTGCTTTCGTAGCGGCGGATTTTGCCTACGGCGCGGTCCGTGCGAGAGCTGCGGGATATCCCGACGCAACCGTCCGGTGGTCCCGCGCCGCGCGCGCATGGGCAGATGCCGTTCGGCGTGCTTGCGAGGATTGCCGTCCGATGGGTGTGTCAGCGCGGTCGAACCTGCACCGTGACATGCTCGCCATTGACTGGTGGACGGATACCGGCGGGGCGGGCGACTTAGGTCCGGACGTGCACCAGGATGACCATGTGGTCGCAGTTGCACGGGCTCTGACCGACCTTGGCGTCTGGCTTGATAGCCTGCCTCGGGCGTGGTGGACACATCTGGAGGACGGACGGGCGCTGGTTGTTGCGGATGAGGGTTGGGAGACGGGCTTGCCTGGCTTGGAGGTGCCAATGTCCGGCCCGATGGTGCTGGATTGGTGGCCGGAGACCTGGAAGAAAGCCCGGCATGTCCTCCCGTCACTCGTTCCCGACCTGATTGCAATCGTCGCCTCCGGACGTGAGGGAACCGCGGCGGGGGAGGCACTGTTCGTTGCGGTCACTCGCGAGGAACACCCGTATGAAGCCCGTCGTGATTGGTCGGAACGCCTCGATGGATCCGTTGGTGTCCGGTGCCGGTTGGACGTGATCCCCAGTGATTCCCTTGGATGGTTGCCCGCGAACACCCGGACGGTGTCGCTTCATCATGACGCCGTCTGCGTCTGGGGTGATGTCTCCGTGGTGCGGGTGATACCGGCATGGTCGCCGGCGTCAATTCCGGAGTTCGAGGCTTTTGGCTTGCTGGCTGGTGCCGAACGGGCCTTGGACATGGGTGACGCCGAGAAGGGGCGACGACTGGCGGTGGAGTCCCTGCTAGTGGCGCGTCGGGCCTTTGATCCTGGTGGGCCAGCGTCGTCGGAAGATCTCAACCGGGTGTGGCCAACATTCGGCATGGCTCTGGATGAAGCCCCGCCGACCGTGGTCGTGGCGCGCGCGCGGGCGCTCCTTCATGACTTGCGGTTCACCTGGGAAGGGGTTGGCCCTGGATCAGCAGCGGTCGCACGGTGGCTTGAACTTCGTGCGTCAGCCGACCAGGCGCGAGGGGTTCGGGGTAGCTGGATGGGTCGGACAGGGGATATCCGCGCGGGTGTCGAAGGTGATGACTACGGCGACGAACCAGGGATGGTGGCAGGATGGGTGTGACCAAAATGACGGGTGTCCCCGACATCTCGATCGTGATCCCGACGTTCAATCGGCCTGATCG
>CAMDTO010000211.1 GCA_945907765.1 Thermoflexus hugenholtzii JAD2 | reverse complement strand
TGAGCGGTATCTCCTGACGTATGCAGACATGATCACCCTGCTTCTGGCCCTTTTCATTGTGCTCTATGCAATGAGTATTCAGGATCCAATTAAATACGAGATCGTCGCGTCGTCATTGTCCAAGGCGTTCAACACCGGTGGTGTTCGTGGAAACGTGAACAAGCAACAGATCATGCTTGGTCCAGTCACGAACGCGTTTGCGGGCATGACCAGCGTTGGCGAGACGGTGGGTGAGGCGCTCACCTCCTATGCGCTTAAGGAGGAGTTGGGCGACCAGATTAGCGTGACGTCCAGCAAGGATGCGGTTGTGATCACGCTTGCCGGCGGAATGGTGTTCAGTTCTGGAAGTTCAGAGCTTCGCCCAGAGGGTCGACAGACGCTGGAGTTCATTTCTGACCGCCTGATGTCACTGCCGGATAGCAACCCAATTCGCGTTGAGGGTCATACCGACGATGTTTCTCCAAACACCGAACGCTTTCCGACCAACTGGTTCCTGTCTTCGGCAAGAGCTGCGACGGCTGCGAACCTGCTTGCGGAAGTTGGGGTTGACCGGAAGCGATTGCAGGCGGTGGGCCTTGCGGAGACGCGCGCGATCTCAGCCAACCTGACGCCGGAGGGGCGTTCCCAGAATCGGCGCGTCGAGATCTGGATCCTTCCTCCTGCAACGCAGGGGCCGGTGGCCGTGCCGACACCGAGGCCAGCGGGCCGCTAGCATGACGAAGACTCCACGTCGGCTGGAGTGGGTTCAGGGCTAGCATTCCATAGGGAGTTCCGAAACGGATTTCCCGTACACCGGAGACCGTTTCGCTTGACATGCAAGTACGTGAGTTTGGGAGCGGGTAATCGTGGTAACTGAGGAGCGTCTACTCTCCGAGGCCGAGCATGAAGCGCTCATGAACCGTGACAGCGCGGCCGGTGCCGATGGGTCGGGGAAAATCTTCGGGCACACTGTCCGGAACGAGGGAC
Organism: Thermoflexus hugenholtzii JAD2; assembly: GCA_945907765.1. GTDB lineage: Bacteria > Chloroflexota > UBA11872 > UBA12225 > UBA12225 > UBA12225. Next base: position 3,904 of record CAMDTO010000211.1, on the reverse strand, counting down.
AAGAGCCGATAGTCCGCGATTTCGACTTCCGTCGTCCATTGAAGTTTACTCGCGAGAATCTTCGACTGCTTTCTTCGTTGCACGACGCACTTGGGGTCGGCTTTGGCACCGATCTCTCGGGCATCCTCAGGTCGCCAGTGGACTCGAGCCTTACGGAACTCCATCAGCAGGCGTACGCCGAGTTCGTGGACGGAGTAAACGAAGGGTACTTTGTCTACGCGCTTGAATCCGAGCCGCTCCCTTCCCATTTCATGATCGCCATTAGCCGCGATGTGATGTTTGCGTCTCTTGATCGGCTGCAAGGCGGCCTCCCCAAGAAGCTTCGCGCGGACCGCGAGGCAACCGACATCGAGATCGGCCTCATCCAGAGGCACTTGCTGCCCTTGGTGATGGAAGGTGTGCGGTCCGGTTGGACAGAGGTTGACCGTCTTAATCCGAAGATGGTGATGTCTGACACCAGTGCCACCTACATGCGGATTGCCCTTCCGTCTGATGCGTGCCTGACCGCCGACTTCAGGGTTCATGTGGGCGACGCCGAGGGGATGATCCGCGTCTGTTATCCGTTCGCGATGATCGAGACGCTAGTTACGAAACTCGCTGTCGCAAATGTGCCACCGTCCTCGGTTGTGCGCAGGTCGCCTGATGACGACGAGAAGGTCCGACGCGGACTTGGCAACATCCAGGTTCCGATCATCGTTGAACTAGGGAACGCCGAGGTCACACTCAGCGATGTGCTCGGGTTGCAGATTGGTGATGTGATCCCGCTCGGATCCCGCGTTTCTGGCGAGATTTCGGTACTGGTGAATGGCGAGCGGAAGTACCATGCCAGACCGGGTCTGCGCAGCAAGCGTCTTGCGGTCCGGATAACGTCGATCATCAACGATGATGACGAAGGCGGCGGGTCGAGCGAGGGCTGAGCCCCTGGCCTGAACGGAGCCGGGTGCGCGAGTCGGGTTCACCGCGTCGCATGCCCTCATGGAGAGGAATACAGTTGCTATGGAAGAGACAATGACTGCTGATGCTGGCAGTGCGGGTGTACATCCTGCACAGTTCGAGGCAATCGATGGTGCTGCTACGTCCGCCGGTGGAGGTAACCTTGATCTGCTTCTCGATGTCAACCTTCGCATTACGGTTCAACTCGGTCGGCAGGAACTCGCCATCAAGGACGTCCTGTCCTTGGGTAGCGGTTCGGTGATTGAGCTCGACAAGCTTGCGACCGACCCAGTGGACATTCTGGTCAACGACCGGCTGATCGCTCGGGGCGAGGTTGTCGTGGTGGATGAGAACTTCGGTGTTCGGGTCACCGACATCGTTCATCCGGATCATCGGCTCGGCAAGGGGCGGTGACCAATGGCCGAGCAACCGGTGTGGCGCGGTTGTCGGACCGTCGACGGGACACCGGTTGCTGACTGATGCTTGATCCGGTCAGGGATTGGTTCGCGCGGCAGTCGTTGATTGTTCGGTTGGGCGCACTTCTCGCGGTCCTCCTCCTCGGTCTTGTCTGGGTGAGCATCCCAGACGATAGTGTGGGATCAAGGTCGACTCAGGGTTCGCAAAGGGCGACCGTGTCCTTGTCCCCAGGGGACAGGCCGGTACTCCCTCGTGAGCCCTCGGGAACCTCCGCATCAACGCCTTCCGGTACCGCACCAGTTGGGTTTCTGGCACCGTATCAGGAGCCTGAGCGAACCGATCCGACGGTCACGTGGTACGGGGCGCTCCGGGCGATAATCAGCGTCGCTGTCGTTCTTGTGCTGATCGTGGTTGGGGCCCAGGCGCTGCGGTCCATGGGGTTGGGTGGTGTTACTGCAGGCAGGGGCGGTTCGATCAGGGTTCGCGAGACCGTGAAGCTTCCTTCAGTCGGATCGAAGGGATCGGCGTCACTTCACTTGGTTGAAGTTGGCGAGAGACTGCTTCTCATCGGAGCAAGTGACGGAAGCGTAACCCTGGTAACCGAGTTCGAGCAGGACGAGATTGAAGCACTTCCGGGTGCCGGGACATCCAGGGGACCGGGCGCGATGTCAAGGATGGCCGGGCAGGGTGGTGGCGTTTCAGGTGGCGCAAATCCTATGGCCGTTGAAGTCCCTGACGCCGAGGGTGCGGATGCCGCGGTGATGGCGGCAGTCCTTCGACGGCTTGACGAGAGCAAGCGACGCCTGCGTGGCGATGAGTGAGAGGCAACCGATGAACGCTTGGGCTCCGGGGATGTTGGGTCGGGCGTCCGTGTCGACGCTTGCCAAGCATGAGGGCCCGTCAGGTCCATCACCTCGTCGACGGTTTGGCGTGTCGTTCCTCTGCATTTTCCTAGCACTATCGGTGCTGCTCGTGGTTTCCGGATGTGGGCCGGCGGATGCTACCGGTGGGCAGGTAATTCCAAAGGTGACCCTTGGTGTTGATCAGGCCCAAGGGCCTCAGGACACCGTTCAGTCAATCCAGATTATTGTCCTGCTGACTGTCTTGTCATTGGCGCCAGCAATCCTGATCATGGTGACGGCTTTCACGCGGATCATCATTGTGCTTTCTCTCATCAGAAATGCGATCGGGGTGCCTCAGTTGCCGCCAAACCAGGTGCTGATTGGTCTGGCGCTTTTCCTCACCTTCTTTGTCATGGCGCCGGTCGCGCAGCAGGTAGAGCGTGAGGCTTACACACCCTTTGTGGATGGGAAAGTCACGCAGTCTGAGGCATTTGCAAAGGCCGAGGCCCCGCTCCGGACCTTCATGCTTCGTCAGGTCCGGGAGAAGGACCTGGCGCTGTTCGTGTACCTCGCAAGGTTGGACCAACCGAAGTCCATAGAGGATGTACCGACGTACGTCGTCATCCCGTCATTCATCATCAGTGAGCTGAAGACCGCCTTCCAGATGGGATTCGTGATCTTCATTCCTTTCTTGGTGATCGACCTCGTGGTCTCGACTGTCCTCATGTCGATGGGCATGATGATGCTGCCTCCAGTACTCATCTCGCTTCCATTCAAGATCCTGCTGTTCGTAATGGTTGACGGCTGGTACCTGCTCATGCGGGCACTAGTCTTGAGTTTCAACTGACGCGACGACGGTGCGTGTCCGGCGGACGGTCGGTGGCTCTCCAGCGAACTTCGAACTTGGGTCGGAGTACAAAAAATCAGCCACGTGGCTGATCCCTCGGACAGTCCTACCGACGTATCCTCATCAGGCGGAGCGGAGTGACGTCTGGTTTCGCTTTGGTGAGATGCAATGACTGAAGGAATGGTGTTCGATCTGGCGCGGAACGCGATGATGATCGCGCTCGAGGTTTCGCTGCCATTTCTCCTTTTCAGTCTTGTGACTGGTCTGGTCATCTCCATCTTTCAGGCGGTAACCCAGATCAATGAGATGACGCTGACGTTTGTTCCGAAGATCCTCGCGGTATTTGTCGCCGGGGCCATATTCGGTCCTTGGATGCTCAATAGCCTGATCACGTACATCTCAAACCTATTCATTTCACTGCCGACATTCGCTCGGTAGGGCGACGACGAGAAGACTGACGTGGATTTGCTTTCGCAGACGCCAGCAATGTGGGAAGCCTTCTTCCTGGTGTTCTGCCGCGTCGGGACGATGATGATTGTGGCGCCGGTGTTCGGTTCCCGTGGGACCTCGCCGCAGCTCAGGGTGTTTTTCGGTCTGACGGTCGCCCTCGTGATGTTGCCGGTGGTTGCACCTGCAGGGGTGGTGATCCCTACTGACATCAGCGGGTTTCTTGGCAGGGCAGCCCGGGAAATCATGATTGGCGCACTCGTTGGCTTTGTGGTTTTGTTGATCTTTACTGCATTAGAAGGCGCCGGACACGTGATTGGCCTGCAGATGGGGTTCTCGCTTGCCAACATCATCAACCCGTTGACATCGACGAACGCCAGCCTCATTGATCAGTTCTACACGCTTGTTGCGACCTTGG
>CAMDTO010000210.1 GCA_945907765.1 Thermoflexus hugenholtzii JAD2 | reverse complement strand
CGGTTGCGCATACGGTGCCCCGAAGACCCACGCGTCACGGATTGACGACTCATCGAATGAAGGGACGATCCGCTTGATGGCCGGCACATACTCGGCGCGGACCTCGTCAACGGACTTCGTGAAGAGTGGGTGGACCATCGGGTGGTAGTTCCCGAGGTACACGATATGCCGGCCACCGTAGCGCGACGGCGGGACGTAATTCGTATGCTCGACGACGACTAGGAACGGATAGCCTCCGTCATTCACGTTCAGCCAGTAGGTGTTTTCCGGCAGCAGGGGCTTGTCAAGTGCAAGCACAAGGCAGTGTGCTCCGAAAGCCTCGCCCCAGTCGTGCCGACGGCGCCAGGCATCGGGAAGGTCCGGGATCAGGCGGGCGGTGACGCGGACCGGAAGGGTTGACACCACACAGTCGGAAACGATGGTCTGAGGCGTTCCTTCGGCATCACGAAGTGACACCGACCACCGGTCCCCGGCAATCGGTCTCGCGCCGTCCACATGGGTTCCAAGCCGGATCTCGCCGCCGAGGCGACGGATTTCACCAACCATCGCGTCGTAGAGGTCCTGAAAGCCGGGTTCAAGAAATCCCAGTGAAAAACTCCGGCAATAGATCCGGGACCAGAACCAAGCAAGCGAGATGTCATCCGCGTGGGAACCGAATTTCGCCCGCAGCAGCGGTTCCCATAGGATCCCGAACGCCCGGGTACCCATCATGCGCCTCAACCAAGCGGTGGCGGTGTGGCGCTCGAAGTAACTGACGTTCGGCCATGCCTTCAGGAACGCGAGCACCGCTCCCATCCTGATGCGGTCCACGAACGGCAGTGGTGAGAATCCCAGAAGCCCGGGAACGGTGTACGGCCGCCAGTAGTTCCCATCCCAAAGCACCGAGTTGATTGGTGAACCCCACCTGACATTCGAAGAAAGACCCAATTCTTCGATGAGGGCGATGATCGCCGTATCTGATCGGAACAGATGATGGTAGAAGCGGTCGAGGAAGGGGCCACCGCCCGGCAGGTCGGGTGCAGGTTGGAAACCGGATGCCAAGCCACCGGCAGTCGGTTCCTTCTCAACGAGGGTGACGCGTTCACCCCTCTGGGCAAGCCGGAGTGCGACCGTCAATCCGAGCGCACCGCCGCCCAATACCGTCGTCGTTGGTCCGTGCTGGAGAGGCGTTCCTGGTGCCGACACCATGGAAGGGTAACGGAGGACACTTGACCCGGCACCCCGGCCCCGCCGACGCGAGTACCATCCAAGAAATTGCGACATGGTCGAAACGGGAAGGACATCGATGACGGACGAGTTTGCCAAGAGCGCGCCCCAATCCACTGACTGGACGTCAGCCGCGACCCCAATCGTCAAGTCGCTGGAGTTGCTTTGCCGAAGCCACTCGCCTGTCGGATGCGAACGCGAAATCGATCTGGTCATCCTCGACCTGATAGGCCCCCTCGCAGTCCGGACGTGGCAGGACGGTGCCGGGAACATCCTCGCGCACTTCCGAGGACGGTCGGACAGTGCGCCACTCCACCTGACCGCCCACAAGGACGAGTTGGGACTCATCGTCAAGCGCGTCGAACCGGACGGTCGGCTTCGCGTCCAGAACATGGGTGGCCTGTATCCATTCAAATGGGGGGAAGGTCTGGTTGATGTCCTTGCCGATGACGGCACGGTTGTCACCGGTGTGCTGTGCTTCGGATCGCTGCACGTCTCCGAGGAGTCCCCTATCGAACGCGTCAAGGCCGGACGTGAGGCGATGATCTGGCGGAACGCGTGGGTTGACTGCAAGCGCTCACGATCGGAACTTGCATCGATCGGCGTGCATACCGGTAGCAAGATCGTTCCGGCACGTTCGCGGAAGGCACCGGTTCTGCTTGGGGACTTCGTGTGCGGCCACGCAATCGACGACAAGGGAGGTGTTGCAATCCTGATCGAGGTTGCGGTTCGCCTCGCGCACCAGGTGCCCCCGCAGGACACCTACCTGATCATCTCAAGCATGGAGGAGATCGGGAGCGGGTCGGCAGCGTTCGCAACGCGAACCCTGCCCGGAGACCGATTGATCGCTGTTGAAATCGTACCCGCCATGCCGGAATACGACATCGTCAATGATTCGCGACCAGTGATCCTCTATTCAGATGGACGCAATGTGTACGACGAACGGATTGCGAACCGCGCTGCGGCCCTTGCCAACACCCTTGGGTTTGATGTGCAACGAGGCGTCCTGAGTTCGTACGGGTCAGATGCAAGCATGGCCAAGCAGTCAGGGTCGACGCCGTCGATCGGGTTGTTCGGCTTTCCAACCGAGAACACCCACGGGTTCGAGATTGCCCACCTTGGCGGGATGGTCAATTGCCTCAAGATGACCGCCGCGTACGCGTACGACGGTTGATTCGCGAGGCACAGACGCGCGGATGGTCGGGCGACTTAGGAAATCGAGAACTGCAATGTCCACGCGGGATACACGACGTCGGGAGTTTCATGTTCCGTCAAGTGGTCCGCGGTGTCTATGCTGGAGATGACCCGCGTCCAGAAGTCGCGTGCCCCAGTGTTGTGGCGGGTGCCCTGCACGACCCACGGACCCGGGCTTGCCCGAAGGATTGCGTCCGCTGATGCACGGCCGATGCCGAGACGCCGATAGCGGCGCATCACGAAGAATTCGTCAATCTCGCGCCCGCCCGGGTGTTCCGGTGCCGGCAACGCAATTGCAAAACCTGCCAGGGTTTCGTGCCCCCATTCGGTATCGGTGACGCGGAAAAGCCATGCGTCGGCGCCGGGTTCGTCGAGACGTTTTTCAAGGTCACTCAAGTCCAGGTACGTGAACCGTCCCGCAAGGTTGACGATCCCGTTCTCAATCTCGCTGAAGTCATACTGATAGAACTGCGCGAGGTTGGCCAATGCAGGCCGCAACGCCTTGGTCACTGGATCGAGGGTCACATTCATACCTAGCGGAAGTCTATCTGGCTGCGTAACCTGTCAGCGTCGGTGACTTGCAACCAGTGGCACGAATTCTTGCCGTTCCCGCGTAGTATTTGACTTCGCGCCACGACGCAACCGATCGCTCTCCGGGCACGACGCCCGGCGTTTGCACCGTCCGGCCGACGAAAGAACCGTCGAAGTCATGTCCACCGCCACCCCACAAGTCAGTCCGACCCAGGTCGATGACGTTCCACACAGGCCCGTCGCGGAAACAAAGCCGATCCAGGCCTCAGCACACGCAAACAGTGATAGAGACTTGGCGAACCCGCCACGAAAGGCAGATACAGCGACGACGTTGCGGAAACTCCGCCTCGATGTGATCAAGTTGGCGTGGCCGGTTGTGGTGGAGCAACTGCTGTCCACGGCTGTCGGGATTGCGGACGTCGCGATCACCGGACGCCTCGGACCATCGGCCCTAGCCGGATCAGGCGTCAGCCTCCAGATCATGTTCATCGCATTCAGTGCCCTGAGTGCATTCGGGATCGGGACGACGGTCGTCGTCGCTCAGGCGACAGGGGCGCGCACGCCGGCGGTCGCCGGAAATGCCCTGCGGCAAGGGATGGTGCTGGGCACAATCTTCAGTCTCGTTCTAACCTTCGTGGGATGGCTCATCACCGAACCACTCATCGCGCTTGCGGGAGGGACCGGGGAGGTAGCCGAAGCGGGCGTCACGTTCCTGACGGTTGGTTTGGTCGGCATGGTCCCCCTGACCCTCCAGTTCGCAATCGGTGGCGCCATGCGCGGGGCAGGCGACAGCCGCACCCCAATGGTTTGCGGTGCCCTAGTGAATGTCGTCAACATCGCCGCCGCCTACGCACTGGCGTTTGGTGCGTGGGGCGCACCGGAAATGGGTGTCGCCGGCGCCGCGTGGGGAGCAAACATCGCCCGGGTTGTTGGCGTCGCGTTCCTGCTCGGAACCTTGCTCATGCGGTCGGCGCCCGAGGGCATCCGTCTCGGGTCCGGCGCCCCGGCAGGCATGGCCGGATGGATGCCGAACATCTCCATCGGGCGTACGTTCCTGACGCTGAGCCTGCCCGCCGTCATCGACCAACTTTCATTCTCGGGGATGTTCCTGATCCTTGGACGCATCCTGCTGTCCATGGGTCCATCGGTATTCGCGGCCCAGCGGATTGCAATCACCGCCGGGTCGGTGAGTTGGCTACCCGGGATCGGGTTGCAGATTGCCGCGACGGCCCTGGTCGGTCAGGCAATCGGCGCGAAAGACTACGGCCGCGTTGCCGCCGTCAACCGGTTCGCCCAGCAACTTGCGATCGGGTGGATGATCGCGGCGGCGGTGACATTCCTAGTAGGTGCGCAACAGATCGCCGGGTTCTTCACGGCGGATCCAGACATCATGGCGCAAGCCGCGTGGGGTCTCTACTCCTTCGCCCCAGGATTGCCAATTGCTGGCATCCAGTTCGTGCTGCAAGGGACGCTCCGCGGGGCCGGCGACACGCAGTTCCCGATGTGGAACTCCATCGCCACCCAGTGGCTGGTCATCCTGCCGTGCGCATGGTTTCTCGGGCACGTCCTCGGCTTCGGCATTGTCGGTGCATTCCTGGGGTTCATGGCGTCGTCGGTTGTCAACGTGATTGCATTGAGGTGGCGGTTTGGCACCGGCATTTGGCGGTCCAAGGCGGTTCTGCACTCCGAAAGCCATGCAGTGCCGGCAATCTGAGTACCGTCCAGACGTGGCCTTGACCAGTCACTACCTGCGTTCGACCACGGTGGTCGGGTCAGGCTCATACGCGCGGGTTCCAAGGCCATGTGTCCCAACTAAATCGCTCGGGCGGCGGCGATGGCACGTTGGTAGCGGGGTTCCCGGGTGGTCGTGGCCTCGGGATCGAGCGGGGTGTAGGCACCGTCCGGCACCTCGGGGACCTCGATGGTGACGCGCCGGCTCGGGCGGATGACCCCCAGTGCCCGGCCCCGCTCGACGAGTGAGGCGAGCGGGTCGGGGTCCCCCTGGCGGGCGAGCATCGGGATCA
>CAMDTO010000209.1 GCA_945907765.1 Thermoflexus hugenholtzii JAD2 | reverse complement strand
TAGACCCGGTGATACTGCTCACCGGCGACATTGGACACCGCATTGCAGTCGATGGGTTGCAGCGCGTGTGACTCATCGACTGGAAGGTAACGGGGGCGTCCGTAGACCTGACGGGTACTGGCGTACAGCAGTTTTGCCGACCGGTTTACTCGTCTACATGCTTCGAGGACGTTGAGTGGCCCCTCGGTATTGACCCGCAGATCGTCAATCGGGGCCTCCATGGACTCCAGGTGGCCGATTTGCCCCGCAAGATTAAAGATGTAGTCCTGTCCCAGGACGAGGTACTCCATTGCGTGGGGGTCGCGGACATCCGCAATGTTGACGTGGACCTTGTCACGGATCCCGTCAATATTGAAAAAGTTTCCGCCGTAGGCGGGGGTCATGGAATCGACGATCAAAACGCGCGCACCGAGTTCAGAAAGTCGTATCGCCAAATTGCTTCCGATAAACCCAAGTCCCCCGGTAATCAAACACCGGCGACCGTTAAAGGCGTCACGAAGCGCTTTCGAATCCGGCGAGGGCGCAGGGTTTGCGTTCATTGTCGGTCTGGGTCAAACGGTCGGTTCGCGATCGAGGCGCGACGTTCACAAGTGGAATTGGTCGTCGAGCTAGCGACCTGCAGGTCTTGGTGCGCCGACTGGCAAGGGTTGGGGCAACGGAGACGGTACGCCAGACCCACCTTGTACGCGCAACCACCACCACAACTTTGCCAGACTGACAATCACCTTGATGATCCTGCCGAAGCGGAAGAACTGCGATCCTCCGTATGCCCGATGGAAATGGTTCACGGGAACTTCGACGGTGCGGAAGCCTTGCATCTGAACTTTGGTCATCAGCTCGAGGGCGATTGCCCCACTGTTCTGGGTCAGAACAACCTTGTCAAATACGTGCCGCTTGATGAGACGGAAATCGCAGTCGACGTCATGGACCTCGAAGCGAAAAACGAACCGCATGAGATGGTGATAGGTGTAGGAAATGAACCGACGATGGACGGGGTCACGGCGCGTGAGCTTGTTGCCCATAACAACGTCGACCCGGCGCCCAGCGGCTTCTTCGCGCTCGAGAGCCGCATACAGACTTCGAAGTTCCCGGACGTCGTACTGACCGTCTCCATCGGTATAAAAGATCAGGTCGTAGCGGCATGCGCCGAATCCAGCGCGAAGCGCGCCGCCGTAGTCGAGGGCTTCGGCAAACCGGATAATGCGAACACGGCCTCGGTCGTGCGGATCGACGCCGTTTTCGCCATAGAGGCGCTCGAGTTCGTCAAGAACATCCCAAGCGTAGTCGGTACTGCCGTTCTCCACGACGACCACTTCGTATTCGGAAGCGAGTTCGCGCAGGACGACAAGCGCTTCCATGACCATGGACGCGATCGTTCCGGCATCGTTGAAGCAAGGGAAGAAGGCAGAGATACGCCTTCGATTCGTCACGCCCACAAGTATACGCGCGGCTTTCTGGAAGCACGGAACACGGGTGCCTCAATGATTGAACGATATCGCGACAGATGTGGAGACATGATGGGAACGCCAGGAGCGTCTCCACGTACTCGGGCATCCATTAAGGTGCGACCGTGAGCCAAGTGTCACCCCCATCTTCGGGGCAGTTAACCGACGTGCCCGGCATTACCGTTGGCTGCTGGTCCGACCCAATCGGAATGACCGGATGTACGGTCGTCCTTTGCCCCGGAGGGGCGATCGCGGCAGTTGATGTGCGCGGTGGTGCTCCCGGTACCCGTGAGACCGACCTACTTGCCCCAGGCATGCTTGTGGAGCGTGTTCATGGGATCTTGCTGGCAGGTGGCAGTGCGTTCGGCTTAGCGGCGGCGACCGGCGTCATGGGCTGGCTATCGGATCGCGGGCACGGTTTTCCCTCCGGCCCGGGTGAGATGGTCGTTCCGATTGTTCCGGGAGCAGTCGTCTTTGACCTAGGGGTTGGTAATCCGCGCGCATTTCCAGACCATCATTCAGGGATCGCGGCATGTGATGCGAGTGGACGGAATGTTGCTGAAGGTGCGGTTGGGGCAGGTGCAGGGTGTACCACTGACAAATTGTTCGGGAGGTCTGATTCGGTGCCTGGCGGTCAGGGCACTGCTTCCCTTCGACTTGATGACGCGTACGGTGGATACGTAGTGGGTGCGCTGATGGTCGTGAACGCGGTTGGTCGTGTCGGTGGGAGGAGTCGGCCCAGTCAAGAGGGTGGGGAGGGGACAGGGGATTTGCCCTGGTACATGGCGCCACCGCAAGGGTTGGCACCGTCTCGCCTGAACACCACTATCGGAGTTGTCGCAACTGATGCCCCTATTGACCGCCAAGCAGCTTTGCGGATTGCTTGGATGGCGCACGATGGCTTGGCACGAGCGATTGATCCAGTTCACACTCCATTTGATGGTGACGTGATATTCGTGCTGAGCACCGCCCTCCCCGACGAGTCAAGCCGCGCCACTGCAGTTGATGGGCACCGATGGGGGCGTCCATCGGAACTGACGGTCGCGGCAATTGGCGCGGCCGCCGCTGATCTCGTTTCGGAAGCGGTCATTCGAGGGGTCCGAGCAGGGAGGCGACACCGCGCGTCCTGATGGCCTGCGCCACGTGAACGTAATCATGGGGCGTGCCTCGGGCACAAACCGACCATTGCATTGCAGTCGATCGGAGCGTCAATGTCCGGAACCAACAGTGCGCGTCTCATCCGACAGTCAGTCCAGGCCCTAAAGGCCTATGTCCCGGGCGAGCAACCACAAGGTGCTGGCTGGATCAAACTCAATACAAACGAAAACTGGTTTGTCTCGCCCACGGTGCTCGCAGCGGTAGCATCCGCCGCAACCAACGACCTCCGTCGATATCCCGATCCAGTGTGCACAGACCTCCGGACCAGGTTAAGTGCCCGGTACGGTGTCGATTTGAAGCGGATCATCTGTGGCAATGGGTCGGATGAGTTACTCACGATGCTCATCCGGGCAATCGCTGGTGAGGGAGATCGCATCGCGTTCACAGAACCGAGTTACTCGCTGTACGAGACCCTCGCTCAAATCCAGAATGCTGCGCCGGTAGCGGTCCCGCTCGGCGAAGGATGGCAGCTGCCAGTTGATGAACTGGTGGCGGTGAACGCGCCATTGACGTTCATAACGACCCCGCATGCACCGAGCGGTACTGCCTACCCCATCTCTGATCTTGAGGCGATTGCATCGGGTTGCACCGGAGTGGTCGTCTTTGACGAGGCGTACGTCGACTTCGGTGGTGATACCGCGCTGTCGCTGCTCGATCGCTACCCCAACGTCGTGGTTCTTCGCACCATGTCGAAAGCATTCGGGCTCGCCGGGCTACGCCTTGGCTACGCCTTTGGGTCGGAGGAGGTAATTGATGCTCTCTATCGGGTTAAGGACAGCTACAACGTTGACCATCTGACCCAGGTGGCCGGGTGTGCAGCGCTCGATGCGTGGGACGAGTACGCGCGTGTCAATCGTGAGACGTCGGTCCGTCGAGACCGGGTTGCTTCGGAACTCCAGCGACGCTTCGGGTGGAAAGTATGGCCCTCGGCCACGAACTTCATCCTAGTGGAAATTGAACATGATGATGCGACCGAGATTGTCTCGCGGTTGAAGAGGGAACAGATCCTCGTCAGGTACTTTGCACGTCCCCGCCTCGACCGATCAATACGAATGAGCGTTGGATCGGATGCGGAGATGGACCGATTGCTGGATGCCCTTGACAGGGTGGTTGGATGACGTTCCCAAGTTGCGTCTCTGGGGCGGTTATCGTGTCGTCTCACGGACTGGGCGGGTCGGTACACTCCCGCCGGTCAAAACTGGGTCAACTGGCCATCAAGCGCGGTGACTTGCTGCGGCGGGTTGACTGATCGTCCTCTACTGAGATGCAGTCGTCAAGGGGTAACAGGACGGCATAGTGTGGGGTTAGCTTGGTTCCACGGTCATCGGATATCGGGGGAGAGATACGTGAATCTGATCTGGATTGTTCCCATTTCGGGAGTGCTTGCCGTAGTGGTTGCCGGATATCTCGCTTGGGATGTCCTTGGGCGCGACATTGGCCCAGCCACCGTGAAGACGCCTCGTGACGGCGCCTCCATGAAGATGTCGATGCAGGAAGTTGCTGACACCATCTATGAGGGTGCAGTGGCGTTCCTTGATAGGCAGTACCGGACCATCGCGCTGTTCGCACTGGTTGGTGCAATCGGCATTTCTTTGCTCTTGGCAGGGCTCCGAGGCGGTGACGATGCGATCAGCATCGCATGGCATACAGGTCTCGCTTTCGTCATCGGTGCGATTTGCTCGGGGCTGGCTGGCTTGATCGGCATGTTCATTGCCGTCAAAGCAAACCTCCGCACGGCGGTGGCCGCTCGAACATCGCTCGGTGACTCGCTGACCATTGCGCTGCGGGGTGGTGCGGTTTCGGGCCTGTTGGTGGTCGCACTGTCACTGCTGGGCGTCTATGGCCTCTTTGAATTGTTCCGACTGATCGACGTTGCCAACGGGATCTCGGAGGCCGACGCACTCAAGCACGCGCCCCAACTTATTGTCGGTTTCGGTTTCGGTGCGAGTTTCGTGGCACTCTTTGCCCAGTTGGGCGGTGGCATCTACACCAAGGCTGCCGACGTCGGTGCCGACCTCGTTGGAAAAATTGAAGCCGGCATTCCCGAAGACGATCCGCGCAATCCCGCAGTCATCGCCGACTTGGTGGGTGACAACGTAGGTGACTGCGCCGGACGTGGCGCGGACCTCTTCGAGTCGACAGCGGCCGAGAACATCGGCGCGATGATACTCGGGGTGACGATCTTCACGATCACGAACAATCCGGTTTATATCTTCTTCCCACTGATCGTTCGAGCATTCGGTTTGATCGCATCGATTATCGGGATCTTTGCGGTTCGCACCGGGGGGGTTGTCAGTGGTGATGGTGGGCGTAGTGCTCAAGCGGCGCTTGACGTTGGGTTCTGGGTCACTGCGGGCCTGTCAATTGTCGGAATGTACGTGGCGACTGTCGCCATGTTCGGATCAAACACGCTGTTCTGGGCCG
>CAMDTO010000208.1 GCA_945907765.1 Thermoflexus hugenholtzii JAD2 | reverse complement strand
GTCGGAGATCAGGCCACTGGCGACGACCAGGTTGCGGACTGCGAGGACGAGATCGTCGGGGTTGTCTTGCAGGATGCCGGCCTCGGCGGGGCGTGGCTGGTGGGGATGCGGAGTGTTCATCGCGTTCGTCGTGCCTTCGGTATCCCCGTGAATCGGTTTCACGCTGCGTCAAGCCAGTGGTCGTACAGGTCGATGTCCAGGGTGTCGGCCCGGGAACCGGTGTAGTCAGTCCAGAGGTCAGTCTGGTTGAACCGCACCCGGTAGAGGGTCCGCCCGGGCATGCCGTCGCGTCCGTATGCGAGTTCCTCCGGATCGGGAAAAGTCCCGATGATCGCCACGATCACCCCGGTCCGTCCGCGAACGTACGCCGGAGTGCGGAAGTGCCCGGGTGGGAACGCGCGACGCACGCGCACTGGGTGACCAAAGGCGTGCCGGGATGCAGTGGTGCTCATCGTCGTCGCCTCATTCGCGGTCGTTTGAGTTCAGGCGGGTCAGTTCCTGCGCAAGCCCCGCGACCGTCAGGATGCCCTTTTCCAGCAGGAGGCGGGTCAAGCCGTGCAGCCAACGGTGGTAGTACGTCGCGTCGGCGTACTCCGCCGGACCCAGGGATTCGATCGCCCGACGCAACTCGTCCACCCGGATGGCTTTCCGCGCGGAAAGCAGATAGAACATCGCGTCGGTCCGCTGCTCCCACGCATCGAGATCGTGGGTGGACGTGTCCACTGGTCCGGCCGGAAGCCCGCCGACGTCGTGGTGTCGCCTTGGTTCACCGGGTTGGCCGGGGAACGGCTTGTCCTGGTGACTGTCCGTTGCCGTCATCGCGCCACTCCGATCCTGCCTGCAAACGTGTCAGGAGTGTCCCACACTACCGCGGGTGTATCCGTCGCGATAGACTCCCGGGCTAGCGGTCACCGGCCCATGGTGCGCCGGAAGGGAAGCAGGCATGTCGCCGATGGAGTTTGGACTGTGCATTCCGTGTTTCGCCAACCCTGGGGCGGCGTTCTTCCGCACGCCGCGATGGGCAGCCCTCGATCCGAAGGCGGCGGTCGAGGCCGGCGTGCAGGCCGAGCGCCTTGGCTACGACTCGTTATGGATGGCCGACCATTTCATCCATGGTTTTGATGGTGGCATCCTGGAGGGATGGACCACCCTGAGTGTCCTGGCCGGCCGGACGAGCCGCATCCAACTCGGCACGATCCACATGTCCGATGCGTTCCGGCAGCCAAGCCTGACGGCCAAGATGACTTCCACCCTCGATGCACTGTCGGACGGCCGCTTCATCTTCTTCTTCGATGCCGGATGGGGTCTTGTTGAGCAGCGCGCATACGGCTATCCCGACCGGCCGGCGAGTGAGCGGCTTGAACGCCTTGCCGAGAGCCTGGACCTGATCACCCAACTCTGGTCTGGCGCGACGGTCAACTACGCGGGCAAGCACTTCCATACCCGCGATGCGGTCTGCCTGCCCACACCGGTGCGTCGCCCTCCGATCTGGTTGGGTGAGGTTCGCGATGATGCGTATCTGGACATCATCGGCCGGCACGCCGACGGTTGGAATAGCGTTCCGGTATCGCCGCAGCAATTCGGTGAGCGATGGGCGAAGGTGGCGTCAGCCTGCACCCGCGCCGGACGCGACCCGGACACGCTGACGCGCAGCCTGGAGATCCAGATCCTGATCGCCCCGACGCGGTCGGCGGTGCGCCAGATCCTCGAGGAATGCGCTGCCCTGCCCATCTCTCCGCGCATTCCTGCGAACGCCACGATCGTCAACTACCTGAATGCTTCACCGGCTGATGCGCCGCCGTTGCCCGAGGACGTTGCGTCGCACTGGCTGATCGGAACCCCCGATGAAGTCCACGCCCAACTTGAGGCATACGCCCGCGAAGGGGTGTCCCACCTGATGCTGTGGTTCGCGGATTTCCCATCCCATGACGGGATGCGCCTGTTTGCTGACGAAGTCATGCCCCGTTGGCGTGCCTGAACCGACCTGACAATCGTCCGGTCAAGGAATAGTGACATGTCTGAGAAGCGTCCCCACGTCGTCGTCGTCTGCAACAAGGCGGTCCGTGACGTCTACCTCGACCCGGTTGACCTCGCGCGTCTGGAGGGGTTTGCCAGTTGGGAATGGGTCCAGGCCGAGGGGGGGCCGGAGTTCCAGGCCAACGCCGACGGCACGGCCCGCGAGTCGGTGCGGTCACACCTCAAGGGGGCTGACGCGGTGGTGGTCTGCCACGGTTCCCCCCGCATCGACGCCAGTCTCCTGGACAGTGCAACGCACTTGCGGTTCGTCGGTGAACTGGAGGGGGATCGATTTGCGGCCCGGTTCGACGTCGAGGCGGCTTGGGAACGCGGGATTACCGTTGTTGACACCACGAACGGATCGTCCTACCCCGTTGCCGAATGGGCCCTGGGTCTGATCATCATCTCGTTGCGCAATGCGGGTGAACACTTCCGGCACATGATCGAACCGAAGGAGCACACTAGCCGGCACCTCACCCGACGGACCCGTCATGGGTTTGTGGATGGCGATCTCTGGGGAAAGACGGTCGGGCTGATCGGGTGCGGGCACATCGGCAGGCGCCTGATCCAGTTCCTCAAGGCGTTCCAGTGCCAGATCCAGGTCCATGACCCGTACCTGCCCCGCGAGATGGCCGATGCGATCGGTTTCCGGGCCACGTCTCTCAAGCACGTCATGTCAGACTCGGATGTGGTCGTCTGTCTGGCGCCACTCACGCCCGGAACGTACCGGATGATCGGGGCCGAGCAACTGTCGTGGCTGCGGTCGGACTCCGTGTTCGTGAACGTGTCGCGCGGCGCCGTCGTCGATCCGGATGCCTTGATCGAACGGTTGCGGGTGGGTGACATCGTGGCTGGCCTCGACGTCTTCGATCCTGAACCGATCCCGGCGGATTCGGAGATCAAGCGCTTGCCGAACGTCTTCCTTTCGCCACACATCAGCACCACGTCAAGCACCAGGCAGGCCTTCTTCCGATTGATGGTCGACGAACTGGACCGCCACTTCCACGGCCATGTGACCCAGTTCGAAGTGACCTCCCGCACGCTCGCGAACCGCCGGGGAGGCCCCGTATCGTGATGGTGGAGGCACCTTGAACGGACCTGCAATCGCTGGGTGAACCACGGTTGCCCGTGCCAGGATCGGCTGGGCCGGGTGCAGGTGGTAGCTCGTGCGAACACGTGCACTTCCCGGGAACACGTGCTCGGGAAGTTCCTGGCAGACGCCTGTGAGGTGGTCGGCAAAGCGGAGAACGGTGCCGACCACCCTTCAGTCCTGGTTCCGGCTATGCCTCGCGCCACGGACGGGCGGTTGCCCGGACCCGGTCGAGACGTCGTTCGTCGAAGGTGGCTTGCATCATGGATGCATAGCCCACCGGTTGCAGTGGTGAGGGCACGCCGATCTCCGCCTGCACCGAAGGGTCGGTGTAGTACCCGGTGTACGTCTGCACCAGGAGGCAATCGAACCAGGCCGGTTCGGATGCTTCCACCTCGTGGAGGATCGCATCCTGCACCGCCCCGTCGAGGTGCGCAAATCCGGCGTGCGCCGGATCATGAACTGCGGTCGCGATGGTGATGGCCCGGAGGGCACCGAGAATCGGAGTGCGCAGGTCGGTGCGTTCGGCAAGGTAGGTATCGACCGCGTTTGCCGCGCCGGTTGCATGTGCCGGGGGCATCTGCCCGTCACCTGGCACAAGCCGGTCCTGCACGGCCCGCAACAGCGAGAGTTCGTCGGCGGAGAGAACGGTGCCGTTCGGCTGGTCTGATCGTGATCCGGTGGCGTTCATCCTGCGACCTCCTCGAAGTGCTCGACAAGCCAGTCGGCGGTGCGGCGTGCGAGGGCCTGGATGGTGGTTGTGGGGTTCACTGGTGCCGACGTCACAAAGATGCTTCCGTCCACAATGAAGAGGTTCCCGACATCGTGGGCGCGGCCCCACCGGTTGACCACCGAGTTGGATGGATCAGTACCCATGCGCGTGGTCCCCATGAGGTGCCAACCGGCCACCCGGGTGAGGCGGTCATGGGTGACCGTATGGGCACCGCTCGCCTCCAGGAGTTCGGTGGCGCGGGCGATGCCATGGTCAAGGAGTGCACGGCTGTTCTGACTCAGGGTATACGAGAGTTTCGCTGCCGGGATGCCGTGGGCATCGGTGCTCGTCGTGGAGAGGGTGACGCGGTTGTGGGCCTCGGGAAGGTCCTCGGCCATCACGACGATGGTCAGGCCGTGCGAGAACTCCTTGCGGTGTGCCTCGTGGTGACCTTTCCCCCACGGCAGGCGCCTGCCTGGTCCCTGACCAAGGGCGGCTCCCACCGGTTGGCTGTCGCGCACGAGTTGCAACTGGTACCCGCGCAATGCGCCACGGGCCGGGTCGGTCTCGTAGAACTCCTGGCTGTTAATGAGCGCCCCAACCGGCCCCTGGTGGGAGTTCAGGTGCTCTTCGAAGACCCCACGCACGACTGCGACTGGGTGGAACATGAAGTTCCGTCCGACTTGGTCGCTTGAGTTCGCCAGTCCTGTGGGGAACCGCGCCGACTTCGAGTTCAGGAGGAGACGTGGCGTGCCGATCCCGTTCGCGCCGAGGACAGTCACCCGCGCACGCTGGATCTGGAGATGTCCCGCTCGATCATAGTAGGCTGCCCCGGCCACGAGACCCCGGTCATCCAGGACGAGCTCCCGGACCCGGGCGCGCGTGATCAAGGTGGCCCCATGACGGATTGCGTCCGGCACGTACGTCACGTGGGCACTCGACATCGCCCCGATCGGGCATCCGATATCGCACGGGCCGCATCCGTTGCAGCCAAGCCGTCCGGTGCCATGGGGGCGGGTGATCAGGGCGGCATCGGAAGGCCACCAATGCCACCCGAGTTTCTCCAGACCTCGCACATAGGCCTCACCCGTCGCGCCGAGGGCGGGAGGCACGAAGGTCCGGGGCGTCCGGGGTGGATTCGATGGATCACCGTTGAGACCAGTCACCCCGATGTACGCATCGTTGGCGTCGTAATACGGTTCCAGTTCCCA
>CAMDTO010000207.1 GCA_945907765.1 Thermoflexus hugenholtzii JAD2 | reverse complement strand
GGATGAACGCCCCGAACGGAGCGATCGACATGGCCCTCTGGGACATTGCAGGCAAGCTCTACGGCGCCTCCATCCACGAGATGCTAGGCGGTGGCGGTCAAGGGCGGATGAAGCTTCCCTGTTACGCAAGCACCTACCACGGCGACGAGAACGGTGGGCTCACACGACCGGAGGACTACGGGGACTTTGCCCTCGCGTGTCGTGACCGGTTTGGCTACCCTGCCTTCAAAATTCATGGGTGGGTCGGTGGTCCGATCAGTCGCGAAGTCGATGCGGTACTCGCAATACGCCGGGCAGTTGGCGACAGCATGGCGCTCATGCTTGACCCTGCGGGTGCATTCCGGACCTTTGACGATGTGCTGCGGGTCGGGCGCGCGTGCGACGAAGCGAACTACTTCTGGTACGAAGATGCCTTCCGTGGGGGCGGGCTTTCGCAGTCGGCGCACTCGAAGCTGCGCGAGTTCATCAAGACCCCCCTCCTGATGGGCGAACACATCCGTGGTCTTGAACCGAAGGCCGACCTGATCACGGCGCGCGCCACTGACTACGTGCGGGCCAACTCATACACGGACGGAGGCATCACCGGCGTCATGAAACTTGCCGCACTTGCCGAAGCGAACGGCCTCGACGTCGAACTCCATGGCGGCAGCCTTGCGCACCGCCATTGCATGGCATCCATGCGCAATAGCAACTGGTACGAACTCGGCCTGGTTCACCCGCTTGTGAACGCAAACAAGCCTCCTATTTATGGCGACCCGAAGTGGATTGACCTGTTGGAATCGGTCGACTCGAAGGGATGCCTCGACGTGCCAACTGGCGCGGGCCTGGGCGTGCCCCTTGACTGGGATTGGATTTCGGCCCACCGTACGGGCGAGGTTGTGTACGCAAGCGGGTAGGTGGAACCCAACCCATACCATCGGGGCATGGGAAACCCGAGTTGGCACTGAAGGCGACGATCTACAAGACCCACCTGCGAATCGCTGACATGGACCGAAACGTCTATGTCGACCACCCACTCACCTTGGCACTTCACCCATCGGAGAATGTGACCCGGCTGCTGGTCCGGGTGCTCGCATTCGCGTTCACGGTCCCGGAGGACAACCTCCGGGGCACCCTCGAGTTCGCACAGGGCCTGACCGAGAGTGACGAACCGGACCTCTGGCAGCGGGACCTGACCGGTCAGATCGTGCACTGGGTGGAGGTGGGTCAGCCAGACCTGCGCGCGTTGTCGAAGGCATGCGGGCGTTCCGAACGGGTGTCCCTGTTCACGCACGGCCCATCGTGGACCACCTGGTGGGATGGGATCGAAGACAAGCTCGCCCGCCTGACGAATCTTGCCGTCTGGCATCTCCCATCCGAACAGGTTGCCTCACTCGAGGAGATCACCGAACGGTCGGTCCAATGGCAGGTGAATATTCAGGATGGGGTGATCTCAATCCACGACGGCAAGCGGTCAGCGGACGTGATACCCGAACGCCTGAAGTCCGCATCTTTGCCCCGCAACTGACCTGTATTTGCATTTTTAAACGGAGCCAGCGTGCGGCGCCCCAGTCCCCCAATTGGAAAGGGACGCCGTTCACGAGAGTGTCGTGGCCGAAATTCGAGGGCGGGATTGGCGATCACCCCGATTTCGATGAACTCATCCACGGCCTCCCCGGGCCCTCAGTACCGAACCGTCACGTCACGCTTCACCTCGGTTAGTTCGGTGCACCGCCACCTTGCGCCGAGCGGTGCAGGTCGCCATACTGCGCACGGACCCCTTGTGGAAACTTGGCGGACCAGAGAAGGATTTTCCCCATGACAACGGCCTCCACTGTGGTGAACTTGGCAATCATCGGGTGCGGAGGCATGGGGAACAGGCACCTCCAGGGCCTTGCCGAATACGCGCGCTCAGTGGCGGGGCTGCCCGGTCATGCCATCTTCAATCTGATCGCGGTCAGTGACCCCAACGCAAAGAATGCAACCCTCCTCGCCGACACCGCGTTGGCCGAGTTCGGGCATCGCCCGGCCATCTTCGCGAACCCGGAGGCAATGTTCGATGCCGTCCCGGATATCGACGCGGTCGACATCACGACCGAACCCCGTCTCCACGAAAGCCTGTCGGTGCTTTGCCTCAGGGCGGGCAAGCACGTCCTCGTCGAAAAGCCGATGGCCTTGACGGTTGCGGGGTGCAACGCGATGATGGCAGCCGCCCAGGCAGCAAACCGCGTGCTTGCCGTGGCGGAGAACTACCGGTTCGATCCCCTGGTACGGCTGACCAAGGCGCTTCTTGACGCCAGGGCAATCGGAGACCCATGGATGGTCGTTGACGCAAGCATCGGGAGCGGCGGACAGATCGTCATCACGCCGTGGAGACACAAGCGTCTTTATGGAGGAATCCTGCTAGACGTCGGCGTGCACAACGTCGATCTCATGAGGTACTACGCCGGACCGGTCCTCGAAGTATCCGCCCGCGTGGCCCTTCTGGACCGCGTTCGCAAGGGGTTGCGTCCACAGGGTGGCGTGACTGGTGCCCCGGCGTCACCGGGCGCCATCTATGCAATCACGAATGCGAATGCCGGGATGCCCGAGACCATGGAACCGGACGTCGAGGACACCGCGTTCTCAACCTTGCGGTTCGAAGCGGGCATGATCGGTCAATGGACACTCAGTCACGCCGGCCACGCTCAGGGGTTCGGTCGCAAGCAATACTGGGGGAGCGAGGGGTCAATGGAACCGGCACCGCCTCGCAGCGGGACCGGTCCGCGGGTATGGCGTGACGGCTCATCCGACCCGTTGACACCCGAGGCGATGCTTTCCCGGGTTCCCGGGTTCGCGGTGGACGCCTCGACCGCACGCCTCTTCGGGGGCGAGCGTCTGGCCTCATACCACCTCGATCCTGTTGCAATCGACTGCAAAATCGAGGCTGCGGTCCTGAGTGACTTCGGTCGCGCGATCGTTACGGGAACACAACCGGAAGTCGGTGGCATTGAGGGTCGCCACGCCGTCGCTGTTGTCAACGCCCTTTTTGAATCTTCTCACCTGAACGCACCGGTTCTCGTGGCCGACATCGAGGCAGACGTGCCTGCCGTCTCGGCTTGGCAGCACGCCATCGATCGAGACCTGGCGGGAGGGTAGGCCTTGGTACCGGTGCTCGAGGCGGGTGAGTAGGCCCTGGAAACCTTTGGTTTGACAGGGACAGACGTCGCGAATACCCTCCTCACAATCGATTGCAGTTCGGCACTGGGGGCCTTGCAAACGGGAGAAGCATGAATGGGACCGCCCGTTTGCGGATTCCATACTGGGGGAAAAGCGATGACAACCGGGTCCAGGAGGGCACTCTTCGCGGGGGCGGCACGGATTGCGGCGGGGGCCGCGACGGCCACCGGCCTCATCTCACTCGCCGCGTGCGGTGGCGATTCCGGTGGTGGGTCAGGACCTATCAAGCTGAAGCAGGCAGTCAGCCTGCAGTACTGGTCAATCCTTGGTGGAGCTGACGGCACGCGCATGCATGACATGACGGCCCAGTACACCAAGGAACAACCAATGGTGAAGATTGAGGACGTCCAGGGCGTCGACAACTTCCTGGTCAAGTTCGTTGCCTCGGTCGTTGCCGGAAGTCCACCAGACATCGTTTGGATCCGCCAGACATACATCGCCGGGTTCGTTGAGAAGGACGCCCTCCTGCCACTCTTGCCGAAGGAACTTGACCAGGTTGGCCTCAAGGCTGAGGAGTTCGACCAGGTTGTCTGGAAGGCCAGTGAGTACAAGGGAAAGCGCTACACCGTCCCCATGGATATCCATGGGTACCAATTCTTCTATCACGAGGCGATGGTGCGTGATGGCGGGCTTGACCCGGCCAAGGTGCCGACGACGTGGGCCGAATGGCTTGACTGGGCGACCCGCTTGACAAAGGACGACAAGCGCGGTGCAACGGTTCCCTATTCGGGTGCCGGCATCAACTGGTTCTTCCATGGCTTCCTGAAGCAAGCCGCGAAGGCGAATGTGGGCGGTGCGTCGACCGCCGACTTCTTCACGGCGGATGGAAAGAAAGCGAATTTCAACAATCCGGCCGGTGTCGAAGCCTTGCAGATCATGGCGGACGTCTTCAAGCGGTGCAATCTCCCGTTCCCGGACGGGGTCGCATCACTGGACCTTTTCGAACAGAAGAAGCTCGGCAGCATGATCAACGGGCCATGGAATCTCAACCGACTTGCTGATCCCAAGGGTCCGGCAGCTGCCGAACTGCGGGTTGCCTTCTCGCCCCAACGGGACCCCAAGAACCCTTCTTGGTGGGCGCAAAGCCATCAAGTCGCGCTTGCGAAGCCGACGAAGGTCGATGAGGACAAGCGCTCCGGTTCTTTCGACTTCATCAAGTGGCTCAATGACCACATCCTTGATTGGTCCAAGGCCGGCCAGCTCCCGGCAAACAAGAAGGTCCTTGCTTCGGACGCGTACCAGAAGAGCGAACTCCTGGTTCACAAGCACCTGAAGGTGTGGGAGAAGAACCTCGCGACCGCGGCGTTCATGCCGTTGCATCCCAAGCATGTTGAGGTTGAGAACGACTTGCCACCAATCCTGGAGAAGGCCATCCGGGGGCAGATTTCCGTACAGGCGGCTCTTGCAGAGGGTGAGACCCTCGTGAACAACATCCTGTCCAAGTGATCAACCGTTCACACCACTCCCCACCCACCTGGCCTTATTGCCGTCGGCACGCTTGTGAGC
Source organism: Thermoflexus hugenholtzii JAD2 (assembly GCA_945907765.1). Classification (GTDB taxonomy): domain Bacteria; phylum Chloroflexota; class UBA11872; order UBA12225; family UBA12225; genus UBA12225. The sequence continues at coordinate 381 of CAMDTO010000207.1, read as the reverse complement.
CTCGGACCGGTCCTCGCAACGGGGGACCGGTCTGCTCCGGCGGTAACCAGATGCGTATAAAAGGAAAGCACCACTGATGAGCGCCGTGCCACCCGTTCCCCGACGAGCCTGGGGCAAGACCGGGCTATCGATCCCCGTCATTCCGTTCGGCACCCAGGGCTTCGGCAACCACTTCGGCGACGTTGCCGATGACACCGCCGTCGCCCTCGTCCACCATGCCATCGACCTCGGGGTCAACCACTTCGACTGCGCCCGCTGCTACGGCGACTCCCTCCGCAAGCTCGGCCTCGCCCTCAAGGGAGTCCACCGCGACCGCGTCATCGTCTCCGCCCGCCTCTGCCTCCACCGCGTCCTGACCCCCCTCCAACTCGACCACGCCGG
>CAMDTO010000206.1 GCA_945907765.1 Thermoflexus hugenholtzii JAD2 | reverse complement strand
AGTCGTCCGAGAGCGTCGTCCGGGTTCAGTTCCTCGCGACTGAGCAGAGCCTGTGTGCCGTACCAGTTTGCGACGCTGTAACTGTCTTCCAGCCCGAGCCACGTCCGGCCCTTGATGTACTCCTTGACCTTCCGCAACTCCGTCTCTGGGACAGGACTTTGCCTGAGACGGTCGATTTCCCTGAGGATTGCGTCAAGGGCTTCATGCGACTGTTCCGGATCAACTCCGGCTGCGACCACAAGTGCACCGGCGTCGTGGAACCCGACGACGTAGGATGAGACGTCGTATGCCAGCCCGAGCCTTTCGCGCACTTCGAGGAAAAGCCGGCTACTCATCCCGTCACCGAGAATGGCGTTGGCAAGACGAAGGGCAAAGCGATCCGGGTGGTTTCTCGGTAGGGCATACCCCCCGATCGCCAGGTACGCCTGTTCGGTGGGCCTCACCTGGATGGACACCTGCGCGTTCTCAGGTGCGCTCGTCGCGGACACCCAAGCGGGAGCAGGTTCACCGACGTCCCCGAGGCGTTGTTCGGCCAACTTGATGACATGGTCCGGGTCTGCATTGCCCGCGACGGTCAGAACCGCGTTCGCGAGCCCGTGGGTCCTCCGGATGTACTTGGCAATTGACCCCGGTGTCTGGCTGTTAACGGTCTCAGCGGTTCCGGCAATTTCTCGACCAAGCGGTTGGTCGGGCCACAATACCTCAGACAGCAGTTGGTGGACCCACTCGCCGGGCGCGTCTTGGGCAAGGCCGAGTTCCTCGAGGACAACCCGTTTTTCCTTGTCGAGTTCCTCGTCGTCGAGGCGAGGTGAACGCACCATGTCCGACAACAGGTCGAATGCAAGATCGGCGTGCCGGCTGGCGACCTTCGACCAGTAGACGGTCAACTCCTTGTCGGTGGAGGCATTCAGGACGCCACCGACCCCTTCGATCGCCTCTGAAATCGACTGCGCCGTCGGGTACCGCGCGCTACCCTTGAAAAGCATATGCTCTACCAAGTGCGCAATACCTTGCTCTTCCGCTGCCTCGTAGCGTGAACCGGTTCCGAAGCAGAGGGCCAAGGTTGCCGACCTCGTGTGCAGCATGGGTGCCACGCGAATGCGGAGGCCATTTGCCAGCTGGTGGTTGATGACAGGCGCATCGGGGGACGTGGTGACGACTTCAGAGGTTGCACGGCGACGTGAAGGTTCTCGGTTCATGATCTTGCGGAGTATATAGACCTCGACGCTACTGATATGAAATGTGATTACACCGATCACAGACCTGGCCACGAACCGCGCCAGGTGGGTGCGTCTGGGGCTACGCTGGCAAGACGGATGGCGTGGCCTTTATCAACGCCTGCAATTCGGGAACCAATGCCGCGATTGCGTCAGCCGGACCCGTGGCACCGGTCTCCCAAGCTTGGAGCCCGTTTGCAATGATCAGTTTGGCCTGCCTGCCGGCCGGCCCATCAAGTAACGGGTCTCGCGGAGGTGCTCGCCGGATTGCCTGCGTGATCAGGTACTCCCTCTGGCCTGGGGCACGCGTGGTCGTTGGCGTTGGTGGCAATGCCCGGGAGGCGTCTTGAGGCAGTGGTTCGCGGGGAAGTGAGACCACGATCGGAGGCTGCTCGAAAATGGCCTGTATCCGATCCGGTGGTGTGCCAGACCCACCTCCAAGCACAATCTGACCCAAGGCGCGGATGGCGTCACCTTGCGCACTACGCCATGCTGGCACAAGGCGTTCCGCATTTGCGAGCCGACCAGCTTCCGTCAGCCATTTGACGAGCGTCCAGGCTTGCTCTCGGTACGTCGCACTTGGCGACACCGTGAGAAGGAAGACCTCAACGTCCGCGGTCGACACGGTTCCACGGGGTAGCGGCATGAGCAGGGCCGATTGGAGGTCCGATACATGGTCGAGGTCGATGCTTGACGCCGCAGCCCGACCGACGCGTAGCAGGCTCGGTCCCCCAATCCCCAATCCTACCGATGATGGGCCTCGCAGTGGCACCGGCGTAACGACTGGTGATGCAGTGGGGGCGCCTTTTGCAGCCGGACGCCCCTTACTTGGCGGTGTCGGCGCTGGTGGAGCGCTGTTTCCTTGCGTCGCGTCCTGGACACGCGTGGGCCTTTGCCAAACCCGCGTCCGAAGTTCGTCGTACTTGCCAAATGCTTCGGCCAAGAGGTCGAGCTTGTCCACGGCCGTCCGGCCGTCCGCACTGGCCCAACTCGCTCCCCACATCGCCGGAAGCGAGCGGATTGTCCCGAAGCGCTCGAGGGGAGTCGTGCCGGATTTCAGCACGAGTGACCCGGCAGCTTCCATCGCGTCAACGAACTGCGTCCATGACCACCCGTTCATCTGGCGCGAAACGTCGGAAACCGGCAGGTTCGCTGCGGGGCTGTCAGCACTTCCCAGGCCCGTTTGCTGAAACTTCGTCCGATCCAGCGCGATCCCTATTTCCTGGCCGTCCCACGCGTACGGAAGCGCCCAAATGTCTCCGCCCGCTTCAGCAGCCCGGAATGCCGCGGCATCGAATTGGTCGATCTGAAGTTGATCGCGGCGGACGAGGTCTGTGATCCGGGTCGCGATCCGGACCCGATGCAGGTCAGATGAAGAGACACTGCTCACGACATCCGGCAACTGGGCAGAGGCTGTCAGCCGCTCAATCCACGATGCACGGTCCGACCCATCTGGGGGGATTACCGTTCGCACACGTATCCGGGGTGAACCGGAAATCGACGGAACGGCATAGAACTGATCGGATACTCCGGCAACCACTCGGGGTCCCGGTGCCCACGTCACGATTATCGGCCCAGCGGACGGACTTGGTGTCGTCTCGCCGAGGAGACCTCCGGTTGCCACGTGCAACGCAGATCCGAAGGACCCCGTGATCATTCGGCCCGCAATCGCAATCGCAATCCCGATTGGTGCTGCGATCAATGCGCGGCGAGTGAGCGTGCTGGCAGAACGTCCCCGCCCCATGCGGTGCACGCCCTGTTTGAGTCCGTCCGACTGCCGCGCCCGTGGCATGTCTGGCATCTCTCCGGTTATCGGGAACGGATCACCAATCGCGATGGACCACCAGTGCGGATCAGAACCCAGTGAGGCTGTTCGCAGCCCCACTATGCCACCCGTATGCCAGCACGGTTCCGGGTCGCTTCAGCACCCAATGTGCTGACACGTTACCACTCTAGTCACGATGGTGCGGCGGTCATTCCGTCACACTGCTGCCAGTCACATGCCGCTTTCAGCACGGTCCCGACCCAGGGTTGCTGGAAGAGTCTTTTGACAACGTCTTTGAGGTGCCGGACCCATCACCCGGAGAGCCGGCAAAGCAGGAAAGGGAGGCTTTCGTGTGGACTTTTCCGCTGGATATGACGTGGGCGAACTTCGCGCAATCGTCTTGGGAGTAAGCCTCGCCGCAACCTCGTTGACAGATCTTCGCCGGAGATCGATACCTAACTCCCTGACTGGACCACTTTTCGTCGTTGGGCTCGGCTTGAACGTTGAACAGCATGGATGGGGCGGGTTTTTGAAATCTGCTTTGGGAAGCATGGTTGCGCTTGCACTCGTCTGGTGGTTTTACCGTCGCGGTTCCCTCGGGGCTGGCGATGTGAAGTTGTTCACTGCAATCGGCGCAGTCACTGGACCGACTGCTCCAATCAGCATCGCGGTGTATTCCCTGGCCCTCGCTTCCGCGGTTGTGCTTGCCAAGGGAACCCGTCGCACGCAGGACCCGGCGCGGCCACGTCAATCAGTCGCCCTGCCAGTGGCTCCGGTGTTCGCTTGCGCGAGCGTGATTGCCCACTTGGCCCCGCTCGTACCGCACTGACCAGCGTCCATTGGCGTTTAGGAATTTCCGACGAAACCTGGGCGAAAACGTTCAGTGAGACCGCGGAACGTCGGTTTCCGCTGACTTGATCCCATGTCCTCCAAACTCGTGCCGAAGTGCGGCCAGGACCTTCGCGCCAAACGAGTCGTCCTGTCGTGACCGGAACCGCGTCATGAGCGCGTGCGTAATCGCGAGGGCGGGCACGTCCTCCTCAATCGCCGTCATGACTGTCCAACGGCCCTCGCCGGTGTCTTCGACGTAGCCCCGGATGCCGTCGAGGGCTGGATCCCGGTGAAAAGCTCGCCCGGAAAGTTCAAGGAGCCAGGAACGAATCACGCTCCCTTGTTGCCAGAGGTCGGCCAAGCCCCCCAAGTCGAAGTCATAGCCGAACTTCCCGGCTTCCCGCAGGAGTTCAAATCCTTCGGCGTAACTTTGCATGAGTGCGTACTCGATGCCGTTGTGGACCATCTTCACGAAGTGGCCCGCACCCGCTGGGCCAACGTGGAGGTACCCGTCTGGCGGAGCCAACGTGCGGAACACCGGTTCAACGTGCGAGAAGGTGTCAGGATCAGTACCGATCATCAGGCAGTACCCGCGTTCAAGACCCCAAACGCCACCGCTCGTCCCACAATCAACGTACTTCAGTCCTGACGCATGAACGTGCGCCGCACGGGCGACGCTGTGCTTGAAGTACGAGTTGCCCCCGTCAACAAGAATGTCGCCAGGATCGCAGGCGCCCAGAGCCTGGCTGATTGCATCGTCGACCGCATCCCCTTGGGGCACCATCATCCAGAGTGTTCTCGGGGTCGCAAGCATGTGCGCAACCTCGGCAATGGATCCCACTGAACGGACGGAATCGGGCAGTTCCGCGGCCAACGAGGCGCCGGTCTCCGGGTTGGCATCGAACACCACCGCAGTGTGACCATCCCGGACCAATCGTCGCACCATGTTTGACCCCATGCGTCCGAGCCCGACAAATCCGATTTCCATTCCACTCACTCCTTATAGGAACAATAAACGGCACACAAAATGAACAAAGATCACGATAAAAAAGTCGAGAGTACACTCTCAGCGAGCCTGCGAATTGGAAGTTGACCGGACAGGGTGGCGTTGTGTTCCGGGTCACAGTGCAGCTGCCAGTGAATCGAGTGCACCCACCGGGTCCTTCCCGAGGTCAATGCGCATGGTTTGGCGGTTGGCCTCGGACAGCGCATGGAAGTCTCCGGTGGATTGGGCCGAGATGAGCGCGCTGAATCCGTAATTGTTACCGGGGATTGCCACGTCAAGGACCGGTTGAT
>CAMDTO010000205.1 GCA_945907765.1 Thermoflexus hugenholtzii JAD2 | reverse complement strand
CAAGATCTACGATGGGTCCGTGCCGTTGTCGCAGGGTCTCAAGGATCTCTCGGCGCGCTTGCAGCTCGATGTCGACTGGGGTGGTGGCGACCCGCCGTTCAAGGGCCTGAAACTGCCCATCCGTCCCGGGTGACGTGGCTCGCCCGGGGTGCCCTCCGACACGTTCCCGGACGCCCCGGGTCCCTCCCCCAGTGACGATGCCCCGTAGGGGTCAATCACCTCGTTTGCCGGCCTGGATGCGCGCACCTGCCCCCCGGTCAATCAAGACCGCCGTGTCACCCGGCGACCGCACCGCGTGGGCATCGTGCGAGACGGTTACGAACGTGCGGGGGCCATGGATGGTGGGAGCGCGCGCCACCCTGCCTCCGGACGGTCCGGTGCCTCGGGTCCGGACCCTTTCGGTCCGGCTGCGTCCCGTCTGGTCAAGGTGAACGGGTACAACGTGCGCGGGGGACCGACGTGCAACGGATGCCCAGTTTCGTCAGGAGCCACGGGTTGGCGATCGCGGTCACTCTCATGCCAGTCGCCGTTCTGGCGCGGGCCCTCTTCGCGGACATGTCCAATGTCGTCGTGGGTGATGCGGGCGATCCCGTGTTCGTCTTTGCGGTCTTGCGCGCCACCTGGGTGACACTCCTTCGTGCGCCCTGGGCAATCGCTGACCTCCCGATCTACTACCCGAACGTCCGTACGCTGTTCATGTCTGACCTGCTGGTTATCCCGTCCGTCGCCTTCGGTGTCCTGCGGGCAATCGTCGGCAACGAGATCGTCGCCTACAACGTGGTCGTCATCCTGTGCCTGGTCGCCAACGCCGTGTCGATGGTGTGGCTGATGCGCCGATGGACGGGATCCTCGCAGGCTGCGGTTGCGTCCGGGGTCGCGTTCGCGCTTTCTCCCATCCTGATGGCCCAGATTGGTCACCTGCCACTCCAGATGGCCTGGTGCCTCCCCCTCGCCGTCCTGGCGGCCGACCACATGGCAGATCGTGGGACACCGCGATCCGCGGTGGCGTTGGCTGGCGTCATCGCGGTCCAGTTCGTCACCGCAACCTACCTCGCCTTCGGGTGCGCCATCGCGGCCGGATGGTGCATCGGTGTTCGGGTGCTCATGGCGCGTTACCGGCGACACCGTCTGACCTTGGCATCGTTGGTCGTCCTTGCCGGCCTTCTCGGCATCACGGTTGGCCCGGTTGCCTTGCAGTATTACGCCGTTTCGCAGACGCAGGGCGTTGCCCGGACGGTTGCCGAGAACATCGTCTACAGCGCGGAACCGGCAAGTTTCCTGCTTGGCGAAAGGTCACCCTGGGTTCCGCCACCGCGAACGGAGGCGGGGATGATGAAGGAGGCGCACGAGAAGCGGTTGTGGCCGGGGTGGGTCGTGGTGGTTCTCGTTCCCGCCGCTGCCTGGGCCTGGTCGTGGCGACGGCGCCTGTTCGATCCGCTCGACGGTGTGCACCTTGCAACCGGGGCGGTCATGGCCGTGGCGGGACTGGTCGCCGCCCTCGGCCCCTACCTGGTGGTCGACGGTGTCGATACGGGCATACCTTTGCCGTATCTCCTGGCGCTCAAGGGCATTCCAGGTTTTTCCGCCATGCGCGTTCCGGCCCGCTTTGGCATCCTCATGGCGTTTGGCCTCGCAGTCATCGCGGGAATTGCCGTCGCACGCCTGCCGAGGCTTCTCGGGACGGCCACCGGCCAGACGGTATGGGGTGCCGTCCTGACCGGTCTCGTGGCGGCCGTATCCCTTGCCCGCCCGCCGCTTCCGGTGGCTCGCATCGATGCGATCATCGGGTCGCCAATGGCATCCGTACTCGCCACACGCTTGCCCGGCGCGGTCCTTTGGTACCCGGTCCATGCGGCAACGGCCGATCCTGGCCCCGAGATTGCCCGGATGGCCGTCAACCGGGGAATGACCCCGATGGCCAACGGCTATTCAGGCATGTTTCCGCTGAGCGTCTTCCAACTCCGCCAGCTGATGGAGCGAAGCACCCCAGCGGTCGCGCGAAGTGTCCTGGTGAGCCTTGGCGTCCACCACGTCATCTTTGATCGCGCCACGACGCCCCCGGCGATGACCGAGGGATGGTCCCGCCTGGGCGGCGGGCTCGTGACGGTCCGGTTCGATGCCCCCGAGACCCTTGTCCTCGACCTCGCGGTGACCCCGCAACCGAACGGATCAGTTTCGTTGCGCATCGACGAGACGCGCCTTGTCGCGGCCGCCCCGGTATCAATTCCGGTGCGGGTCACGAACCAGAGTGATGCCACCTGGGTGAGTGCGGCGACCACGCATCCGCATCCGGTCGAGGTTTCCTGGCAGCGCGCCGGTGAGCGCACGTTCGCGACCGACACCGTCCGCGTGATCCTTCCCATGTACCTCGAGCGCGGCACATCGACGTTGGTCACGGTTCCCCTCACCCCACCTTCGATGCCCGGGCCCTACACCCTCTCAGTGTCAAGCATCCTCGGGGTCGTCAGGAAGACCGTCACCGTCGACGTCGGCCGCGCGAACCCGTGAGACCGTTCCCGGCCCCTCCCCCAGTGACGATGCCTCGTAGGCGTCAACCACCTCGTCCGCCGGCCCGGCTGCGCGCACGTGCCCCCGGTCAAGCCAGACCGCCGTGTCACACAGCGACCGCACCGCGTGGGCATCATGCGAGACGATCACGATCGTGCGCCCGCCGGACATCATCTCGCGCATCCGCGCCTCGCACTTGCGCTGGAATGCCAGGTCACCCACGCCAAGGACCTCGTCGATGAGCAGGATCTCGGCGTCCACCGAGATCGATACCGCAAACCCCAGGCGGGCCAGCATCCCGGCCGAGTAGTACTTGATCGGGATGTCGATGAACTGCTCGAGTTCCGCAAACCCGACCAGATCGTCAAATCCCGCCCGCATGCGTGCCTCGGGAATCCCGAGCAGGGCCGCACTCAGCCAGACGTTGTTGCGGCCGGTGAAATCTGGGTGGAACCCCGCGCCAAGTTGCAGCAGCGTCGAGAGACTGCCCCGCACCACCAGCGTCCCCGTCGTCGGCGCAAGCGTGCCCGCAAGCATCTTGAGCAGCGTGCTCTTGCCCGAACCGTTCCGCCCGATCACGCCCATCGCGCCACCGCGGGGCACTGACATCGTCACGTCCTGCACCGCCCAGAACGGCTCGGTCAGGCGAGGCCGGAGGAGACCAAGCAGCTCCTGCGTGATCGTCGTCGGCCGTTCGTGGCGCAAGTCGAACCGTTTGCCCAGGCTCACGACGGTGATCGCGTCGGACGGGTCGCCGGGCACCTGACGGGTCGCCATCACAAGACCTCCGTGAAGGTCGACTGCAGCTGCCGGAACGCGATCCACCCGATAGCCAGCAGCACCACGCTCGCCAGCGCGCCCGGCCACGTATCCGCCAGCGACGGCAGCTCGCCACGGAAGAGGGCAATCCGCACGCCGTGGATCACCGTCGCGACCGGGTTCAACAGGAGCCACGTCCGGTATCCGGCCGGCACCGCCTCGGTGTCATAGACCACCGGCGTCAGGAAGAAGCCCAGGGTGAAGGCCAGTCCCACCAGTTGCGCCACATCGCGGTAGAGCGTGTTCAGGGCGGCCGTCAAGAGGCTGATGCCAATCGTGGCCGCCAGCCCGATCACGAGCAGCGGCACAATCACGAGGGCCGTCACGGGCACGGGCATGGCGTACCACGCCAGCAGCAGGCCAAAGATCCCGGCCGATACGGTCAGGTCCATCCCCCGGGCCAGGACGCTGGCAAGCGGCAGGATCACCGCCGGGAAGCGGTGCTTCTCCAAGAGGTACATCTGGGTGGCTACGCTGCCCATCGCGCCGGTGATCGCGGTCGTGAAGAAGTTCCAGAAGATCACGCCGCTGAAGTACAGCACCACGAACGGCACCGTGCCCGCTGACATCCGCAGGAACCGGGAGAAGACCAGCCAGAAGACGAGGGTCTGCAGGAGCGGATTCAGCACCGCCCAGTAGACGCCCAGGAAGGATTGCCGGTACCGTGCACGGATGTCACGACCGGCAAGGGCGAACAGCAGGTGGCGGTGTTCCCACGCCGACTTCCGGTGGGTGAAGACGACGGTTGGCGGCGGAACGGTCATGGCTCTCCCACTCGCGACGCAAGAGTCTAGCCGCCATCGGTGCGGGGTTTTCGGCGCCATGGGGAACTGGGCGCGTCACCGGCCATTCCCTGCCGTTCACGTCACCGGAATGCCACAGGCAATCAGGCAGAACGGAGGCCCTCGCGCGGCCGCACGCCCACCCGCGCGTCGCTCAGGGGAGGGCTGCAATGAACGCGTCCCACCTGGGTGAACGCCGCCTCCTCCTCCTCGTCGGCGACCTCGCCGGCAGCATCGTCGTTCTGCTTGCAGTCACCTGGTTCGCAGGGGTCTGGGGCAGCCCGGACAACACGCCCGTCTTCGTCTGGTGCCTCACCCTGGCCGCCATAGACATCACCATCCTCCGGGCCACTGACGCCCTGGACCCGCGCCAGGCCGCCAACCCGTTCAGTGGCGGCTTCGAGGGTGGGCGCGCGTGGGTCATCGCCTCCCTCATCTACCTCGCCGTGCCGTACCTCTCGGCACCATTGCTTGCCTCCCGCTCCATCGTCCTGCAGGTCGTGCTTGCCGGCCTGGCAATCCGCATCCTGTGGCGCATCCTGCACGCCGCCCTTGTCAGGCAGGTCCGGCTGGTCACCCGCTATGTCATCGCCGGGAGTGGACCGGGTGCCACCGAGATCGCGAAGGTCATCGCCCATGATCTCGATCCGGATCACGAGGTCATCGGGTGCGTCGATGATGACGCCGCCACCGCTGAGGGTGGTGACGGATCCGTGCGCCATCTCGGCGACTACGCCGTCTTGGCCGACCTGATCGCATCCGGGACCGTCAACACCCTGGTCCTTGCAACTGCCGGGGCAATGCCGGCCCGGCTGCAGCGGCAGGTGATCGAGGCCTATGAACGTGGCATCCGGGTGGTGCCGATGCCCGCCCTCTACGAGAGTGTGACCGGACGCGTGCTGGTCGATCATGCCCGCGAGTTCTGGGCGACGACCCTACCCCACCTCGACCAGGACTGGGCGTACCGGCTTGCCAGTCGCGGGGCCGACCTCCTGGCGGC
>CAMDTO010000204.1 GCA_945907765.1 Thermoflexus hugenholtzii JAD2 | reverse complement strand
GCGACACGCGCACCATCCAATGCGAGGTGCATCGCAATCGCCTTGCCGATCGAACCGGCTGCCCCGGTCACGATCACCACCTTGCCCGAAAGCATCTGGGTCGGTTCCATAAAGATCCCTTCTGGCTCACGCGTCCGCCCACCGTCGGCAGCATCCCTGCGCGCCAGGACGGTGTTGCGGGAGTGCCGGAACCCGCTCCGCGGTACACTCGACTGCGCAGCCCAGACCCCTTTGGTGCAGGTTCAAGATGCGCGTCGCTATGCTACCGGTCTGGCGAAGATCATTAAGAAACAGGTGGCGGAGTGGGGCACTGTGGTCCGCGGGCATCCTTGCCCGCCTGCGCGCAGGGGGCGGGAACGCAGTGATCACTGGAAGGAACGTGGGATGAGTACGGGAAGACTGGCCGGCAAGGTGGCTATCGTCACCGGTTCGGCGACCGGGATCGGTGCGGCGACGGCAATCGGGCTCGCCCGCGAGGGTGCCGACGTCGTCGTAAACTATTCACGGTCGCAAGCCGATGCCGAGGCAACCCGCGATGCCTGCGCTGCCCTCGGTGTCCGCACCCTCCTTGTCCAGGGCGATTGTTCCGATGAGGCCCAGGTCAAGCACCTCGTCGCCGAGACGGTAACTCATCTCGGCGGCGTTGACATCCTGGTCAACAATGCCGGACGCACCCGTTTCGTGCCGCTTGCCGACGTCGACGACATCACCGACGACGACTGGAACGACATCCTGAACCTGAATGTGAAGGGCGCCTTCTACGCCGCACGCGCCGTCGTTGCATCCATGCGTGCCCGCGGTGGTGGGCTCATTGTCAATGTCGCCTCCATTTCCGGCCTGACCGGTGGGGGCAGTTCGATCCCGTACGCCGTCTCCAAGGGCGCCCTGATCACCCTGACGAAGTCCCTCGCCAAGGGGCTTGCCCCTGACATCCGGGTGAACGCCGTCGCCCCGGGCATCGTCACCACACGGTGGGTTGCCGGGCGAGAGGACCACGTCGAACGCTACGGGAAGGAGGCCCCGATGGGCCGCGCGGCCGGCCCGGAGGATGTCGCCGGGGTGATCGTCGGGTACGCAACCCACGCGACGTTCCTGACTGGAGACATCACCGTCGTCGACGGCGGACGTGAGATGCGCTGACACGGAGCACAAGGACATCACGCGGTGTGGGGCAGTGTGGTCCGCGGGCATCCGTGCCCGCCCATGCGTCATGAGCGACGGGGTGGGGGAGTGTGGCCCTGCGACAACCTGCCTCCCACGTCGCCCCCGCTGACATCGGAATTGGGCGCGATTATGCACCATCAGGAAGGAATGAGGGAATGACCAAGGCACATATCGACGTCCCCGCACTTGTCCGGAACTACGTCGGCGGTCACTGGGCCGACCCGTCCGGCGGACGCGCCCCAATCACCAACCCGGCGACCGGGCATGCCATCTCCGAGATCGGCATCTCCACCCCGGCCGACGTTGCGCACGCCGTCGACGTTGCCCAGGCTGCCTTCCCGGCATGGCGTGCCACGCCCCCGGTCGAGCGTGCACGTCCGTTGTTCCGCCTCAAGCACCTCATGGAGACCCACTTCGAGGAACTCGCCCAGCTGATCACGCTCGATCACGGCAAGACCATCGACGATGCGCGGGGCGAGGTCCGGCGGGCAATCGAGAACGTCGAGGTTGCCTGTGGCATCCCCACCCTCATGATGGGCTACGGCCTCGAGGATGGCGCCGCCCGCGGCATCGACGAACACATGATCCGCCAGCCACTGGGGGTCTTCGCTGCCATCGTCCCGTTCAATTTCCCCCTGATGGTGCCGTTCTGGTTCTGGCCGTACGCCGTCGCCTGTGGCAATCCGTACATCATCAAGCCCTCCGAGCAGGATCCGCTCGTCCTCGTCCGCATCTTCGAACTCATCGACCAGTGCGGCTTTCCGTCCGGTGTCGTCAACATGGTCCAGGGCCAGCGAGATGCCGTCGATGCCCTCCTTGATGACCCCCGCATCCAGGGGATCAGCTTCGTGGGTTCGTCGCCGGTTGCCAGGTACATCTACTCCCGCGCCTCGGCGAATGGCAAGCGCGTGCAGGCGCAGGGCGGGGCAAAGAACGCCCTCGTGGTCATGCCCGATGCCGTGCCGCTTGTCACCCCGGCCATCACCAACATCATCGGGTCGTGCTTCGGGGCCGCCGGACAGCGGTGCCTTGCTGGCAGCATCCTGCTGACCGTTGGCGACGCCCATGACAAGGCGATGGACGGGCTGCTTTCCGTCAGCCGAAACCTCACGGTGGGCGACGGCGCCGATCCGGCGATCGATGTCGGTCCGGTCATCTCCGGTGCCTCGCGTGACCGCATCTTCAAGGCGATCGATGCCGGTGTCGCGTCGGGCGCGCACCTTGTGCTCGACGGGCGTCACCCATCCGTCGCCGGGCCGAATGCCGGCGGATACTTCGTCGGCCCCACCATCTTCGATGGGGTCAAGCCCGACAACGAGCTGGCCCAGACCGAGATCTTCGGACCCGTCCTCTCGGTCGCGAATGTCCCGACCCTGGACGCTGCGATCGACTGGATCAACGCCAGCCCGTTCGGCAACGCTGCCAGTCTCTATACCGGCAGTGGCAAGGCCGCCCGAGATTTCCGCTTCAAGGTCGTTGCCGGCAACATCGGCATCAATGTCGGCGTCGCCGCTGCCATGGCCTTCTTCCCGTTCGCCGGCATGAAGCAGAGCTTCTTCGGAACCCTGCATGGCCAGGGACGCGATGCCGTCGAGTTCTTCACCGACAAGAAGGTCTACATCGAGCGGTGGTTCTGATCCGTCGCGGTCCGCGGGTTTCCACTCCCCTCTCCCGTCGCAACGGGGGAGCGGCTGGGGGTCGGGGGTTCCGCTCGATGGGATGCGGAGGGCGCCTTGGTCCTCGGGCATCCACCCCCGTCTCGCCTCTCCCGTGTCAACGGGGCCGGGGCCGGGACTGGGGGGCGCAGCCCCGAGGGGAGAATGGGCAATCACCGGCGACTCGGTCGGTCTCGTGAACACGGGCGACCTTCCTCGCCTCCGGTGGCGAATCCAGCGCCATCACGCCGTGCGCCAACTCGAGGTGCCCATCCAGGGCGTACCCGCGCCCTACCTGGTCCTCGCTCCTGCCGATCCGGATGCGGTACTGGACCAGACTGCCCGCGCCTTTGCCCGTCACGGGGCCACCAGGGCCGCCGAGGGTTCGCAATCCGGGACAACGTCGTCGGGTGGTTGGCACATGCCCTACTGGGCAACGCCGTGGGCCAGCGGACTTGCCGTCGCCGAGGCCGTGGTTGCCGAACCCGGCAGTGTCGCCGGTGCCCGGGTCATCGAACTCGGGTGTGGCCTCGGCATCACCGCCATGGCCCTCGTGCGCGCTGGTGCCCGGCTCACTGTCGTCGACTGCTGGGGCGAAACCCTCTCGTTCTGCCGGTACAACGCCCTCCGCGCAGGCGCGCAGAACCCACGCCACGGCGCCGGGGACCGTGCCGGCACCATCCGGACACGACTTGCCGATTGGCGGACCGACGTGGGTCGCGACGCGCTCATCGCCGGTGGCCCGTACGATCTCGCCGTCGCGGCCGATGTCCTCTACGAACCCGAGGACATCGCGGTCCTGTTCACCCTCCTGCCCCGTCTGGTGGGACCAGGTGGAGCGGTCTGGCTTGCCGAACCCGGACGCACCACCAGCCGGAAGTTCGTCCAAAAGACCGATGATGCCGGGTGGATTCGCGCCACCGCCACCGTCACCCGTGATCCCTGGCCCGCCGACGCCGGTCGTGCCACCGTCCGCCTGCACCGCTACTCGGGAATCGGCGCGGCGGGTGCGGAACCGAGGGCGGACCACCTTCCGGGACCTAACTCGTGAGACCAACCGCTCCGATATGCCGGCCGAGGATGTGGATCCGTCCCCACGGTGCGAACAGGTCCTTGATCCACCGGTACCCGCGCCGCTCATAGAGCTCGCGGGCGTAGATGTTTCCCTCGTCCACGCCGATGGTCATCGCACGGAAATGACGGGTCCGGGCGGTGCGTTCTGCCGAGGCCAGCAGGCCTCGCGCGATGCCCCGATGCCGGTAGTACGGGTGCACCACCAAGTTTGAAATGTGGGCAATGTCCGTCCCATCGGCCAGGTGACGATCCTCGGCAGCCCACTCGATGGTGAGTGTCCCCACGAGGTACCCATCGCACTCCGCAATCCAGATCTCCCGGCGTCCCTCCACCATCGCGCGGAACTGTTGCCCAACGGTGTCCGCCGTCCAGCCACTCGCGCGACGCACTGCCACGATGGCGTGTTCCTCTTCAAGCAGCGCGGGTCTGAAACGCACGTCTGCAGGGAGATCATCGGGCAGGCTCGCGGTCCCGCCTTGCTGATCCCGAGGTGAACGGACCTGAGTCATCGCATGGAATTCTTTCGGTCGTAGCGTAACGTTTCGCGCACCTCGCACACACGCGCGGCCGACATCAGGGCGTCGAAATCGGTGATTTCCAGCCATATCGTATTGCTTGTCGTAAGAGAAACCGTATACACTTGACGCGGACGTGATTGATCGCTCATCCAGAGAGACATCACATTGCGTTGCATAGTGGAGCGAGGAGAGCAAACATGCCTGACTTCAGCAAGGCAGTCATCGGAACCGTCACCGAAGACTTGAGTGAATATGTTGCATTTCTCAAGAAGCGAGTCCTCAGCGAGGTGTGCGAGGTACCCCTCAAGCCTGGCGAAACCACCCGGAAAGTAATGCGTGCCTTCAACAAGGCCGCCGACCTGCTTGGGATCCGCCTCGCAAGGATTGTCTCCAGCGAGGACAACGTGCGCTTCAAGGTCGTGCCCAAGGAGCGACGCAAGGTCAACCTCTCGCCTGAGGCCCGCCGTGCGCGCGTCGAGAAGGCGAAGGCTACCCGGGCCTCCAAGCGTCACTGATCCCGGTGAACCGCACTCGCCTCCAGGAAGCGGTGCTGTTCCTCGCTGGCCCCGCACCGGATGCCCTCGACCAGTTCGAAGCCATCCTGCGCGGGGCCGGTGTGTTGGTGACCCACCGCTCCGAATGGTCCGTAGCATTTGCCTGCGCTGACCGGTCTCCGGACACTGCCGATCCCTCATCGCAAG
>CAMDTO010000203.1 GCA_945907765.1 Thermoflexus hugenholtzii JAD2 | reverse complement strand
ACCAACGCGTTGGAGGTCCGCCACTGGTGGAAGTGCCGGCAGCGAACTCCGAACAACCTCGCCGTCCTCGAGAAAGAGCTGGTGGGTGAACAGTTGCGGGTCGAACGCCTGTGAGTGCGAGATCAGGAACACTTGCCGGAAGTGGCTGGCGATTGGCCCGTCAGGACCGCGAAGCAAATCGACGAGTGCGAGCGTACGATCGCGGTCAAAACTCGAGAGGGGCTCATCCAGGAACAGGAAGCCCGGCACCGCGCCGACTTCCCGGGGAAGGGCCGCGATTGCAAACCCCAGACGGAGGGAAAGCGAGAACTGGTCCTGAGTGCCTCCGGAGAAGAGTGACCGGCGGACCCACCCATTCTTCCGTTCATCCCAGACCTCGAGTTTGAAATCGCTATCGAGGCGCGGGAACTTGTAGCGGTTGGCGGTCAACCGGGGGAGCACGACAGCCATCTGGTTCTGAGTATCGGGCAGGATGGCATCGATCATCCGCTTCCGGGTCGTCTCAAGGATCAGGGTCGCCCGACGCCTGGCCTCGAGGTCAATCCGAGCCGACCTGAGTGACGCCTCAGCACTCTCAACCGGGACAGGGTCCTCGTTTCCCACGATCACGCGTGCCTCGTCCCGGGACGCCTGCGCAGCGTAGGTCCGTCCATCCAGATCGCGAATGGCACCATCCAGGCTGGCACGGTCGGGTAACGCGGGGTCGGCAAGTTCGGCAAACGCATTCGTGATGATCTCGGCAAGTTCACGAGCGTCCGCAGTCGGATCACCTGCCTTGATCGGGCGACCGATGGCTGACGCTTCGACGACGGCGCCCGCGTACTCTTCAAGACTTCGCCGACACACGTCATCCTGACGGTTCACCGCGGCCCCGAGACTGCGGTTTGCCTCTTCACGCAACCGTTCCGATGCATCGCGATCAATCGTCGCGACCCGCGCCGTGAGTGTGTTCCAGCGCGAAATATCCGGTGCAGACGGTGGATCCGCGCGCACAACGGTCTCCACCGGTGGAATGCCCAACGGTGCACATTTCGCGTTCACGAGATCGATGCTTGCGTCCAAGCGGTCCCACGCCGTCCGCTGTTCCGATCGCGCGGTTTCGTGACGGGCACGTGCCTGATCAACCGCATCGGAGGCACGCCGGAACTCATCAGCGCGGTCTTCGAACCGGGTCACGACGCGATTGGCGTCACCAACGCTCCGGCGGATGACGACGGCCAGGGGCTCGCAAACACTCCAATCGCCGTTGCCGCCAGACGGGGCCACCGCACGCAGCCCACGCACCTGAGCGTCGACAACGTCGTGATCCATGCCTTCGGCCATCGCACGGTCGACGATGATCCCGCGGACGGTGCGCCATTGGTCGATCACGCGCTGAAGTGTCTCGCGCGCGGTGTCCTCACCCGAGGCGAGTTGTGCCTCGCCGGCGGTGATCGACGTCGCAAGGCGTTCGTCATCATCGAGGGAGAGGTCGTCACGAACCCCATCCCGCCGGCGGACGATGCCCGCGAGGGTGCCTTGCTGTTCCAAAACCTGCCGTGCACGCAGCTGGTGTCCGCCCGCCTCGCGTGCAAGCCGGTCGGCTGCCTCGTCGGAACTCCGGTGCGCATCCTGCACGAGCGTGACCGCTGCGGAATGGTCCGTTGGCAACTCAATGCCGAGGGAAGTGGCCTCGGCACGGCATCGGGCAACTGCTGCATCCAGATTGGCTGCAGCGTCGCGCGCAACACGTTCGAGACCCGGCAGTTGACCCATCCGGCCCAATTCCGCCCGGCGCGCCCTTCCCTCACCCTCAATCCCAGCCAAGCGGGATTTGGCCTCCTCCAGGTCGGGTGCATCGAACTCGGGAACCAGCGGTGTGAGCAGGTCGTCCAGTTCCCGCAGACGCACCTCGGCCGCGCGAGGCGACGACGGCAAAGGTTCGCCTCGGTTGGCAAGCGCGTGTTTGGCGGTTTCGGCGATTTCCCGAAGGTGATCCAGGTCGGGCGGTGCGAGAACGGGGACGGAATGGTCCCGGACCTGTTCGATCTCGGCGTCGGTTGCCTCGCGGACGTCGGTCACCCGCGCCTGACTGGTCTCCACGTGCAAGGAGACGACTTGGGCGCCAACCCGTGCGTGTGAGACGGCAAGACGCAGGACCAGTCCTCCGGTAGGTGACGCCCCGGCAGGATTGTCAAGCACACCAAGGACGAGACCCTGCAACTGGCCAACCCGGCGCTCGGCCTCACGCAAGGCAATGACGGCCTGCAAGGCGTCGCCAAGTGCAGTGCGCACCTCATGCATCCGTTGGCGCTCCGCCACCGCGTCGCGCAACGCCCCAAGGCGCCGGATCTCATCCTGGACAGACGTGTACGTCACTCGCAGGTCGGTGATGCCCTGTTCAATCCGTCCATACTCGTCCACCCGGTCTTGTGCCACCGTGGCGGCATGACGACGGGTCTCGACGTCGTGGAGACGCCGGAGGAGCGCGGTCAGGTCATCGGCACGTCGTTTGGCATGAGCATGCGCCTGAAGTCCAGGTTCGAGGGCCCTGACCTCATCCCGGAGTTCAAGGAGACGTGTGGTCGCATCGGCCTCTTCTCGCAGGATCTCTCGCAGGTCACGCTGCAAGCGGATGCGCCCATCCCGGCGCGCGATGACACGTTCGAGGTCATTCGCTCTCCGCTGACGATTGGTGACCCATGCGGAAATCGACTGGAGATGGTCGTGAATCGCAACGAGGCCGTCCCGAACCGTCCGAAGTGACGGGAGTGCGTTCTCGGCGGCGATTGCGTCATCGAGACGTGTGGACCCCATGTCAAGAGTGCGGGCCTCACGTTCAACCGCCGCGTGGGCATCACGCACCGCCTGCCACGACACCAAGGCATCGTCGAGCGAGCGGATTGCCTCCAGTCGTCGACCCGCGGTTTCGGCGAGATCATTCGCCTCCGCACGGTCGCGCCGTGCAGCGTCAAGTTCCGACTGCGCTTCGCGAAGGCGCACGGCGCGGTCTCTCAAGCAGGCCAGACGGAGTGTCGCGATGTACCCCTCGGAATCTCGAGCGAGCCGTTCCAGATCGGCCGTGGCTCGGGCAAGTTTGAGGCGCGCCTCGTGGACCCTGAGATCGGCGTCATGCGTACGGTCAGCGCGAAGCGACTGTGCGACCTTGGTCAACCGGTCAAGGTTCAGAAGTGACGCAACCGAAGCCTCACGTTGGCGGCGATCCTGGACCTCCAGGCTTCCAAGTTGCTTCTGTGGCACGAAGCACGAATTCAGCAGGGCCTCGGACGTGAGACCCCCGAGTTCCGTGATGATGCGGCGATTGACATGGGAAACGGCCGTGACGCGTTCACCTTCGCCATTGCCACGCAGAACGGTGACCGATGCCTGGGGGATGATCCGACGGCCGACAATCCTGATCTCGCGCTCGACCCGCAGGGTGTCGGGTTGGCCACTCCCGAGGTCTATCCGGACGACGACCGACACCTGGGCGAAATCGGCATCGTGGGGGATGGCCTCCGCATGGGTGCACCCACCAAGGTGCTCGCCAAACAGTCCGAAGTGGATTGCCTCGAAGAGCGTGGACTTGCCGGCCTCGTTGTTTCCCTCGATGAGGATGCTTGCCCGATCAGGAAACACGATGTCGACCTTTCGGAGACGCTTGTACCGGACGACGGTCAACCGCTCCAAGGTGATCACGCGTGCACCTCCAAGTCACCGGGACGAGGCGCGCCGGGAGCGTCACCCTGGTCATTGGGAAAGGCCCGGTCACTGCCACTGACGAAATACGGCGCGATGAGATCGAACGCGCGTTCGAGCACTTCGCGTTCCGCATCGGTCGCCTGGTCACGCATCATGTCGACCGTGGCGGCAATCTCCTCCGCCTGTGACCGCCGTTCAAGCGACACGCCTAGAACGGCAATCCCCTCGGGCATGAGCCCCGACGCATCGAGATCGAAGGTAAAGAACCCCTTGCTGCCGGCCTCATGCACTGCCGAGAGGTTGAGTGCCTCGTAGACCTCGCGTGCGACTGGCCCATGAATGCGCATCGTGGCGAGGGCGTCAGGGTTCCCGCGGGATGCAACGCGGTGCTGGAGGACGTCGGTCGGGGTCTCGGCGTCAGGGCGCAAACCACCGAGCCCGATTGGCTGGAGTTCGACCCCGGTTACCTCCAGGGTGACACGCGCTTGCGGCGCGATCGGCCTCCGTTCAAGGCTCCGGGTGCCGTCTGCCCGGAGGTCCAGGATCCAGAAACCGGGCTTGCCGTTCATTTCGCCAAAGGTCATCCACTCGGTGGCGCCGGGCACGAGAACCTGACACGGACGGCCACGCGTCGTCGGGATGGTCGTCGTGAACGAGTGATGCACGTGTCCCGCGATGAAGACATCCGCACCAAGCGCCGCGATGGTGTCGCGTTTGACTACTGGTTCGAAACTCCCGGGAAACGAGTGTCCCTCCATCGAGGCATGGGTCACGACGACGGTCCAATCGGGTGCGCCATCGGCAAGGGTCGGGATGGTCGCGTCCGCAAGTGGATCACCGCCATCGACACCCACCGCCGACCATGAGGCCCCGGCAACCAGGATGCGCTGGCCACCGAGGTTGAACACCACATGGTCGAGGTCACCCGGCCCACCGGGCTTGCCGAAATAGTGGAGGAGGCCAGCCTCGGCAAACTCGTCGAACGGCGCATACCCGCCGTGATCGGTCGTCTGGCGAGGCGAGTCGTGATTGCCCCCAACGGCAACGACCGCGATACCGGCGTCGCGCAATTGGGCCAGGAAGTTGGCGAAGGCCGCCCGCTCGAGATTGCGCGGGTCAAGCGCATCGAACGTATCGCCCGCAAGCACGAAGAGACCAGCCCGTGCGGCAATCGCGCCATCCACGACCTGCCTGAACGCCTGCCGAAGGCGTGTGCGTCGTTCGTCCAGTCGCGCCGCTGGCATGCGCGCGACGTACCGATTGAGATGGTTATCCGCGGTAACGACGACCCGCACGGTCATCTCGGGCACCTGTCCGGACCGGACACCGTCGATGCCCGGTCACTCCTGGATTTCTGCGTGTCGCCCCACGCCACCGCAGGTAGAACGTGTGTTCGCATCATCGAAACGATAGCACATGCCAATACGCGATGGAGTGCGGCAAGG
>CAMDTO010000202.1 GCA_945907765.1 Thermoflexus hugenholtzii JAD2 | reverse complement strand
TGACCGGCATGCATATCGTCGACATCCTGGACGAATCCATTGCCGCTGCTCAAACCTCTGACGTTGTTCATGCCTGATGCGCGTGCCATGAGCCTGCGGCCCTGCAGGAGTGGGGATTGGTCACTCGCAACCGTGACTTCGACTGTTGTACCGCGATTTAGCACAATTGTTACCAGTTGCCATTGCAGAAACCACGAGGTAATCGTCAGAATTGGGGAACACGATGCAATGGGCCGGCGGACTGTAGAGCGGGCATTCCCTGACCCCATTCGCTTGTTGGCCTCAGCATCACCGTTTCACTTGGTACGTCCATTCCCCAGCCTTACAAGACATTGATCGGTACTGGTGTCTCCCAAGATCCTTACCGACGCAGACCGAGGAGCTTCAGACAAATGAACCGCGCAAGAATGTCGGGACGCTTTTGGCGCCGGTCGGGACTTGTGGCGTTGGCCATCTCAAGCGGTCTCGCCGGCGCTTCTTTAGCAAGTGCCGACACAGGAATTTCGCCACAAACCTTCACGGGCGTACTGGGATACCGTGGCTCGTCGCAACACGCTGGGCAATTTTCGGTGACGGGTCCGCAGTCACTGAAGGTTGACTGGTACGTGGCGGGGGTCGATGATGTCAATGCCCCCGTTGCCATCAGGGCCGACGGAACGATCTACACCGTCTCCACCGATGGTGTCCTCCGCGCGCTTTCTTCCAGCGGGACCGAACTATGGACATCGCAACTTGGCACGCGCAGTTACGGCGCGCCCGTCTTGACCGCAGATGGTGACATGGTCATACTCGGGGACCAAATGGGTCGCGTTCGCGCCTGGAACGCAGCTGATGGAAGCGGCGTGTGGGTCTCCGCAAGCTACGGTCAAGTTCTCGGTGCCGTAACAATCGGCAAGAACAATCTCATATGGTTCATCGCAAACAACAACCGCCTTGTGGCACTGAAGCCTGACGGCACCGAGGAGACAGTCGTGTCCCTTCCTGCAGACGGGGTTGGGACGCCAGCAATCACGTTGGGCGGGGACGTGGTGATTGCGACTGTCGATGGGCGCGTCCGTAGATTCTCACCAACCGGAGATCCCTCATCGTGGGAAACAGCCCTGCCTGCCCCGCCAACTACGTCCGTAGTCGTCGGACCGACTGGGAACTTGTACGTCGGTGCGACCACTGAAATGGTTGCCATCGCTGCCGATTCGCCCGCAATTCTATGGAGAAAGTCCATCGGCACCCCAATTCGGTCGGAACCTGCGGTCGGCTCGGATGGGTCGGTCTACTTCGGCGCCGACGACGGAAAAGTCTACGGAATTGGTCCGGACGGCCAGACCCGTTGGTCAGACCAGACAGGGGCGCCGGTCGTGTCGTCTCCTGCAATCGACGCCCAAGGGAACGTGTACATCGGGTCTGGTGACTCGATTGTCTACGGATATTCAATTAGTGGCAAGCGGATTGCTACCTTCCGGGCATTCGATGCGGTGAACTCACCGGTTGTCATCGGCCCGAACGGCGACCTGTTTGTGGGATCACGCGACAACCGGATGTATGCACTGCGAGATAACACACGGAACTTTGCATCGTCGCCGGCCGACCGAATCGGCGGTGATCTCATACGGGATCCGTCCACTGGAATGGTGTATGTCATCATCAACGGGAAGCGATCCCATGTTCCCGATCCAATCACACTCGCGAGGCTCGGAGCCGGCTCACGTGTGCCAATCAATGCCAACCCCGAGGAACTCGCCAAGGTTCCTGTCAGCACACCAATTCCTGCCCTCACTGACGGATCAATCATTTCCAGCTCAACCGGCGCGGTCTATCGCATCACAAACGGCCAACGGGAACCAATGCCTGAAGGATCAGCAAACGCAGTGACTGCTCCCGATCAGGTGATCCGTACGCTTCCTCTTGCCGTTGCCGACGGACGCGTCGTGAAGGGTACTGACGAGCGCGCATACTTCATCGAGAATGGCAGTCGGCGCTGGATTGCGACAGTGGCTGCGTTTTCGCGCCTCGGCAAGGCATGGTCGGATGTCCACTTGGTCACGGATTCCTTGCTGAAAGGGCTCCAGGCCGGGACCCAGGTGGACTAGGGGACCCTAATCATCGCTGGCCGGGGTAACGTCCCGAACCCAAGCCGCTGCCACGATTACTTGATCACCCGCGTCACATGTTGAAGAAAGGTAAAGTTTTACGCAACCATCGATGATGACCCACCGTCCGGTCTGCGTCGACGCACGGGCGCTCTCGAAGACCTTCTGAACATGCAGCCGACAAGGCAAGGTTGGCAATTCGTCGTTGCCACCATCGAATAGAATTTTGTCACGTCTGCGTTGACCGATATGGCCACTGGTCGGATCCACGACCGGCAAGGCTTGCAGGCTGAACCTTCCCGTCAATTGCTACCAACCGGTGGTTCGGCTACAAGCCCGTTGCTAGGATAATCCTATCGTTTACAACCGCTTGTCAGTTGCGCTGGTGCGACCCTGACAAACATGAAAAGGAGACCGAACGTGGGCGACAAGAATCCAAAGAATGCACAGAAGAAAGACACTCAGAAGAAAGACGCTAAGAAGAAGTAACAACCCGGAGTTCGTGCAACTGCAAATCAGGGGGCGGGACGATGCCACGGCCAACGGGCGTGACGACAACCCGCCCCTTGGTCGTCCCACGAAGTGCGTCTCTCACCGCAGTGAACCACTGACCAATACACAAGGTCGATAACGATCCGACGGTTACCAACCAAGTGCACGGACAACATCCGCGTACGCTTTAGTAACCAAGATAGCAGGAGGTAACGGTCATCCCAGACCTACAGGCCGTAACTGTCACCCTGATCTCATTCGCGATTGCGATCACGGTCCACGAGTTTAGTCACACTGCAGCGGCACTGCTCTTAGGAGACAAGACCGCTACGCGTGCCGGACGTCTCACCCTAAACCCGTTGAAACACCTCGACCCATTCGGCACACTCCTACTCTTGCTTGCATCAGTCAGCGGAGGGCCTGGGTTTGGTTGGGGCAAGCCGGTCCCCGTCAACGGATACGCATTGGCGGGAGGGCGTCGAGGCATGGCCCTTGTGTCAGCGGCCGGCCCAGCGTCAAACCTGCTCATGGCGCTTGTTTTTGCGCTCGGCGCACAGTACCTCCCTGACTTCCCTGGGACCGCAGGTGAGCTCACAGCCAAAGTTATCGAAACGTCATTCTTCCTGAACATCGGCTTGGCAGCATTCAACATGCTTCCTCTCCCTCCGCTCGATGGCTTCGCTGTGGCAACCGGTCTCCTGCCGTCACGCATGGCAGCCCAACTCGAACGCATCGAACAATTCGGACCAGGAATCCTCCTACTTCTGGTGTTCGCCCCATCAATCATCAACTTTGACATCCTCGGAGTGGTCATGGGGCCAATACGCCGCGCACTTATCACTGTCGTCCTATGGGTGTCGGGCATCGGTTGACGCACAACGCACAAACAAAAACAAAGGGGCGACACGTTTCCGTGCCGCCCCTTCGCAACTATCCGAACCAGACGGTTCTCAACGCTTGGTGTACTGCGGCGCCTTGCGGGCACGCTTCAAGCCCGGCTTCTTGCGTTCCTTGACCCGCGCATCGCGGGTCAGGAGACCATCAGCCCGCAATGGCTTACGGTGGGTCTCATCGGAGACGAGAAGTGCCCGTGCAATGCCAAGCGAAATAGCATCGGCCTGACCAGAAATCCCTCCACCCAACACCTTCACCACAATGTTGAAACGCGCCACCGCATCCACGGCACGTAGGGGCCCACGAACCGTGGTCACCAACGTCTCACGACCGAAGTAGTCCAGTGCTTGGCGACCGTTCACAACGATCTGACCATCACCTGGATAGAGACGAACCCGCGCAACCGCGCATTTGCGACGCCCAAGCCCATAATAGTACTGCTGAGTGCTGGCAATCATTGCAGTCACGCCTCACTTCCGCCGATAATCGCCGGGGTCAATTCCCACGACAACGGCTGCTGGCTCGAGTGCGGATGCTCACCGTGCGCATACACCTTGAGCTTACGGATCATCTGATGTCCAAGATTGCCTTTGGGGAGCATTCCCCGGACCGCCTTCTCGATGACACGATCAGGGTGCCGTCCAAGAAGCTGCCTCAATGTCTCGGTCCGAAAACCGCCCGGATAGCCGCTATGTCTGGCATAAACCTTACTGTCAAGCCGATTGCCGGTGACACGCACCTTCGATGCATTGATGACAATCACATAATCCCCACCGTCCATATGAGGGGCGAACGTGGGCTTGTCCTTGCCCCGGATCTTGCCGGCAACGGCTGTGGCTAGGCGGCCAAGAATTAGGCCCTCAGCATCAACCAACCACCACTTGTGCTCCAGTTCGGAAGCTTTCGGTGAGTACGTCTTCATCCAACTCGCTCTTGATCTACGATCCCGGCGACGCCCGGTATCTCGGTGACAGACGGGTCCCGTCGTACGCCACGTGAACCAGACACAGGCCATGGGGCGGGGCTGCCGGTCCGACAAGTCCCTTCGGAGGCACCACCAGCAACGTATCCATCACGTCCGGTGACACTCGAAGATGCCCAACGCGCACCAAAGTCCCGACCAACCTACGCATCATATGACGAAGGAAGGCATTCGCCTCGACTTCGATCACCACGATAGACGCGGCTGGCTCACAGTGCGGGTTACACTGCGGTAAAGTGTGCCATATTTCGCCAGAAACGGCACGCGCCGTCAGACCTTCCAGTGCCGCATCACGGTGAGAAAATTGCTCACCGCTCGAAAGACCGGCACCTGAAGCCCGGGCCCCCAGAACTACCCGCCGCGTAGGATCTGAGCCGACACGGACACCGAAGGCCGCGAAGTCGTGGCTACCGACAATTCGACCGAGCGCATCATTCATTGCCATGATGTCAAGCGGACGCCGGATATTCCAGGCCAATCTACGGTTCGTTGGCACGCCAACAACCGCATTTTCGATCGTGTAGCGATAGCCACGGCTGGTCGCACTGAACCGGGCATGAAACTCATGACTCACGGGATCAATCACCAAGACGCGAAGGTCCGGTGGCAAACGAGAATTGAGCGCTGAGAGCATCCCGGAACCCCGGGGAGCTAGATCCTTGGGCACATCAAAGTGCACAACTTGACCCAGCGCGTGCACTCCCCGATCAGTTCTACCTGCACCCACCACCC
>CAMDTO010000201.1 GCA_945907765.1 Thermoflexus hugenholtzii JAD2 | reverse complement strand
GTCCTTTCGGGATTGCGCTGCCCCTACGGAATTGCTATTCGCGACGACTCAATGTTCGTTGCCCAGTCAACATCGATTGCCCGGTTCAACCACCTATGGGGCGAAGGTACCCCTGTCCCGAGCGGAGTAATTGTTGACGGCCTTCCAGATTCCGGTTGCGGTGCTCACCATTTCCGCCCGTTAGCGCTCGATGCTTCCGGGGCCTTCTACGTCGCATTCGGGTCCAGTTGCAACGTGTGTGTTGAAGCCGATACCCGGCGAAGCACTATCTGGCGGTACGCAAACGACGGCACCGGGAGGGAGTTTGCCCGGGGGCTCCGAAACGTCGTCGACCTCTCATTCGACCCATCATCAGGAATCCTGTGGGCGGCGACAAATGAGCGGGATGCTCTGGGCGATGACATCCCACCTGAACCAGTCACCCCGGTGAACGAGGGGGCCGACTATGGCTGGCCCTACTGTTATTGGAATGGGGATGCTTGGCAAGTTGACACCCGAGTGCCGTCGCGAAACCCAAAGTGCGAAGAGCTGACACAGTACTTCGGCGTGCAAGCCCATTCGGCACCGCTAGGAATCACGTTTCCGGTCGGCAATGGCCTACCGGAGTCTTTCCGCGGGAATGGGTTCGCTGCGTACCACGGATCATGGAACCGGAGCATCGCTACCGGCTACAAGGTCGCGCGCGTCATCACCATAGACGGAAGGCCCGTGGCGTCCGAAGACTTTGTGACAGGTTGGAACCGCGGCCCGCGTGGCCCCGGCGATGCATGGGGGCGACCAGTTGACATTCAGGAAGGTCCCGATGGATCCCTTTTCCTGACCGACGACGTGGCCGGGGCGGTCTACCGAATTGCGTACACGCCTCCGGCCTCGTAACTCAACTCAGTGGGGCGCGAGCGAGAAACGGACCGTCGCGTCCCAAACCTGTCCGGGTTCAAGGATCACCAAGCCCGCATCAATCCCCTCGAAATGGAGGTTGACGGCGTTTGTGGTTCCGGAATACGGTTCGAGGCACACAACCGGCCGGAACGGCGGAGCGAAGATCACCCATTCACGGAACTCGGGGCTTGCCTCCACCAGAAGACGCAAGCCGGTATCCGGATAGATCACTCCTGCCTCTGTCCAGCCGTCAGCCCGGCGTTCAACGTCGGTATACACGTGATCGAGCTCGCGAGTGGCAATTTCTGGCCAGCTCCGTAGATCGAGGTCGTTACCCTGGACCGGCAGGCGCTTTCCAGTGGGGACGAGATTGTCCAGTTCCCAGACCGAGGCACCTGGCACGCACACTTGCGTTGCCCCGCGAGGCGATGATCCCATCGTGACCGGAAACCACGGGTGAATGCCGTATCCCATGGGCATTGCACCAGCACCGTGATTGGTCACGACCGTGCGTTGTGTGAGATGGCCGCCTTCCAGCGACGTAGTGATAGAGATTACTGCGCCAAACGGGTACTGCCGTTGGATATCCGCGTCCGCCCGGAGATCGAACGTCGAGACCTGCCAAGCACCGTGGGATTGATCGACACCAACGCCATCGACCCGCCAAGGTCGCCGGTTCACGAGACCATGAATGTGGTTCCCGCGGGTGGTCTCATTGACATCCAACTGATGTTTGACACCTCCGAAAGTGTAGGTGCCACCTTTGACCCGGTTCGGGAATGGGAAGAGGATTGGATTTCCATACGAGTACCCACCATTCGCCTCGTCAGGCGGGACAAGAACGTCTACGAGGTCGTCACTTCCCAAGACATGCACCTGGAACCTCGCGACATTGTTGCCTTCGGCCACCCGGATCACTGCGCGTGCCCCGGTGGAATCGGTCAGCGTGACCACGTCACCGGAATGAGTCGCCGAACAGCCTAGACCGACGGTCTCGTGAACCTTCATCGTATGTCCCTTCATCTTTGCCAGTCCCGCAAACGCCGCCCTCTCGATGGGTACGCCTCAAAGTGCAATCACCTGGTTTGTGCGCGCTGACTCAGCCGCGACTTCAAGCAATCGGATTGATCGAAGAACCGATGGCGCAGTGACCATCAATTCCTCACGACCCAGGATTGCTCCTGCGACATTTTGGTAGAAGGCGAGATAATTACCCGCAAGCCCGTCGAGTACAACGTCCTGGAGCGCGCCCTCAACCTCTCGAACAAGCCGTGGCGCATGCTCGGGAAGCATCTTGCGCGGCCCCACCTCGCCCCGGTGCAAAGCCTGTTCCTGTGGATCACGCCCATACTGGATATACGCGCCCTCAGACCCACGAATGAGCCACCGGGGCTTCGGAATCGCCGATATGCTTCCCACCTCGATGACGAACCTGATCCCTTCACGGTCGGTCCCGTCGTCCGAACCGAAGATAAGGGTCGCGGTTCCCGCAGTCTCCACATCCCAATCTCGTCGGTACTGGAAGTCGGCAACCACGCGCTTAGGCGAGCCGCCACACAGTTGAACCGCCTGATCCAGGAGGTGTGCGCCCCAATCACGGAACGGCCCACCGCCGAATTCCGCGTAGGTCCGCCAACCGCGGGGACGATCACCTGCCGGCAAGCGATAGCCAGGCGTCAAACCAAACCCGGTCACCGACGACTCGATCACGAACGGTTCGCCAACCAGTCCTCGGGTGAGCACGTCCTGCACGGTCAGGAAATCCGCGTCCCACCTACGGTTCTGGAACACACTCAGGAGAACTCCGTTCGTGTCCGCCGCCTCAATCATCGCCTCGCCTTCCGAGACATTCATGCACATGATCTTGTCAACAACGACATGCTTGCCCGCTCGGGCAGCGCCTACGCACATGGAGGCATGAGTGTCGTGGGGCGTGGCAATCACCACGAGGTCGACATCGGGATTTGCAAACAGTTCCGATGCAGACGAGTGGATCGTCGCTTCGGGATGGTCCATCACGGCGAGAGCGCGTCGGCCTTCGTTGCGGACCGCGATGGCACCGATGGCGAAGTCTTCGACGTTGCGTATGAGGGTCGAGTGGAAGACTCGACCGGCCAATCCATACCCGACAATCCCGACACCGATGGGGCGTTGTTTCATTGAGGCTTCAACCGGATCTAGTCGATGGCAAGGTGAACGGACGGCATCGTATCACGCAACCTCGTGCCGTCTGAGGCGCGCCCGCTCGAATTCGGGGCAGCCCGTGGCACCAAGACTTAGCCGATTGTTCGGAAGCACCCGCACACGCGCTATACTGCCGCTCATCCCTTGCGCGTTCAGGGTGCGATCTGACCGTTTCCGCAAGTTGAACGCACGATCACAGAGGATCACTACGAACCATGAGCGAATACCGACCCTACCCCACTGAGGATCTCCCTCCCGAAGACCCCGATGCCGAGGTCAGTGGCGAACATGAAGAGGTCGACGACTTGTCCGAATCTGGTGGTGAAGGTCGCCCTGCACGTCCAGCGCCGAACACCGAACATCCCGGCGGACATCTGCAAGGAACCGTGGCACGCCTGAACCGCCCGCGGCGGTTCGGTTTCCTCCGGGTTTCCGAGGGCGTTGAGGTATTCTTCCATGCGTCAGCGCTCGACAGCGGCCCACAAGCGTTCGACACCCTGAGAACGGGCCAGGAAGTCGAGTTCCAGTGCCATCAGGACGACGGCGGCCGAGGATTGGCTGCGAGTGTCGTGACGGTCACCGGTGCGCCTCCGGAAGCACCAGTAAGGGCACCTCGCCCACCGCGTGCTGAGCGACCAGAACGTCCGGAGCGCCCGGAGCGTGTCGAACGTCAGGCAGCCGCCCGACCGGCCCGCGCAACGTCGCAGAGCGGCTGGCATGTCGCAGTTCTTCGTGACCGTTATGACATGGCGGTGCCAGCCCAACTTGAGCGTCTCCTAAATGAGCGCCACATCCGGCCGGGCAACTTCACGCTTGCGGTGAAGGAAGCGGCTGATGGAACCGCTGAGTGCTGGGTGGTCTACCACCTCGGCGACTAGCCAGCACCTTGCAAACGTCGTAAACACGCCTTTGGAGGCCGCCCGCTTCTGGGTCCGGCCTCCTTTTTTATGGCCCATTATGACCGAGCCGGGTTCACGCGTGTTGGGCCACCCCGCGCAGGGCGTTGTCCTGTTGGTCCCACTCGCTTGAAACCACCGTGAACTCTTCGGGTGTCAGGCTCCAGACCTGGACATCAGTAAGCGCTCCAATCGGTGACCGACCGAAATGGCGCAACGTCCCATCCAAGTGGAACCCGCATCGCTCGGCAACCCGCGCACTTCGCCAGTTCCGGACATCACACCTGATCTCGATCCGGGCTACCCGGAAGGTATCCAGGCACACCCTTGAAACAGCCCGGACGGTCTCCTGCATGATCCCGTGGCCAGCAGAGCCATCGGCAAGCCAGTAGCCCAGTTCAACCCGTGGAACTGACCAATTGATCGACTGCAAACCAACCCCGCCGAGCAACGTTCCCTGGCGATTGGTGATCACCAAGGACAACATGTCCTCGTGAATCTGCCAACGATGCAGAGCCTGCACGATGAATTGCCGTGTGTTCGCTTGGTCGAGATGACCCGTCTCCGCCCACGGCAAGAACTCTTGCAAGGTGCCGCGCGACCCGTTGATCGCATCAAAGAGAGCGTCCGCATCGCCAATCGCGTACGGCCGGATCACCAGCCGGGGGGTCTCAATCCGGTCCGGGAAGCGAGTTCGGCTGTCAGTCAAGGTGGAAGACTTCCTCAAGAGGAAGCATCGCCTCGTCCGGACGTCCCGTGATGCTTTCAAAGAACGGGGCCATGTCGGCCTGCCACCTCGCGTTGACTTCGCGGTCCGCCATTCCGGCCCGAGCGGCCTCGAAATCTGGCGTCTCGAGATATCCAAACAACATGCCATCGGGACGCATGAAGATCGAGTAGTTGTGCCACCCAGTCTCGCGAAGTGCCTGCAGCATGTCTGGCCACACTTCAGCGTGTCGAAGCTTGTACTCCTCAAGTCGATCCTCGCGTACCTTCAATATGAACGCAACTCGTTGCATTGCACAGACTCCTAAGGAACGTCGCGCCTGAACACGACGACGGTACAGATGTCGATGAAACGTCCGCGACGTCCCCGAGGCAACAAAAGACCACAGCCGTAACCGTTCACGGGGGTAGGGTGCCGGGTCGGTTTCGTTGCACGTTATGGTGAGTGATGCCATCCGTCGTCGCCACCTTGCAGGCAACCATTGCTGAGCTGCGGGCGGTGAACGTTGACCTCCGGGCGGCGAACGCCCGTTTGGAGGAACGCGTCCGGGATCTCGAAACCCGGGTGGGGCAGCATTCGGGGAACTCGTCCCGGCCTCCGTCGTCCGACCTGCCGGGC
>CAMDTO010000200.1 GCA_945907765.1 Thermoflexus hugenholtzii JAD2 | reverse complement strand
TGAGGGCATGAAGCCCTGCACGAAGGCGCTATACGTCTCGTTGATCAGGCGCTGCGACTCGGCGGCGATGGTGCCGAAGACCAGCGAACTCTTGCCGGAACCGGAGACGCCGGTAAAGACGGTGAGGCGTCGCTTCGGGATCTCAATGCAGACGTCCCTGAGGTTGTTCACGCGCGCGCCGTGGACGCGGATCAGGTCGTGGCGATCGGCGGCGTTCGGTGCGGGCGTCGCGTCCGACGTGGGGGCTTGGCTCATGGTTGTTCCCGTGATGGGGAGCGGTCGGTCTCGCCCAATCCGAGAAGTATGCCGGGTTTCCTCGCGACGGTACTGGCTGCGGCCACCATGTGGCACCCCGCCGCGGGTACGTTGTGCCCGTCCGTCTGCACCCGTGGCGCGGTGGTGGCGTCCCCCGCGTTGTTCACATCCACCATGAGGTCGATGACCGGCCCAATTGCCGCGCGCACTGCCCGCACCCGTTCGGCATCGTGGCGCAGTCCGCCACCCTCGGCCCGAGGGGGATGTCGGTCACGGTGAGGTCGGTGATCTTCGTATCGGGATGTCTCCAGTAGCCAAGCGCATGAACAAATGCGCCAGGCTACCGGCGCGTGCCAAGGGACAACGGGCGTGGATTGGGGGCACGGTACCTACGGTGGCAGGATATCCGCCGGTCCGCTGTCAAGTTGCCTGGCCTGCAACCGAAACAGGGTCGTGGTGGCCAATCCTCTTCCTTCCCGCGTCTGGGACACGAGGCTCGGGGGTCGTCCGAGAAGGCGACGTGGTGGGGGTGATGATCCGCTGCGAACTGTTTACAAGGTGTTGACGCAACCGGGATGGAACTTGCGTCGGCGTTGGAATAGGCTAGTAGGGACCCGTTCAAGTGAGATGGCGATTGGGTGGGGTGGTGAGGATCACACCGCAGCAGTCCCGCACGGCAGCAACCCTGCACGGCCCAGGGAGGGGATCCATGAAAGCGCTCGCAGCCTCGGCATCGGTCATCCTGTAGCAGCCTCGTATGCTGCCTATCAGGCACTTGGAGGCGGATCCACGCAGGCCGATGCCCTTGGCAACTCCACCCCGGCACCGGTCACGATGGAACCGACCATTGCGGCGCCCTTGACGTCTGTCGACCGAACCGCACCGACCGCTGCACCCGCCTCCCGCCCACCAGAGGGTCGCGCGGTTGCGGGGCGGGTTCCGGAAGGACGTCGGGATTGGCGCGGGTCTGAACACGAGGACGACGACGACCACGGTGCCCGCCCGGCCTCGAACGCCCAACCCTTGCGGCCGAATGCGGTCCTCGCCCAGCCCACGACTGCCACTCCACCGACGGTTGTGGCACCGCCGACTACGGCACCCCAGCCAGCCGTTGCAGCCCAACCCGCCGCCGCGCCCAAGACCGCAACCCCGGCCATCATTCCCACCATCAAGCCGACACTCGCCCCGACGGTCGCACCTGCCACTGGAACCAGACTGCGTGACGGTTCCCATAACAGCAGCGTCATCTCCACCAATTGAGGCCCGATCGAGATGAAAATTGTCGTCTCCGGCGGGAAGATCACCGATGTCGTTGCCCTGCAGTACCCCTCAAGTAGGTCACGGTCCCTGCAGATCTCCAACTACGCCTTGCCCGCCTACGAGGACGAAGTGATCCGCACCCAGAACGAGAATGTCAACAGCATCTCGGGGGCAACCCAGACGGCCCGAGGTTTCCGTGCCGCGATTGCCTCGGCCATCCAGAAGGCATCGTGAGCCAGCCTCGCGGTCCGGTCAGCCCCATTGCCCCTACTTATAGACGCTTGGCTAGGGGGCTGACCGGAACGTCTTTCGATCAGGAACAACGGTGAGCCGGATGGTGACCGGAACGCGGATCATCATGGGAATGCCGATCATCGTGGAGATCGTCGATCCCGGTGTCACCGACCGGAGCTCGATGCCCTCTGGGCCTTCTTCACCGCGGTTGATGCCCGGTTCAGCACCTACCGCGAGGACAGCGAACTCTCCCGCATCAACCGTGGCCTCCGTGCCATGGAAGACGCATCCCCGGAGATGCGCGCAATGATCGACCGTGCCGTCCGGACGGGCGATGAGACGAATGGGTACTTCGATGCCTGGCGCACCGGAACGTGCGACCTCTCCGGAGTCGTCAAGGGATGGGCCATCGCCGAGGCCGCCAACCGCTTGCATGCCACCGGGTTCCACCACTTCTGCGTCAACGCCGGTGGTGACATCCAGACTGCGGGACTGAACCTCGACGGCATGCCATGGAAGATCGGCATCCTCAACTCGATGGATGTGACCGAGATCGTGAAGGTCGTCCACCTGTCGGGCGAAGGAATCGCCACTTCCGGCACCTACGAACGTGGTGACCACATCCATCGCCCCCACGGGAGTGCGATTGAGAATGACCCGGTGGTCAGCCTGACCGTCATCGCGCCGGACGTGTACAAGGCCGATCGCTTCGCCACGGCCGCCTTTGCGATGGGTCGCGACGGGATCCGTTTCATCGGATGCCTGAGCAAAGCGCATGCAAGTCAGGGGAGCGGTGGTGTGGAGGCCCAAGGGAAGGGTATGAGTGAACGGGTCGATGGGGCGGAATGGGCGGGTTTCGAGGGATACCAGACCCGCGCGTCCGGCATCGCCACGTCCACTCCCGGTCTCCGGCGCTACCTGACTCCCACCACCGTGCTGCGGTAAGCAGATCATCTTTCAATCTGGGCTTCTACTAAATGAGGGATGGTGAGGCCAAGCGAAGCGTAAAGAAGTCAGGGGTGACTGGTACCCACACCGACTACACTTGCCCCGCGACCCAAGCGAAGCGTATGTACATCAGGGGCGACGTGGCTGGGGTGAAGCGCAGCGTATATAAATCGGGGGCGGTGGGGTCGGGGTGGAAGAACGTGCATTCCGGCCAGCTATTACGCCATGGAGAGAAACGATGAAGGCTGCTGTCACTACCGCCGCGTCGCACATGGAAATCCAGGATGTCCCGGATCCGCACGCCGGTCCCGGTGAGGCACTCCTCAAGATCGAAGTGGCGGGCATCTGCGGGTCTGACCTGCACTTCTACGACGGGCACAATCCCTACGCCAAGTACCCCACCATCCAGGGGCACGAGTTCTCCGCCACCGTGGCCGGCTTCGGTCCCGGGTATAGCGGCCCGATTCGCGTCGGCGACCGTGTGACCGTGGAACCGTTGCTCTCCTGCGGCACTTGCTATCCATGCCGCCATGCCCGTCCAAACTGTTGCACCAGTCTGCGTGTCCTCGGAATCCACACCACCGGTGCCTTTGCCGAATACCTGACGGTCCCCGTGACACACCTCTTTCCAGTGGGATCCCTCGATGCCGAACTGACGGCCCTCATCGAGCCGCTTTCGATTGGCATGCAGATGATCACGCGGGGTCAGGTCGGCCCGGGCGACACGGTCGCAATCTTCGGCGCCGGTCCGATTGGCCAAGCGGCGATGATCGCCTCCATCGACCGTGGTGCCCGATGCCTCGTGATGGACCGCTTGCCGTCGCGTCTGGAACTGGCGCGCACCCTCGGTGCCGAACGGATCGCTTTGGCCTCCGACGGGGCCGACGCCGTGATGGATTGGACGCATGGTGACGGCGCATCGGTCGTGATGGACGCGACCGGTGCACCCGCGGTGATCCGCACCGCCGTGGATGTGGTCGCCTATGCCGGACGGATCGTGATCGCGGGCATCTCCCTGGAGGAGGTCAGCCTGCCGGTGTCGCTCTTCACCCGCAAGGAACTGACCATCCTGGGCAGCCGCAACAATGCCGGGGTCTTCGGCCAGGCGGTCGATATCGTGCAGCGGCGAGGCGAGGCATTGCGCCCGATGGTCTCGCACCGGTTCCCGTTCGCTCAAGCACCGGCGGCCATCGCCTTCGCGCACGACCATCCGGCGGAGGCAAACAAGGTCCTCCTGCGCATGACGCCCGCCTGACGCACTGCCCGGCGGTTGCACCATGGGTGCGAATGGCGGTGTGGTGGGGCATCCGGATTGGAGAAAAAGATGTGGCCCCGTCTCTCCCCCCTGGGAGACGGGGCCACCTGTCGCCGTCCCTACCGGCGGATGATGTCCATGATCGAACCGGGTCGATCAAAACCCATCACGTCTTTCAGGGACACGGGCAAGCCCGTGGTTGCCCGTCCCGCTACTTGAGTAGTTGCAGGACCGACTGGGGTGACTGGTTGGCCTGTGCCAGAACGGCCATCGTCGCCTGTTGAAGGATCTGGGTGCGCGTCATCTCGGACACCGCCTGGGCCACGTCGGCATCCCGGATGCGGCTGTTCGCCGCTGCCGTGTTCTCCGACGCCACGCCGAGGCTGTTGATCACGCTTTCCAGACGGTTCTGCATCGACCCGATCTGACCGCGTGATGTACTGACGTTCTCGATAGCCGCATCCAGAAGGGAAATGGAGGCGTTCGCCGACGTCTGGGATGCCACGTCTAGGGTGCCATCGGTACTGGAGGAGATCGAGGTGACACCGGTCAGGGTGGATGAAGACGCGATGTTCCGGATTGCCACCATTGGGGAGGCGGTCGTTGTTCCCACGGTCAGTGGGCTTGTGACCCCGAACGCCGATGGTGTCGTGGGTTCCAGGATGACATTGCCACCGACGATATGCTGGAACTCGAAAGCCCCGCCGACCACCGTCACTGTCGCCGTGGTCTCACTCGTCGCCCTGAGAGCGGTTTGCATGGCCGACGCCAAGGCATCGAGGGTCATCGTTCCGGAATAGTTCACTGTGGCAAAAGTGCCGTTACCGCCGTTGTCATCGATATAGAACGACCCGGTCGAACCGGTCACGTCGGCGACCGTGGACGAACCACTGATGATCCCGGGCGTCCCCGAAGCCGGCAATCCCAAGGCGGAGACGAGGTTCCCCGTATCCCCCGAGATCGTGAATGCCGAGTTGCTCGCGAGGACGAGCTTCCCGCCGGTCACTTCTGCCGTGACCCCTGAGGTGAATGATTCGTCGTTGATGGCATTCCGCACATCAAAGACCGTGTCGACGGATGGGTTGTACGTGATGGTCGATCCGCCGACGGTGAAGGTCTTCTCAGTCGTGCCCGTCACGCCCAGGGCACTGAGCAGTTTCACATCGCCCAGATCCTGCGATCTGGCCGCACCGATGCTGAACTGCAAAGCGTTGTCGCCCGATGACGTACTCGCCGCACCACTGACAAGGTTGGTGTTCGCACCGATGTGGAACTGCAGGGCGTCGCCGGAGTTGTGCAGGGTCACCGCACTGTCCTTGTTCAGGAGTGCGATCTTGTTGTACTGGGTTGATGCCGCGATGCGGTCAATCTCCGAGACGAGTTGGTTGACCTCGTTCTG
>CAMDTO010000199.1 GCA_945907765.1 Thermoflexus hugenholtzii JAD2 | reverse complement strand
CCAGGACCGACTGCGTGGCGTCGTGGGGCGGGCCCGGATGGGTATGCCCCTCGCTGTCACGAACCGTGTGGTTGGTGTACCTGAATGTTCGGGTGACGAGGTCGAGGATCTTCACGGTGCCGTTCCCTGCCTTTCTTTCGCACAGGCGCCATCAAGTGCCTACTCGATCAAGTGCCTACTATAGAGGCGTCGCCTTGCCGACCACGTCGCCCCCGATTGGGAGACGCAACGGTTGGCAGATGGAGGACTTCATGATGGCAAATCATCCCTTCGACCTCAACCGGTTCATGGTGGCGCAGGACGCCCCATGGGCTGGGAGGTCCGGCAAGACTGTCTACGACACGGCCCTCGCCGAACTGCACGCCGGGGACAAGCAAGAGCACTGGATGTGGTTCGTGCTACCCCAGTTGCATTCTCTCGGTCAGAGTGCAACTGCCAAGATGTACGGCATTGCCGGACTGGATGAGGCGCGGGCGTACTGGGATCACCCCGTCCTCGGACCCCGCCTGCGCGAATGTGTCGAGGCAACGATGACGTCAGGCAAGACTGACCCGGTGCAGATCCTCGGTGACATTGATGCCGAGAAATACCGGTCGTGCCTGACCCTCTTTCTTCAGGTAGCCCCGGGCGATCCCGCGCTGACCCGGGCCCTCGCTTGGTTCTACCGGGGCAAGCCCTGTGGCAAGACCGTCGCCCACATCGGTTTACCAGAGGAATAGGGCAGGTCGGACCGGGCGGTGATGAGTGTGCCCGACCCCCGTCGCACCCCGTCGCCCCTGAAGTGAATGCGCTTCGCTCGTGGGGCGACGGGTGGGGAAGCGGTCATTCCGGGAAGGGGAAGGTCTCGGGATTGTCGTCATCGTTCCCCTGCGCGTCATCGTCGGATGGATCTTGACGGGCCTCGCGGTCGTCAGCGTCCCGTGCGTTGTGCGACGCAATCGCTCCCATCGCCGTCATCCCGTCCGCCAGGATTGCCCGCAGTTCCGGGAAGAAATGGTCGATCTGCGAGACTGCGCCGAGGAGATGGTCGGCGAAAGCCTCGGTGATCACTGCCGGAAACGGGCCTGTCCATCGGAAGGAGATGTCACCGTCATCGGGATCGATGTAGGCATGTCCAGCGGTCAGCCACCGGCCATTGAGGTAGTTGAGGAAGCGGTGCGCTTCGTCGAACTGGTGCGGGGACACGGCCATCAACGGAAATGACCCGGCGTGGCGTCCACCTGTCCGGATGTAGGCGCGCAGGTCGAAGTTCCACCACTCCTCGGCCGATTGCCAGGCGACGATCGAGATGGAATAGGGCGCGTTGGTCCCGCCAAACCCGGTCAGCAGGCGCTCATCCTCGAAGTCGTGCTTGATCTCCAGTTGTTCGAAAACACGTCCGAGGGCTTCAAGTGGTTCAGGGATCATGGCAAACCTCCATGGTGCAAGGTTGTGACACCGGTGTGATCAGAAGGGGAATCCGTGCCACGCCATCACTTGGGTGGCACGGCATTCTTCTCAGTGGTTCTGGCGCACGAGGGCACGTGTGGCCATCAGGGCGTCGGCGTTGATGCCAGATGCTGCAAAGAGATCGGCAACCCCGGCGCGGAGGTGGTCGGGCGTGATCGCCGACGCACCGTTCTCATGCGCAATCCGGGTCGACGCTGCCAATACGGCGTTGACTTGCGCGGTCGTGCGTGTGCCCGGCACCACCGTCACCGTCACGCCGGAGATGCCGGCCTCGAGGGCGTCCAGCAGGTGCCGACCGGATACGACCACCGGGGTCGCGTCGTCCGCATCCGTCCGTCCGTGCGCGGCGAGCGAGGCCGCTTGGGCAAGCACGGCGCGCGATTGGTCGTCAAGGGGAAGTGTCTGGGGCTTGGATCCTGCACTCATTGCATGAGCCTCCGGGTGCGTCCGTCCGGTTTTCGCGACGCATCTCGAATTCATAGGTATGGCGCAGTCGCCAGTGTGACAGACCCGGCATCGGTTTTCCCGACCACTTCATTTCGTGCACACGCGCCGGCGTACTCCCGGCATTCGCGTGTCACGCACGGTGAAGCAACCAGTGTTTCAAGCTGATTGGCGACGGCTTTGATCCTCCACCAAGTACCATCGGCCCGGTAGGCAGTGCCGTTGATGAATGCTGACAGGATTGTCCGGATCGCCGTCGCACTCCTGACCCTGTCTGCCATGTGGGCTTCCCCGATGGCGAGGGCCGCCGGTGACGCTGCACCAACGGCAACCCCGGGTGCTTCCACGGCTGAGGGTGCAACCACCCGCCTCCTGTACCGGACCCATCCCTCACCAGTGATGCGCGCCGCCGGATATGTCCGTGCCCTCGGCGTCTCACCCGGGGCGGCCGTGCGGTCGGTCCGCACCGCTGCCGTCACCCCGAACCGCTGCCGTCACCCCGAACCTGCCAGATCTCGATATCCAGTCGGTCGAGGTGCCTGCCGGTGAACTGGACGCCGCCCTTGCAACCCTTCGCGGGCGGGCTGATGTCCTCTGGGTGGAAAAGGTCGTGGCCCGGCACGTGCGCCGTGAGGTACTTCCTCCCCCATCACCTCTGACTGAGATGCGTGTTGGCATGCCACTGGCCGGCGCGCAAGCCGATCTGCCGGCAAACCCGGCACCATCAGCCATCCTGAACACCCCCAATGACCCGTCGTATTCGATCCAGTGGGGACTGGTTAGCAGTGGTGCCAGTGCCGTTTGGCCTCGTGCGGGTGCACTGAATGCCGGTACGACCGTCCTTGTTGGCATTGTGGACACCGGCGTGAATCTGACGCACCCAGACTTGGTGTCGCGCCTCGCGCCGAACAGCACGTGGGGCCGGTGCGACAGTGGCACCTGCCTCGCCTACAACGCCGGTAACAGTGCCACTTGGCCCAATGACGGCGATGGCCACGGGAGTCATGTGGCGGGCATCGTCGCCGCGGCAACGAATAACGGCGTCGGCGTCGCGGGCGTCGCGGGAGACCGGCCGGTGCAAATCGTGCCCGTTCAGGTGCTGGATGCCAACGGAAGTGGCACCGACGAAGGGGTGGTGGCGGGAATCGACTGGGCCGTCTCCAAGGGCGTGAAGGTCATCAATCTCAGCATCGGCGGCGGAGAATCCCAGGCCGACAAGGACGCCATCGATGCGGCTGCGATTGCCGGGGTGGTCTTCATCACCTCCGCCGGGAACTGCGGTGGTGCGTCGTGGTCACTCAACGGATGTTCGGTGATCAACGATGCCGACTGGCCGGCTGCCTACGCGGGCACCTCTGCCGGGGCGGGCAAGCTGATCCCGGTTGCGGCCACCTCACGCACCGGGGTTGTTGCGGAGTTCTCCTCGCAGACGAGTTACGTTGCATCGGCCGGCATCGCCGCCCCGGGTGACAACATCTACAGCACCTTCATCAGTACCAAGCGGCAACCGGTTGCGTACGCCTACGAATCCGGCACCTCGATGGCGTCACCCCATGTCGCCGGGGCTGCCGCGGTGCTTCTCTCGACCTTTCCCAACCTCACCCGCGCACAGGTCATCAGCATCCTGCTTGGATCGGCAACCGCCGACGCCACCACCCGTGCCAACCCGAACGCGTATGGCAAGGGACGCCTGAACCTTGATGCCGCCTTCACCATGGCCCTCGGGCAGTCCGCCGGCACCGTGACGCGCACCGTGACGCGCACCGTGACGCG
Organism: Thermoflexus hugenholtzii JAD2; assembly: GCA_945907765.1. Classification (GTDB taxonomy): domain Bacteria; phylum Chloroflexota; class UBA11872; order UBA12225; family UBA12225; genus UBA12225. Next base: position 1,761 of record CAMDTO010000199.1, on the reverse strand, counting down.
CACCGCTAGCCCGACGGTGACCAAGTCGGTCACCGTCACCCCGACGCGGACCGCCTTGCCGACCACGACTCCTACTCCGACGGTGACGACGACCCGCACAGTCACACGCACCGCGACCGTCACGGTCACCCCGACCCGGACGAAGACCGCGACGGTCACGCAGACACCCACCAGGACATCAACCGCAACCGTGACGCCGACCACCACGAAAACTCCGACGGTCACGGTGACCCGGACGGCAACGAAGACCCGGACGCCGACCCCGACAATCACCCGCACGCCGACAGCGACGACCACGCCGACCGTGACGATGACGGTGACAAAGACGGCAACGGTGACCCGCACGCCGACAGTGACGACCACGCCAACCGTGACGCGAACGCGGACCAAGACGGTGACCCGGACCGCCACCGCAACCCGCACCGTAACCCGGACGTCGACGGCGACACCCACGGTGACCCCGACCCGCACCGCCACGCGTCGCCCGACGCGGACACCCTGACCGACCGGGTCGGCACGTTGCCGCTATTCGACCCGGAATTCAGGGACGATGGGGACCGTCTGTCCGGGCTAGCCCTTGAGGCGCTTGCGGGACAGGATCATCGGGATCGCCTTGGATAGCCGGGCGTCGCGCGTTTCCGGGCGCTTGGCATCGGCAATCCACTGTGCATACTCACGGCGCATTGATGGCGAGAGGGCTTCCCACGCTTCGCGCGCTCCCGGTTCGGCATCGATGGCCGTGGCGAGGGCATCGGGCACATCGGCCTCACGCGGTGCGAGGTCCAGGGTGACCGTCACGTGCACTAACTCGCCTGGGCCCTTGCCAAGTTCCGCCAGCACATCCTTCCGGCACAGCAGCATGGCGTGTTCGCCACCCATGCGCGCGAGGCTACCCCGGTAATCCACCCGGTCATCCCAGGTAGCGACGACCGGCACCAGATTGCCCTTGCCGAATGTCTCGCGCAGGTCCCACGGAAAGTTCGCGAAGCAGGCGGCCCCCGATGCAACAGACCGATGCAGGGTTGCCTCGAAGTGGATTGGGCCGGGGTCCCGCACTGACTCGACCGATTCCTTGCCTCGTCCCCTACCCGTCGCGGCGAGGTGATCGATACGCCACCGCGTGAGGCGACGCACCAGATCGAGAGGCAGGTCACGGTCGTGCGGGAACTGGATTGCCCCCTTCGAGGTCACGAACCCTTGGACCTCGTCCGCGAAGGCGATCATCGCCGCCGCGCCGGGATAGACCCCCACGTGCCGGGCATAGCCGCCAATGTGGATGATGTTCTCACCGTCGTGCCAGGTGGCCGTCCCGTACGCGATGCGTTCGGTCGCATGGGGTGCCTCCTCCCGGATCACCTCACGCAGCATGATCAGTCGTGCGCGTGACGATTCGGGGCAAGCGTCGAAGTACGCATCCACCTCGGGTGAGGGTGAGGCAGGCGACTGGCGCGGGATGGTCGGCGATCCGGACATGTCCACGATGGTAGACCGATGCAGGCCCACTGCGTCAACCCCTGACCCGACACGTAGGCGCATTCAACATGCACGGACCCAGCGGCGTCACGCGGAAGGGTGATGGACTGGCGAGGGCGCCAGCGCTCCCAGAAAGAGGGGTAGTGTCCCGGGAAGTGTGTAAGAAGGGTTGGGTGGCGACGGGGGAAGCCGTCAGCCACCGGTCAGGTCCGTTCCTTGGAGTTGCACACCTTCAAGGGAGAGAGGAACCCAACACGATGGCTGACGACATGAGGATTGCACTCGAGG